>CAYZVM010000023.1:3065-26322 GCA_964481485.1 uncultured Saprospiraceae bacterium | reverse complement strand
GATTACTCCGAAATTTTTGTCAACGGCAAACTCGCCAAAACCTTCGGCCAAAACGGCGGCGGCGCGGTGAGCGGCTGGAACGCCCGCAACCGGGTTTTTCTGACCGACAATGCCCAGCCGGGACAACAATTCCAAATTGCCATTCTGGTCGCCAACGCGCCCTTCGCCGATTTACCGGAAAACTACGTTTGGTTCCGCTCCGCGACGTTGGATTTTTACAAAAAATATCCAAAAAACGAAGATTGGCAAGACGTGGGCGCGTTGGTTCAAATCGAAAAATCGTTTGAAAACGTCATCGCGCCCGGCACGAAAGTGGAAAAATTGGCCGACGGATTCCAGTTCACCGAAGGCCCTGTTTGGCACCCCGACGGGTTTCTTTTGTTCAGCGACCCGAACACCAACGTGATTTACCGCTACGAGCCTGCATCGCGCAATGTTTCGATTTATATGACCAAATCGGGCTACACAGGCTTCGACATTGGCGAATACCATCAGCCTGGCTCCAACGGTCTGGCGATTGACGCAGAAGGCCGTTTGCTCGTGTGCCAACATGGCAACCGCCGCGTGGTGCGCCACGAGAAAAAAGGCCCGGTGACGGTTTTGGCCGACAACTGGGAGGGACTTAAACTCAACAGTCCCAACGACTTGGTTTTGAAATCCGACGGCACGGTTTACTTTACCGACCCGCCCTACGGTTTGCCGAAAAACTACACCGACCCGAAAAAAGAAACCCCGCATCAGGGTGTTTATCGTGTCAAAAACGGCAAGACTGAACTGCTCACGACCGACCTCGGCGGCCCCAACGGCATCGCTTTCAGCCCCGACGAAAAGTACCTCTACGTCGCCAATTGGGACATCCGCGATATTCACCACACCAAGACTTTGTGGCGCTACGAGGTGACGGCGGACGGCAAACTCGCCAACGACAAAGTCTTTTTCGACTTCAGTTTCACCGACGGCGACGAAGCCCTCGACGGCGTGAAGGTGGACAACGCGGGCAACCTGTTCGTCTCCGCTCCCGGCGGCGTTTGGATTCTCTCGCCTGAAGGAAAATATTTGGGAAAAATCACCGGCCCCGAACGCCCGGCCAACATGGCTTGGGGCGATGCGGACGGCAAAACCCTGTATCTGACTGCGCACACGGGTTTGTATAAAATTCGGACAGTCAACGGCGGGAAGATTGCCGGGAATACGCTTCGTTGAATCACCTTTTTTGTCATGTTGTAAACATCTGTCCACTCTACGAGGGCGCACTCAGAGCGGACGGATTCCGACAGAATGACAAAAATCTGTCCATTCACTCAATCACCCATTCACTCAATCACTCACTCGCAATGTATCAACAACCCAACAATCGCCTCAAAAACCAAACCTGCATCGTCACCGGCGCCAATTCAGGCATCGGGCGTGCAGTCGCCATGTCTATGGCGCGCGACGGCGCCAACGTGGTGGTCAACTACGTCTTTGGCGACGAAGCCGCGCAACAGGTCGTGGACGAAATCGCTCAAATGGGCGGTACCGCCATCGCTTACAAAGCCGACGTCAGCAAAGAAGACCAAGTCATGGCCATGTTTCAGGAGACCATTTCGACCTTCGGCACAGTGGATATTCTGGTGAACAACGCCGGCCTGCAGCGCGACTCGGCTTTCCACAACATGACTTTGAAAGACTGGCAATTCGTGCTCGACGTGAATTTGACCGGCCAATTTTTGTGCTCCCGCGAGGCCATCCGCGAGTTTCTGCGGCGCGGCCCGCGGCCCGACGTGTCGGTCGCTTTGGGCAAAATCATTTGCATGAGCTCCGTCCACGAAGTGATTCCCTGGGGCGGTCATGTCAACTACGCAGCCTCGAAAGGCGGCGTGATGCTGATGATGAAATCGCTCGCCCAAGAGTACGGCCCAATGAAAATCCGCATCAACTCGGTCGGCCCCGGCGCCATCAAAACGCCCATCAACCGCCCAGCTTGGGAAACACCCGATGCCGAAGCCAAACTGCTCGAACTCATTCCTTACCAACGTGTTGGAGAAACTTCCGACATCGGCGCGGTGGCTGTTTGGCTGGCCTCCGACGAGTCGGACTACATTCACGGCACCACGATTTTTGTGGACGGTGGGATGACTTTGTACCCGGGTTTTACGGAGAACGGGTAACGCCAACTTTCAGTTGGCTTGTTTTGGCACTGTGCATCTACTCACCGGGTGACTCCGAGTCGCCCGGTGAGTTTTTTATTTGTCAATGCTCGCCACAATCCGCAGCGGCCCGCCACTGCCGTTTTTGATTTTCATGGGCAGGGCAAACACCCAAAAACCTTTCATGGGCAACTGGTCGAGATTCGCCAGATTCTCGAAGGCCGGGATGTTTTTTTCAAATAAAATCCGGTGGCTCTCGAACAGCGTGGACTGCCCGTAGTCAATGCTCGGCGTGTCGAGCCCGATGGATTTTATGGAACGATTCGCGATTAACCAGCGCGCCGCGTCGGGGTGCAGACCGGGGAAATGCAGTTTGGCGACCGCTGCTGCGCCGCGTTCTGCCGTGCCCATGTACTTTTCCCGGTCGGGCCAGTATTTGCCAAAACCCGTTCGCAGCAGCACAATGACATCCTTTGGCAAAGGCCCGTTGGTGCGTTCCCAGGCCTCAAAATCGGCCTGCGTGACCTGATAGTCAGGATTCGCGGCGGCCTGTGCCGACACGTCCACGACGACGGCTTCACCAATGAGTTGTTCGAGCGGGATTTGGTCCATCGGCAATTTGCCTTCGGCGAAATGCACGGGCGCGTCCAGGTGCGTGCCGCCGTGTTCGGCAGCGCAATACTGGAAAGCGGAATAATAAAACCCACTGTCAGTGGTGCCTTCGAACACCGTATCGAGCCGAAATGTCTCGGCAGTCGGCCAATAGACAGTGTTTTCGTCGAAGGCGTAGGTTAGGTCAATCCATTTGCCGTTTGCGAAAGGGGAAGATGTTTTTTCGGGGGTGGGGTGGGTGCAGGCCGCGAACAGGAGCGATAAGAGGCATATAACGGGTAATCCTTTCATGGTTTTGATGTTTTCAAACGGCCAAGCCGTCGTTTTGACAAAAAAGTTGTCAAAAATAGAAAATTCTTTGCGGTTGTATGTGCTGGCCCACGGCGGAAGGGAGGAAGACGCTAAAGGCTTGCTTTGATGACAAAAAAGCCCACGTCACAATTTCTTAATGTGACGTGAGCCGTTCGAGTCTATCCAAAAAATCGCCAAGCCTTGCCGTCTGTGCAATTTTCATCGTCTGACAGCTGCTTTACAAGGGTTCAAAAAGTTTTTCAGACAGACCCTAAACATCATTTAAAACTGATAAACCAACCCTACCCCGTTGTTGCGAGTAAACCCCAGTGACACCTTTTCGATTTGTTGCGGTGCCCCTACTCGACTCCCTTGAGCCGAATAAATAGCAGCAGCGCGGTCATAATTGCCTTTTGCACTAAATTCGAGAATGGTACCAACGGCAATGGAAGCAATGCCGCCCAAAAACGCAATCCCATGCCCAGGCCCTCCTTCTTCTCCAGCAGTTGCCAAAACTACTCCTACGGCACCACCGCCAATAATATTCAACGCTAAGGCCCACCCTTCTTTGCGTTTGCCACGCCGAAATTCGTCTTGCGCACGCGATACCCGGGAAAAAACTGCATCCATATTCCTGAACGGCAGAATGGACTCATCGTCAACATATCGAAAAACGCCACCACCAAAAAACATCCGTTCAAATCGGACTGGTCGGATAGGGGTGCTTGGAACAGGCTGGGGGGCAGGCACCGGAGCCTGAAAAGCCTGGGCTTTTGTCGTGACAGTTTCGTTGAATACATCTCTTGTCCCATTTTGGTATTTGATAATAAAAACCTGCGCTTTCTCCAAGGTGTAGGAAGGGCCATCAGGGTTTTCCCACTTTTTATACTTGATCATATCGGGTGCCACTTCAATGACTTTGGACTTGATTTCATCACCTGATTTGAGGGTGATACAGTCTTGCGCATGGAGGGAAAAGCAAGAAGTGACGGTAATGGCTGCAGTTACTATCCAGTTCAATTTCATATTGACTTGATTTTTTTTGTTGAGAGAGGTGATTTCACTGAAAGTTAAAAGTGAGGGTGGTCGTTTTATTGGCCTGTACCTGCGCGACCAGATCGCCGCTGACTTGATACAGGGTGCCGTCCACCTCGACCGTGCCCCGGCATTCGACGACGTAGCTGCCAGGTGCAATGTCCCGAAGGAGTATCCAATCGGAAGTGCTGCTCACTTTCTGTGTGTAGTAATAGGAACCTACCTCCGCAATGCCGACGGTTACATTCCATTTGTAACCGAAATAGGTAGGGATATTGGCTTTTAGTTTGACGTGCAGCGTGCCTTCTGCTGGCTTTTCGATAGGCTCAGGAGCTGTGTCCTGATCTTTTTGGCAAGCAGTGAACAAACTGGCGCTGCAAAGGAGTGCAAAGAGGAGTAGAGAATGTACGGCTTTCATAATGCAGAAATTTTTTGATGTGAATGAAATTTTTTCGTTACACACCATTCATGCAGCCAGACCGAAAGCCGTACCCAACAATTGGAGTTTTTTTTTTAAAAAAAATTTCAGCGAGCGGATACCAGTACTTCTAACACCTCCCGGGGCAGGGCATATTTGTCGCCACGGGTTTGGTTTTGCTCGACTGGCCTAATTCTCTGAAAGCCCTCCCGAATCCCCAATCAAAATAAAGCCGGCCCAGTAGTACGGATCGCTTTTATCGCGGGATTTCGCCATTTTCCGCTTGGCTTGGCAAAGAGCAGTATCCTTTGTGGGCATTCTTTCATCATCCTTATTATTGTTCTTTATTAATCCTTTGTAAAAATCTACCATCAGCTCTTGGGTCTTGGCGTCGCTGACTTGCCAGAGGGATGTGGCGATACTTTTGGCTCCGGCATAGGAGAAGGCGCGGGCGAGGCTGACAATACCTTCTCCTCGGAGCAACTGACCAATGCCGGTCTCACAGGCGGACAAGGTGATTAAATCGGCATTGAGGGCGTAGTTGTACAGATCGTGGACGTACAGCAAATCGCTACCGGTGCTGTCTTTCGATTCGCCAAAGGCTAAGAAGGAGTAGTCGCCAGAGCGGTCGTTGGCTTGGCCGTGGGTGGACAGGTGAAGCACCCGGTACTGCGGCGCTAATTGCTCGAAGGCTTTTTTGCTGGCATCTTTGCCGTAAAGAGCCTTGCCCTGCATCAGTTTGGCGATGTTGGCCACTTCTTTACCTGCGAATGGCAAGGGGCGGAGGTCTTTGCGCACATCGTCGGCGTAAGCAAACAGGTCGGCCAGCAAGGTGGTATCGCTCGTGAAATAAGGTGCCATCCCCAGCCAAGCACCCGCAGGAACCTGCTCTTTGTCTTTGCGCCGGCGGAGGTCGCGCATATCGCGCAACAGCGTAGCGGAATAGCAATAACTGATCTGATGTTCGTGCAACAGATAGGGGTGCGTATTGAACCGATACGCTTTTTCAGGCCGTTTTGTCAGCAAGACCTCAAAGGGCAGATAGCCGAGGGGGCCGTCGGGCACGATCACTACCCTCGATTTGAGGTAGGGTTTGGCCGGAGCTACCAATTTTTCGTACAACAGCGCGGCGCTTTGGGCGTATGCCACGGGAGCGGCATTGCGCACCGAATCGGTTAGCGGCCGGTCGTGAGGGCTGACGATGCTCTCGCGCAGTACGCGCACGAGGCTGTCCAAATGGAAATCTTTTTTGATTTTGAGCACCTGATAATCGCCCCGGTTGGCCACAAAAGCATACACGGCGCTGTCGCCCACAAAATACTCCAGCAAGGTTTGTTCCGGTTCGAGCAGGGTTTGTTGCACCTCACGGAGGCTGAGGGTGCGCAGGTCGTATTTGGCGCGGTAGTAGGCGGGGTACTCGCGCTCGAAACGGGTTTTGAGCGTATCATAGCGCTGGCGCAGGTCAAAGATTTTGCCGGAAAGGGCCAGTATGGCGCTGTCGGTTTCGCTTTGACCGGCGTTGATTTTTTCCTGTCGTTGCCGCTCGCGCCAGGATATGTCTATGCGCAAGTCGTATTCCTGTTGAAGCAGGCTGTCGGGGATGCCGGCATAGCCGAGGGCTTCGCTTTCTTTCATTTTGGCCCGGAGCAAGGCGGCTTTACTTCGCTCTGCATAGTCGAAAGCGGTGTGGCGCAGGCTGTCGTTTTTATCCAAATCAGCTACCATCAGCGAGGTTTGGATCGCGCCTTCATAGACGGGGTAATGAGTCTCCAGCAGTTGGGCTTTGCTGCCTTCAGTGCTAAGGCTTTGTTGTTGGTATTGGAGGGCAGCATAGGCTTGTTGGGCGTAATCGAGGGCAGTATCGAGTGCAGGGCGGGAGTGAGTGAGGCGGTGGTTATTTTGATATACTTTTGATAGGTTTTTAAGCAAAAATATTCTATTATCCAGATAAGTTATATTATCGGTATATGATTTTTTGTATTTATTTGATTGCAAACCGGTTTTGAAATAATATGATGCTCTATTGTTATTTTTTTTTAAAAAATAAGCTTCTCCCAGATTTAGATAGCACGTTAAGGTAGCAAGGTCGTGGGGAATAGGCAAATCAAGTAGGATGTTAAGCGATTGTTCGAACAAACTTATGGCCATATCTGCTTTTTTCATTGATAAATATATGGTCCCTAAGTTTAAATAACATCTCGCAATTTCAAAATGATTCTCTCCAAATAAACTCTTGAAAACATCTAAAGATTTTTGATTTTTTTTTATGGCTTCATCATACATTTTATTGTTCCAATAAGAGACAGATATGTTTAAGTAAAGTGCCGCTAATAATTCTCCTTCATTGTCTTTTCCCAAAATTTCGATTCCTTTATTATAGTAAAAAATTGATTTATTATAATCTTTATAGTCATCATAAACAATACCTATGTTATTGTAAAGGCGAGACAAACCCTGTAAGCTGTATTCAATCGATTTATTTTCCGCAACAATACTTAGGGCTTTTTCATAAAATTCTAATGCTTTGTTGTAGTTACCTCCATTGTTATAGGCAACGCCAATATTATTGTATGAATCTATTACCTCTATTGAGTTTAAACCATAATTTTTTACATAAATCTCTAAGGCTTTTTTATAAAACTCAATGGCAGATTTATTATCTTCTTTTCTATCGTGTAAAACTCCTATATTATTATACGACTCTGCTATATCAATATGGGATTCAGATAAAATCTTCTGTCTTATATTCAAAGCTGTTTTATAATATTTTTCACATTCATCAAAATATCCTATTCGTAAGAGCGTGTTACCTATATTGCTATTTGATTGGGCTACTTGAGGTGAATTTAACCCAAACTTATTCAATCGAATATTTAAGGCTTCTTTATGGCAGGTTAGCGATTTTTCAAAATTCCCTAAATTACTGTAAACATTACCTAAATTGTTTAAAGTTACAGAAACTAACTCGTGATTATTTCCTAAAACTTCTTTTCTAATTTCTATGGTTTTTTCAAAAAAATCTGCTGCTTTTACATAATTATCTGTATCATAATAAACGAGGGCTAAATTATTATAAGAGAGTGCAAATTCTATACTTTTTGTGCCTAAATTTTTAATTTTTATGTTCAATGATCTATTATAATGTTTAATGGCATCGTCATATTTTTTCAAAAAGTACTTATTCCTTCCCATTTGAAACAAAACATTCGCATACTCCGCAGTCTCCTCCCCCAAAACCTGCTTATAAATCTCTCCTGCCTCCGTCAATTTCACAAACGCCCCTTCCAATTTTCTATCGTTGTTCAATTTAGTCCCTTCCTCCAGCAAGCTCTTCGCCACCACCGTATCCGCCAAAGTATACACCCGCACCGTATCGGCTGTTTGAGCAATGGCGCAACAGGTAAAAAAGATAAATAAGCCAGTAAAAATTAATTGTCTCACGGTACTTGCGTTTTCAATATTTAATGAAAAAATGACGGGTAAAATTAGGTAGATTTTTTTTCGCAGGTCGGTTTACACGATTTTTTAACATACAAAACCCCAGCTGGACGCATATCGTCCGGCTGGGGATTGGATAGCTTTAAAACAAGCCTTTAGTTGCCGTCCAATTTGTTGATTTCGCGATCATAATCTGCTGCTTTGGCTTCCCAGGCACGAGCTTGGGTTTCGTTGCCTTGCTGGCGGTAGTATTTGGTGTTTTCGATGGCTTTGACACGCTCTGCGTCGTAGGAGCGGCGGGTAGTGGCGGTTTGCACGTCGTGGCGGATGGTTTTGCTTTGTATATAGCCTTGTTGTTCTGTGACGAAGCGCTCCGTATTTGCCTCTAAGTTGGCCAATTCGCGGTTTTTCTGTTGAAAAAATTCGGTAACAGAACATTTATATACGCCAGTTGTCTTAGCCGAACCGTCACTTGTTGTAAAAGTAAGTTTGTTATCTTTTGGGCTAAGTGTCCATGTCCCCATAAAAGTACCTTTGCTGTCAAAGATGCTCATTAAATCGTCTGAAAGGGCGTAAGTGCCGCTAAAAGTAATTTCGCTGTAACTGGAGGTTGACTGACTGTAGTTGCCATTTTCCTCAATGAAGGCCAATCCGTTGGGAAATTCCCAAACCCCGGTGATGTCGCTTTTACTGATTATTTTCGTCTCCGTTTCTGATTCAGGATTAACCAAGTCCTCCACCAGACCCTCAATCATTCCTTGTACAAATGCTTCAAGTAGTTCTTCTCCAAATGTTTTTTGCGCCATCAGAGTACTGGTCGGAAGGCATAATGCGGCCAAAACAGCGGATAATATGAAAAAATTTTTCATGTTGTGTGGTATTGAAATGTGATGAATGTTGTGTGTGAAAAATTGGGGCGGCGTGAACCGCCCCGTGTGACTAATTTGACTTGAATCGGGTCAGCGCTTACGCTCTTTTTTCCCTGTCTCTTTGGAATTTTCTAGCATAATATAGGTTACAAGCATGCCCGCTGCAGCCCCTATAGCATTTCTGCCCCCAAATCGTGGAGTTTTCGGCACTACACGAGTCTTGTAAATGTCCGCGCTGATGCCGGACTTCATTTCATCCGGATATTGGCTTATTTCCAACGCTGTTGTGGTAGTTTTCATCGAATTACCTTCCGACTCCAATAAAGTTGTAGCATTATTTTCAACATTGCCTTCCTCGCAAGAAGTATTCAGCATAACGGTGACGGTCAGAAGCATGACCCAAATGAACTTTTTCATGTTTTTTACTTTGTGATGGTGAACAATTATTGATACGGCGTTCCCAGCGGAGAACACATCAGGTTGAGTTTTTCAAAGTCTTGTTCGGCTAATTCGGGTATATTTACTTGCCTCGCCATCATAGCGCGGTTAAGCAAGAGCCGCTCCAGCAGGTGATGATTGAAAACCGGGGCGTTGATAATCAAATCTTCCAGATCATTGAGCATTTTGAACACGGCAATTATGTCAGCTTCGGTTTCGGCCAGGGCAAATTTTGCCAAGCAAATATTGTGTTGCGCGCTGAGGTAATTATGGTGCAAAGGCGGCACTTTGGAGAAACACTCAATTGCTACTATGTAATCGCTTTCGTTGAGGAGTTTTTTCCGGCCTGCCTCATAATCTTCATGGGGCGTTTCAACGGTTTGCTTGATCTCCAATGTGTAAAGTAGTTCAACAATACGATGCGTTATTCTGGAGGTCTCCAGACTCGCTTCATCATTGCTTATGATACCACTAATGACTTTTTTCCGGTGTTGCTCATAAGCGTTGAAAATTTTCAAGATATCGTATTCCAAATCCCGATCCGATACACACTGCATCTTGCTGAGTGCTTCATGAATATTTCCTTCAGCGATATAAGTCTTGATCTCAGTTATCTGTAGCATGGCGCGGTACAAATCATTTCGTTGACATTCCATTCATGCAGCATCCCCGCGAGCCGTGCCCAGCCCAATTCATTTTTTTCTAAAAATATTTTGGCTCCGGGCCGAATGAAAAAAAATGAAGGATATTAGCTTTTTTTAGTCTCAACTTGGGTACTTTTTCAAAACTCACGGCATTAATGCATACAATAAGCCTTACATGGACGGATAGCTCCTTGGCGACCGCTATCGGCGGGGGATCGCAGGGGCAGCGGGATGCCGCCCTGCAACATTTATTCGGCAACGGAGCGCGTTTCAACCAGGTGCGCAGATATGTGATGTCGCACGGCGGTACGGACGCGGATGGGCAGGATGTATTTCAGGATGCAGTGGTGTTGTTCGACCGAAATGTGCGGCAGGGCAAGTACAACGGCAAAAGCACACTGGATACCTATTTTTTTGCCATCGCCAAGTGGCGCTGGGTGACGCTTCGGCGACAACAAAAGCCCGGTGTTGCACTGGCCCCGGAAGATGCGGAGCCTGTAGCCGAGCCTGCCGATGCTCGGATCATCGCTGACGAGCACAGGGCGGTGCTCGACAAAGCGCTGGAACAGACAGGTCAAGACTGTAAAAAATTGTTGAAATATACTGGTCTGCAACTGTCCAATGAAGAAATTGCCCAAGAAGCCGGATACAGCAGTCCTGAAATGGCCAAGAAAGCGGTATATCGCTGTCGGGAACGCTTTCGGGAATTGCTCCGTCAGCAACCAGGATTGCAAGCCATTTTACAATCAATGATCAGAAAATGAGTCAAACATTACACGATAAAATAGTCGCGTATCTGTCGGATACCATGCCGCCTGACGAACGTCAGTCTTTCGAACAAACGATGGTCGCCGATCCTTCGGTGGCCGAAGAAGTGGCTTTGTACCAATTAGAACGAGAAGGACATGAACTGCTGATCGAGCAGGAACTGCGTGAAAAAGCGTTAGCCTGGATGGACGATCCGGCATCAAGGGCTGAACTCAAGACTGAAGGGGCAGCAGCGCAAGGAGGGCAGCACAAACTGCTGCTTTGGGCCGCCGGCTCGATACTGATTTTATTGCTGCTATTTGCATTATATCGCTCTTGGCAGCGCAACCCCGCCCCTGTTCCGCCGCCCGCCGGATACCCTGAACGCCCTGCTCCGCCTCCGGCAGGTAATGCGCCCGCCCCTTCCGCACCAGCAAAACCGATCGCCGGGCAAAATGAACCGAATCCGGCTGTAAAGGAAGAAAAACCTGCGCCCCCCGAAAAACGAAATCCTAGCCAGTTATTGGCCGCAGCCTATTACGAAAAACCCGATTTTTCGGGCGAATTGCGCCGTTCGGATGAAGGCGGAGCGCCGGCCTCGCCCCTCTCTGCGGCGGCGGCAGCGTGGGAAAAAGGCGATGCTCCCAAAATGATTTCCCTGCTGCAAAATATCCCGTCCACAAACCCATATTACCTGCAGGCACAGGAGATGCTCGGCCACGCTTATTTTACGAATAAAGACTATACTAAGGCCTCTGCGGTATTCGCCGCTATCAGAAGCAACGACGCTGGCAAAATGGCAGAAAAGGCCGCTTGGTACGAGGCGCTCAGTTGGGTCGCCGCCGGGCAGACGGACCGCGCCAGACCCTTGCTGGATAACATTAGCAAAGATGCGGGACATCCGTATAACAAATCTGCGATATCCTTATTGCAACAATTCAAATAAACAAAGTGTATACGAAATTTTGAGCAACGGACAGCCAAAAGTAATGAGTGGCAACGGTCGCTACCGCTACACCGAATAGCGCGACGAAAAAACGGACGACGTACGGGCCGCCGAACTGGTGCGGCTGCTGGAAAAAACGACTCCAAGTCACCCGGTGAATAACTCACAGCGCCTTTGCTGGCTCAACTCGGCTTCCCGTATTTCAAATGCACCACCGTCGCTTTCCCTTTTTTTGAAACCGACACGACAAAGAGATTGTCGTATTGATTGTCATGTATCAGCGCAAAGTCGTTGGTGCCAGTCAGGGTGTTTAATAACGCCGGTACTGTATTGGAATGACCGAGCACGAGCACTGCGCCGCCTTTGTAGTTTCCCAAAACAGCATCGGCCAAAGGCCCCGGAGAAAAGGCATCATATATCTGCACCGTCAGTCCTTTGTCCGTAGCGGTGGGCTGGGCAGTCTGTTTCGTGCGGTTGAAGTTGGTGGCGTAAACGGCCTCCAGCGATACGTTTTTCAGGATTCTAAGCAATTCGGCAGCCCTTTCTTGCCCGTCGGTGTTCAGCACCGGGTCGCTGCCAGAGCCGGTCGTCTCAGCATGGCGCGCCAGGATAAAAGTAGTCACCGTATCCTCGACAAATTCCGTCAACGTCAGCGTGTCTGTGATGTGCTGAAAGATAGTATCCGTGCTGACGACATAGATGGTGTCGGTTTCGATAACGGTCTCTGTGATAATTTTTGGCTCTTTTTCGCAGTTGACAAACAGCGCAGCCACAGCAAAAATGGCGGGGAATAGTAGGAAAACTCTAATCATGTGATAAAATGTGTGACGGTAAGAACTGTTTAATAATCGTTCGCCCTACGGCTGCTCCAAGCCAAGCATCACTCCTCTCCCCAAAATAGATGCTGACAGGGGCAGACGAAAGATATGTTGAGTTCTGTATTTCTTCAAAACCCCTTTCGCCGCTCCCAATAATTCTGCTCCTCCACCTCATCCAGTAGGGCGAGATAATTGGAGAAGCGCAGTTCGCTCACTTCGCCCCGGCGCAGGGCTTCATGCACAGCGCAGCCCGGCTCGTCGCGATGGAGGCAGGCACCGCCGAATTTGCAATGTTCGGAGAGCGCAAAAAACTCCCGGAAACTGTGGGCGATATTCGCTTTGTCCTTGTCGTTGAATCCCAGCGTTTTGATGCCCGGCGTGTCAATGAGGCGGCCGCCGAAGTCAAGTTCGAACATTTCGGCGAAGGTGGTGGTGTGCTGGCCTTTGCCGGAGTAGTCGCTGATTTCGCCGGTGCGGAGTTCGAGTTTTGGCTGGATGGCGTTCACGAGGCTGCTTTTGCCCACGCCGGATTGTCCGCCCACGAGCGTTATTTTATCCTTCAACAAATTTTTCAATTCTTCCAAGCCAAGCCGTCCGGGGACGGAGCTGAGCAGGACGCCATAACCGATTTTTTCGTATATCTCCTTCATTTCCAAAAACTTCTCTAAAGCAGCCTCGTCGTACAAATCAGCTTTGTTGAACACAATCGTCACGGGGATTTCGTCGCGCTCGGTCATCACGAGGAAACGGTCAATAAAACCCGGCTTCAAGTCCGGCTCCACGATGGTGGTGATAAGCACGGCTTGGTCAATATTGGCGGCGAGCAGGTGGAGGTCGTGTTTGCGGCGCGGCGATTGGCGCACCACATAGTTTTTGCGGGGCAGGATTTTCTTTATCATACCCTGTTCCTCGCCTTCGGGCTGCACTTCTACGCGGTCGCCGACAGCGACGGGGTTGGTGAGGGGAATATCGTCGAGGCGGAATTTGCCGACGATGCGGCATTGCAGCACTTCGTTGGATTCGTCCATTCGGACATTGTACCAGCTGCCTGTAGATTTTATGACTGTTCCGTTTTGCATTTTTTCTGCAGAAATTCAAAATGACAGGCGCTGTAACCGCCTCTGTTTCGTAAATCGTTCCAAATCAGTCATTTTTCCCCACCGCCTGAAAATCTTTCGCCGCTCCCGCCATCTCTCGTATCAATGCCGGGTCGTTTTCAAAAGCGGTGCCCACCACCACCATGTCGGCACCAGCGCGGAAGTTGGCGGCTATTTTTTCCGGCGTTCGGATGCCGCCGCCGACGATGAGCGGCACTGAAACCGCTCCGCTCACGGATTCTATCATGCTTTCCGAAACGGGCGTTTTTGCCCCCGAACCCGCATCTAAGTACATGGTTTTCAATCCCAACAGTTCGCCGGCCAACGCGGTGCAAACGGCGATGTCGTCCTTGTGCGCGGGGATGGGGTAGGTGTTCGACATATACTGCACGGCGGTCATCACCCCGCCATCCACGAGGATGTAGCCGGTGCTGATGATTTCGAGCGGCGACATTTTCAGGAAAGGCGCAGAGATGACATGCTGGCCGATGAGCAACTCCGGGTTGCGCCCGCTGATGAGCGAGAGGAACAGGATGGCATCGGCGCGGTAACTAAGTTGGAAGGAGTTACCGGGGAACAAAACGAGCGGGATGGGGCAACGCTGGCGGATTTGGGCGAGCAGGCTGTCGAGCATATTGTTTACCACGAGGCTGCCACCGATAAAGAAATAATCCACGCCGCAGTCCACCGCGAGGTCGAGCGTTTGTTCCAAACGTTTGAGCCGCAACTTGTCGGGGTCGAAGAGGACTGCGAGCCGTTTTTCGCCCTGTCGTTTGGCTTCGACGAGGCCAGCATAGATGCCTTTGTCGTTGATTGTCATTTATTTGATTTCATAAGTCCGCGTCACCAGCAGCGTACCGTCGCCGTATTGGATGCCGACATTCACGGTGAAAGTACCACCGGGCGCAACTTGCTCGGCGATTTTGCGCATTTTTTTGTCAGGCTCGTCGCCCCCCGTTTTTGCCGATGTCGCTTTTTTGCCTTTTTCAAACAAAAACTCCAAATCGCGGACGACGGCGAGGTTGCCATAAGCGTCGCGGACGAGGATTTTTTCGTCCAAACTTTCTACTAAATCGGTTTTAGAAATCGCGTCGCCGTGCAGCTTGCCCCAGTGAACAGAAAACTGCTGGGCTTCGTCGGAAAGTTGGCGTTTGAAAGCAAACTGTATCGGCAAGGTGAGCCGCGCGGTGACGTTTTGGCCTTCATGCACGGCGGGTTCCCATTTTGGCATAGCATCCACGACGGCTTTCGCAGCCAACCCACATCCACCGCCAATGTCGCGCAACACGCGCACATTGCCCGTGTTGCCCTCGCCATCCACCGTGAAACTGACGACCACCATACCCTCAATATTTTGTTTCGCGGCGGGGTCAGGATAGACAAGTTTGGAAGTGATGAACGCGGCGAGTGCTTTGTCGCTGCACCGGCGTTTGGCCGGGTCGGTGTGGCGCAGGTGTTCGCAGCCAGAGAAAAAGGGCATTTGCTCCACTTTCATCCAAACCCCGGAAGAGTCGGGCTGGGCGGCGGCGAAAACCGCGAAAAACAGGAAGCATAAAACAAAGGCAAAAGTCGGCATCGGTTTTAGTTTTCGGTATTGCCCGGCTCATGTTTCAAGCCGCGACGGTTAGAACACGGCTGACCACAGAAAGCACAGATTTTTCACCGAAAACGATCTTCCCCAAAAAGACGATTGCTGCGCTTTGGGCAAAAAATCCCGTTCACAAATCCGTGGAAATCAGTGCTTTCGGCATCGGCCGTGTTCCTCTATCCATGCGTGCAGTACCAGATTACTTGATTAAATTGAGCAGTTGGTTTTTGATGGTCAAGGGCTGGCTGTTGGAAGCCTTATCGGCAAACATACCGTTTTTTGTAATGATAAAATATTGAGGTACGGCCTCAACGCCGTAGGCAACGGCGATGTTGCGCTCACGCCCCGACGAGGCCAACAGGTTGCGGCCTTTGAAGCCGCGCTCAGCCAGCGACGAGCGCCAATTGGCGGGGTTTTCGTCAATCGAGACATTCACGATTTCGATGCCGAGGCGGTGAAGTTCGTCGGCATACCCGTCGAAAATTTCCATTTTTTTCAAACACGCGCCGCACCAGCTCGCCCAAAAATTGAGATAGACCAGCCGTCCGCGCAATTGCGCCAGCGACACCGGATTGCCATCCACATCGCTTCCCGTGAACGCGGGAGCAGCCACACCGGGCGAAACGCGGGCCACTTTTTCGTACAAATCGGTCACTTTCGCCTCATATTCCGGGTATTCATTGGTCTGGACAAAATTGGTGTAGTAGGGCAAAATTTCCCGGTATCGTTCGCCCGTGAAGGCCATGCGAATCATTTCGGAGCGAAAAAAAGCGAGGGGTTTGCCGCTCAAAAGCTCACCCGCGAGTTCATATTGGCGGGCGTAAAAATTGTCGGCCACGCCAGTTTTGGCCAACTGCCGCGCCATCAGCACCAACAAAAATTGGCGGTACCATTCGCTGCCGATCGCCTCGCTGACGGTGGGCGCATCGAATAAAAAATCGAAAAATTCGGGCTGTACCTGATGCCGGTTGGCGTACACTTGGCCATAAAAAAGCAGGTGGTACGCCCACGAGTAAGTAATTTCGGAAGAGAGCCACTCAAAAAACGCGGGGCTGAGCGCACGGGAGTGTTCGGCAGCAAAATCGTCGAGCATGACGGCAGCGGCGTTTTTTCGGGCATCCAACAATGCCTTGAATTCCGCCGGGGCGAGTTGCTCCATGCGGTCGTTCATGGGCGGCTCCACCACCGCCCACCATTGGCCGATTTTGAAACGGATGTTGTTCAATTCATCAAAATCGGGTGGGTTTTCTTTAAAATATTGCTGCAACAAACGGTTGTTCGCGCCGCCCCGCCCGCCGAATGTGACCACAACGGGAAATTGAAAAACATCGGCTCGGACAACGAGTGTGTCGTCCGGCTCGAGGTAAATGGGCAGGCGGTCGTCGTTGAAGAGAAGGAAAACCAATTGTGGTTCAGGCACCTTCGCTTCGATGGAGAACCGCATTTGGTCGTCCAACTCAGCCCAATATTTGTCGCTCTGCCCGTCCACATAATAGTGCGGCACGAAGATTTGCACACGGTCGCCGGAAGTGGCATTTTTGAAAACACCTGTGACGAGTGCGGCGTGGGCGACGGCGCAAGTGAAAAGTAGTATAGCAGTGAAAAAATGTTTTTTCGGCATGAATTAAAAGTGCCTTTTAAAGTTTAGCCATGACTTTCATCTCGGTGATTACAAAGTCTATGTCTTTCAAAACAGATTGAGGCATAAAGTCAAGCCATTTCAATAATTCACAAATTGACATATAGGCTTGCATACAAGGCCAACAAGACACAAAATTATGATTTGGTGCGAAACAAATCGGTTCGTGGTGGGCAATTCGATTGCGGATTTCGTTTATTTCATAAAGGGTGCTGAAAACGTAAGTATGATTGTAAGTTATCCCTCTTGGCTTAAAAGGGAAAACATTTAACAAGGTGTAACCAGCAGCGGCAAACTCTTTTGAGGCAAAAAGATAACGCCAAAAACTAAAGCTTAGCGATGCCACAGTTTTGTCGTGAGTATATTTTGATCCAAGATTTTGAATTGCTTTGGAAACATTTTCGCGCGATTTTTCACAACCTTTTTTTGCAAGAAAACCTGAAGCGCCAATTTGATTGAGCAGCCAATCGTGACCAAATTGCGTGGTATAGTAAGAATCAATGGCGTTTCTCAGGACAACCTCAAATACACTCAGTATGGCAAATAATTTAAAAGACAATCGGACATTCGACCTGTACAAATCAAGTGCTTTTGGCATATCCCCCTTTGCAGCAAGAACAAAACGATCGAATCGGGGTATCGAAAAAGCGCGTTCAATATCTTGTGGGTTCATGTTTTTTTTGGAAAATTTCTTTAAAAGAGTTATCTTTGCATCGGAATTCCAGGCTGCCACTGACTACTATAAAAGTAGTTATGCTTCCGGGTAAGGATTATTCTGCACCCATATTGGGTGTGGCCGCAACCGAAAGGTTGCGGCCTTTTTTATTCCAACTCCCGACACGCCCGGTACAAATCCTGCCATCCTTCCCGCTTTTTCACTACCGTTTCCAAATACTCTTGCCAAACTGCCGCATCCGTGCCGGGGTCTTTGACCACCGCGCCTGTGAGGCTGGCGGCGAGGTCGTGCGCGCCGAGCGACCCGTCGCCAAAATGCACAGCCAGCGATTGCCCCTGATGGATGACCGAAATAGCCTCGGCGGTGCTGAGCGTGGCGGTGGGACTTTTGAGCTTTTCGCGGCCATCCTCCGTTTTGCCGCTGCGGAGTTCGCGGAAGATGGCGACGAGGCGCTGGATTTCACGGAGCGGGGCGGCTTCGGGTGGGAGTTCGAGGGTTTTGCCAAGCGCCGCGACGCGGTTTTGCACGATGGCGACTTCTTCTTCGAGCGTGTCGGGCAAGGGCAGCACGACGGTATTGAAGCGGCGGCGAAGGGCGGCGGAGAGTTCGTTCACGCCCTTATCGCGGTCGTTGGAAGTAGCGATGAGGTTAAAACCCTGCCGTGCTTGCACCTCGGTGCCGAGTTCGGGCACGGGCAATGTTTTTTCCGACAAAAGCGTGATGAGCGAATCCTGTACATCGGCAGGAATGCGCGTAAGTTCCTCTACCCGAACGAGTTTGCCATCGCGCATGGCCGACATAACAGGGCTGGGCACGAGGGCTTTTTCCGAGGGGCCTTCGGCGAGCAGTCGGGCATAATTCCAGCCGTAACGGAGGCTTTCTTCATTGATACCAGCCGTGCCTTGCACGAGCAAAGTGCTGTCGCCGGAGATAGCGGCGGCGAGGTGCTCGCTCACCCAAGTTTTGGCGGTACCCGGCACGCCGAGCAGCAGCAGGGAGCGGTCGGTGGCGAGGGTGGCCACGGCGATTTCGATGAGGCGGCGACGGCCATAATATTTCGGCTCTATGTCGGTTTCGCCCGCTTTGCCGCCGAGCAGGTAGGTGACGACTGCCCAGGGCGATAGCCGCCAACTGGCCGGTCGTGGCCGGTCGTCGTGGGCAGCCAACGCGGCGAGTTCGTGAGCGTATGCCTGTTCGGCGTGGTGACGGATGACGTTTGCAGGTTGCATATTTGAAAGGTTTTTAGGTGTTCAGCTTACCATTTTCAGCCCTAAAATTAGGCACACTGCGCAGAGCGCCAAACTGAGCAAAATATTCACAGCAATCGCCCCGGTTTGGCCATTTTGGTAAAGCCCCCACGACTCGGCGATGAAAGTGGAAAATGTGCTCAGGCCTCCGCAGAAACCCGTGCCGAGCAACAATCGGCGTTGGTCGGTCATCTGGCCGCTAAAGTGCAGCCCCATCACAATGCCCAGGGTAAAACACGCTAATCCATTGGCAATCAGCGTCGCCCACGGAAATTTGCCTTCGCCGGGGTGAGCCAAAAATCCAATCCCAAACCGGCAAAGACTGCCGAAGCCGCCACCAAGAAAGACGAAAAGAAAAGAGGCAAAATGTTGCATGATGTCGCGTTTTGGTGAAGGGGGTTGATTGGCAAGCCACAAATATTCCCGAATACAGGCAGCCTGATTCAGACTTTTGTCGTCAACCCCTACGTTTGCAGGGCAAAACTATTTTTTTCATGCGAATCAGACATTTTTCCCTGTTGGCAGCTGTCGGCCTGCTCCTTCTTGTTCAAACTTTTTGCAAAGATAGCCACCTCGAAACGGTGGAAAACCGCGACAGCGACGGCCGCCTCGAACGTTACCAGCGCCGCAAAACGGATTTTGCCAAAGAAGGGCTGTACCAGCGTTTTTCCCCGGAAGGCACATTGCTTGAAGAGGCCCATTACCTCAACGATTCCCTGAATGGCGAGCGGAAATATTTTTTTCCAAACGGCACGGTGGAAAGTATTGAGCATTACCAAAAGGGCGAATACCACGGCAAGTACCAGAAGTTTTACGAGTCTGGGCAGTTGAAAATTGAACAGGAATTTGTGGATGGCGCGATGCAAGGTTTCAGTTTGCGCTATTATCCCAATGGCGTTTTGGAAGAAAAAGTGACCATCCGCGACAGTGAGGAGGATGGGCCTTTTTGGGAATACTATGAAAACGGCAACCTAAAAGCCGAAGGCAGTTATGTCCCATCTGAAGATGCGTCTTTGGAACAAGGCGAACTCAAAGAGTACGACGAAAACGGCCAACTCATCCGCATCGCCGACTGCAACCAAGGTGTTTGCCTCACGCGCTGGAAAAAATAGAGATTGGGTGTAGAGGAGGTTTAGAAGGTGTTTAGATGGTTTAGAAAAGTTTAGCCTAAACCCGTCCTAAACCATCTAAATCCTTCCTAAACCATTCTAAACCATAACATAACATGAATACAATGTTACGAAAAATCAGCCTATCGCTGCTGCTCGCCGTCATCGGCCAATTGCCCACCGCCAACGGCCAGATAACGGGCGGCCAGTCCGTATTTCAGTTTTTGACCCTCTCGCAGTCGGCGCGAATCACTGGCTTGGGTGGGGCGCAAATCGCGGTAAAAGACGACGACGTGGCCTTTGCCGCTACCAACCCCGCCGCCCTCAATGCCTCGATGGATGGGCGCATCGTGTTTCAGCACAATTTTTTCCTCACGGACGTCCAGCACGGCTATGTCGCGTATGCGCACGATTTGCCAAAACTCGGATTTACGATGCACGGTGGCTTGCAATATGTGGACTACGGCGACATCGTCCGCGCCGACGAATATGGCAACAAAACCGGCAAAATACCTGCCTCCGAAACTGCCTTCACGGTCGGTGCTGCCCGCCCGCTCACCGACCGCGTATCGCTGGGGCTGAACGTCCGCCTCGGCCTCTCTACGCTCGACATCTACAAATCCTCTGCCTTGGCCGCCGATGCGGGGGTGATGTACGCCGACACCGCGCGGAAGATGACCCTCGCTTTCGTGCTGCGCAATGCCGGCACCCAAATGTCCACCTACAACGGCATCAGCGAGGATTTGCCCTTCGATGTGCAGATTGGATTCACAAAGCAACTCCGCTACCTGCCGTTTCGCTTTGGCATTGTGGCGCACCACCTGCACCAGTGGGATATTCGGTATGATGACCCCGGTTTTCAGGACGACGACGTGCTGATTTTTGGGGAAGAACAGACCGACAGCAAAAGCAACGGAGGTGTGGACAATTTCTTCCGGCACTTTATTTTCAATGGCGAATTCCTGCTGGGGCGCAACGAGTCGTTCCGTATCCGGGTGGGCTACAACCACCTGCGCAAAAAAGAACTTTCGGTGCGCAACTACCGCAGTTTTGCCGGGTTTTCCGGCGGCATCGGCATCAAAATCAGCCGGTTCCGCATAGATGCGGGCTTCGCGCCCTATCACCTCGCGGGCGGCGTTTTTCACGTCGGCATCGGCACGAATCTGAAAGAGTTTTTCTGAGAAAGGCAAGTATGAGTTTTGATAGGCGAACATCCCCGTTCGCCTTTTTTATTTATTTACCTTCTGGCGAAAACCCAATTTGCTCATGTCATGTCGAGCGAAGCCGAGACATCTGTGGATGAAAGTAAGAGACAGACTTTGACCTCAGGTGTTTCGGCTTCGCTCGACATGACACCCTGTGCTTTGACAAGATTTCTATTGAAAAACAGCCATTTAGCGTTCAAGAGTTTGGTTATTTCCAAAAAACGTACTTTTGAGAAAAATTTTGAGTTAAACCCAAAACACTCCAATCCAAATTCTGAGCGACATGGACGAACTTCTATTTTTTATCTCCTGTGCAGACGAAGACGCTGAGTACAAAAAGTGGTTTATCAAACATTTTAAAGCAGCGCAGAAAAAAAACTGGCAGATTTGGGAGAACGCCGAAATCAAAGCAGGAGAAAATTGGGACGACGTGACCAAAACCAACCTGAGCAAGGCTGACGTGATTGTTTTGCTTGTGAGCGCCGATTTTTTGGGAACGGAATACAAACAAATCGTCGAACTGAAACAAGCCCTCGAACGGCACAAGGAAAGTTCTGCGCTCGTCGTGCCCGTCATTGTGCGGGACTGCGTCTGGAATGGCGACGAAACCGGATTGAAAGGCATCCAGCCCGTCGTGGTCCATTCAAAAATCCAAGACAAGGAAAAAGACATTGACCCCGCGCTGCTGTACGCTGTCCGCGAAGTGCTGAAAAGCGTGGATGCCTACCAACAGCGCAGCACGACACCACAATCGGCGGGAATCAAACCTGCAGAAATCGCTGACCTCCGCCAACTCGACCCCGATGCCCTGCTCATCGTGGTCCGCGAAAAACAAAAACTCCACCTTTTGCCGCCCAATAGCACCGATGCCGGGCAATCTTTTTCCATCAGCGAACAATGGCTCCCGCAACGGGCTTTTGCCATCATCCAGCGATTGGTGGCCGAGGGTATTTTGGACGAAAACGAATACGAAGCGCTCGGCGAGGCATTTTTCTACCGCCTTTTCCCCCAAAAGCAGGCGCAGGATGCTTTCAAAAATCTTTACCTGAAATATTCCGCCCACCGCAGCGAAGACAATCCGCTGAAAATCATCCTCCATTTCGACCGGCCTTCCGCCGAGCTCGCCAGCTTGCCTTGGGAATACCTCTGGTTGCCATTCGAGGAGGAAGACAAAAAGGGTTTTTTCATTGGTGAAAAAGCCGAACTCGTGCTCACGCGCCGCCTTTCTGGGGCTGGCGAAAAAATAACACCCCTGTCGCCGGTGGAAAAAATCCGCATCCTCGTGGCATATTCCAAACCAGAAAAGCCCGCCGAAGTGGCTGCCGTCATTGAGGACAGCGCCAAACAAATTGAGGCATTGTGCAAGCCATTGGCGAACATCGAAATCAAAACTCAGGAGATAGTTTCCGCGGCGGCGTTCAAAAAATATATCGCCGAAAACGGCCCGTTCCAAATCGTCCATTTCATCGGAATAGGTCGGATGGAAAATGAAAAAAAGGAAGCCGCCAACGAAATCGCGTTGTTCGAACCGGCAAAAAAAGACCCGGAATGGCTTTCGCCCGAACGATTCGTGCAGTGTTTTGAGGAAAAAGATGCCAGAACAAAAAAACCTAACCTTTTCTTTTTCAATGTGATACGCGATAGCACCGATTATTGTGGCTATTTGCGCGACACCGCGCTCCAACTCATTGACCAAGTGGACGGCATTTTGTCCATCCAGACCCCGGTGGACAGCGCACAGTCCGCCATTTTTGCCGAAAAACTCTATGCCGCGCTCGGGCAGGGCAAAGACCTCGACGTGGCCGCCGCCGCTGCCGCCCGCCAAGTCGCCCAGCAAAGCCGCCGATTGTACGGCATTTCGGCTGCGTATTCGCGCAAAACCCTGCGCATGGAATTGGCAAAACCACCTGTTGCGCTCGCCGGCGAGGAGAATTTTATTTTTATGAAATGCCCCAACCACGACGATGCCGACATCCAATGCCGACAATTGCTCCCCGTCAAAAACGGGCGCGTCACCTGGACCTACTGCAAAAACCCCAAATGCGACGCGGGGCCGCTCTGGCTTTGCCCCAATTGCAAAACTGCCGTGGTGAACCTCTCCGTAAAACGTTGCCTCAACTGCGGCTTCGAGACCGCCAATATGACCGTGCCAGACGAGATTCGCAGATTGATACCAAGCCCGAAAGCCGAAGTTAGCCACCCAGCCAAACCAACTTCTCCCGGCACTATGACCGACCGTGCCGCGCATGGCCCGCAGGAAAGCCGCCGCAGTGAACCAGGTTTGCCAAAATAATCAGGAAGTTGGTTTTTG
>CAYZVM010000023.1:0-2965 GCA_964481485.1 uncultured Saprospiraceae bacterium | reverse complement strand
AAAAAATCCAAAACCCAACGTCAAAAAATTTAACGTCCTACTATTCTGATGACCACTGATTTTTCCCAAAAAATAAATCAACTTTTTGCCACAACTTATCATGCCGCTGCGCTGCAAGAGGCTGATATGCAGTTGCTTGCTGCCGCATTGGAGCCGATGCGCGGTCAGCTGCGGGAAAAGGGCGCCACCCTCGCCACTCGTGCCGCGCTCGATACGGCTGTGGGGGGGAATGGCGATGCACAGGCCGAAAAAGCGCTGCTCCAGTTGCGCTCGGATTTCATCGCGGTGCAAAAAGAAATGTGGGTCGCCGACATCGAAAAGGCACTCGAAAAATCGCCCGCCGAAGTTTGGTCATTGTTTCTTCACCGCTATGTGGAGGCCTTTTATTGCTGGCGCACCCAATGGATGTGCTGGTGGGCAGACGCGGCATTGGGCGAGGCCCTGGAGAACAAAAACATTTGGCTCAAAGACAAAGAAGCTGAACTGCGGCGCATCCAGGAACAAAGCCGCCTGATGGAGCACGGACGCTGGCCGGAGGCCTATCCTTTTTTGTGCGAATTGGCTGAAAATAAACTCCTAAATCTCAAACTGCGGGCGCAACTCTGGACGGTTTGCGGCTCCATTCAGATGTATTACAACACTTTGCCGGATGCCCGGCATGATTTGGACGAGGCCGAAAAATTGTTTCCCGAATTGCCTTACCTCGCCGTTTGCCGCGCCGATTTGGAGCGCGTTGCTGGGAATTATGGGCTTTCGAGAATAATTTTGGAAAAACATTTGACATCGAACCCCAAAGACCCGGAAGCGCACATTTCGTTGGGGCGGGTTTTTCTTGAAGAAAAAAATTGGGAAGAGGCACTGCGCTGTTTCGACAAAGCTATCGAGGCCGACCCCGGCAATGCCTCCGCTTACCGCAACAAGCTCGCGCTTTGGGGAAAAGAAGAAGCGTACTTTACAAAAAACAGAGAGAAAATCGCGGAAATGGTGCGTCTCGCCGACCGTGCCGACCCGGAAAGTGAACTCAGCAATTTGCTCGAAGCGGGCTATACTTATCAGGCGGGCGCGCTCCTTTTTCAAACAATTCTGAACGAGGCCAAACCCGATGCCCCGCCCAAAACCGACTATGCCGCATTGGCCGACGAATGTTTTGCTGCCGCTACCGAATGTTTCCAAAAAGCCCACGCTGCCGACCCCGAACGCATAGAGCCGATGACCGCGCTCGGCTATTTGTCCCAGTTGCAGCAAAAATATGGGGCGGCTGCCGAGTGGTTTCACAAAGTGCTCCAGCAGGCACCGGGTTCCGTGGATGGTTATTGGAACTTGGCGGCTTTATGTGCCGAACAGGGTGAATTTGCAAAAGCTGCCGACTGGTACACGGAGGCGTTGCCCCACTGCCCCATGTTCGCCCGCACCCTGTTAGTGAAAGCTGGCGAGATGTGCATCGCGGCGGGCAATTACGAAAAAGGCAAAAAATACTGCCTCGATTCCCTAAAGATAGATGCCAACTTCGATTTTGCGCTCAATACGCTGCACGATTTGTCGGACAAAATGCGCGACGAAGGCTTCAAAGACAAAACCGGCACGAAGCCCGCGCTCGATGTGCTCCGTACCATCCGCGACGTGAAAGGTGAATCTTATGAAGCCAGTTTCCAGAATCGTGCTGGCAACGTTCACTACTATTTCGCTGAATATCAACAAGCTGCCGAGCATTACCGCCGCGCCATTGCGGCGGATGCCAGCCAAGCCGTTTATCACGACAACCTCGCCGGGACGTTGGACAAGCTGTCCGACCAACTTGCGTCGCTGCCCGAATTGGTCGAGGCTTTGCAGGAAGCAAAAGCCGCCGCCGACCTTGAGCCTTCCAACGAAAGTTACCGCCAGCAAACGACTCATATCGAGCGAAAACTGATTTCCATGCGGCATTTTGGGGTGCTGCCCGACGAGCGCAGCGCCAATATCTCGCCGCTCCGGGTGCGTTTTCGGGACGAACTTTTTCCGTTTTTGGTCAAAGACGGCGACCTCGTGCCGGAGTTGATGGAAAAAATAGAGGGTGTGCGGGTGAAATTTAAAACGGCGTATGGCCTCACTATCCCGGGCGTGCGGTTTTCTGCCGATTGGAACATCGTGGCGGATGCCAATTTCGTGATTGACCTCGACGGCATCCCGCTCCAGCAGGGCTGGCTCAGTTTTGGCGCGGATGCTCTCGACAACCCGATTGACACGCTCGTCGCTTTGATTGAGCAGAATATCCAGTTCAATTTGGCGGACTTTATCCACTACGACTCGGCGGAGGTATCGGCCAAGTTTATGGGCAAATCATTCTTCTACGCCGCTGGTTTCCTGCAAGTTGTGCGTGTTTTGTTGAAACAAAAAATCAGCATCAACGAAATTGACACCATTCACCAAATTTACGAATCGGGTCGCGCCTCGGGCAAGCACATCCAAAGTATCGCGCAGGAAATCCGATGTCACCCCGCCATTTTGCCTGGCTTGCCGGTGAACGCAGCCTCCAGCCGGACTTTTCATTATTTGACACCCGAACAAGAGGAGCATATTTTGTCCAATGTCGGCAAAAGCTATTGCGAGGAGTCGCTCTGGCAAATCCTCCCCCAAGACCCCGTTTTTTTCGAGATATTGGAATATTTGCCCAAAACGGAGTATAACACCGGCGGTCATGGGCAATTTGTCGTCACTCAGAATCCCCAAGTAGCCACCCTGCTCAATGACTTGAACCCCGGCACTTTTTTCAGCCGAAATGAAATTTTGAACCTCTCCGAAACCGAAATTGCCACCATGCCCGGTTAAAAAACCAATGAGCAATTTATGTCCAAAACTGCATCTATATCAGTCACGATAAATATCGGTGTTCCCGCCGGCCACGCCATTTTGGCCGAAAATCAGGCTGCCGCACGGGAAAAAGTGGGGAAATACGTCGCTGACCTGCTCGCCGGACTTGGTGTGCCGG
>CAYZVM010000022.1:0-42758 GCA_964481485.1 uncultured Saprospiraceae bacterium | reverse complement strand
CAAACGTATGGAAATTGTGCTAAACCACTGCTCTATGTTCATGCGTCTGCCCTGCCCCATCTCCCCAACCAAGCCAAATAATACCGTGCCGTATGATACGCCAGTCCGCTCTCCTCATCCCGCTCCATGCCCGTATAGCGGTAGCGTTTGGCGGCGGCGCGTATGTCGGCATTTTGCGCTTGGTAGGCTGTGGTGCCGTAGGGGTGGTATTCTTCATAAGAAATGATCTGCTCGTCGCTATTGCATTCCAAACCTACGCTGCCGAGGTGATTGCTGTACTGGTAGCGGTACAATACACCCGCTCGCTGCCGCTCCGAAGGAATGATAACATCCTCCACGATCAACACCCGCTGCTCGTCGGCAAAAAGGTGGTGCGTTTCCGTTTCTTCGGTCAGTACCCGGCCTACATAACGACGGTACAGTTCGTAGCCGCCGAAGTAGAGGCGCTCCCAGTATTCGTTGCCATTGCGCACGATGCGTTTGCGGGTACGCTGTTTTTGGGCGTCGTACTGGTAAAAAGCCCTGCCCCCGCCGCCCAGGTCGAGGGTGTGGATCATGTCGCGGTAGTCCCAGCGGTTGTTTTGGGCCTCCGGCACATTGGAAAAGTTGAGCATGGAGCCGTAGGTGTCGTAGCGGTAGTCCACAGCCCGCGTTATGTCATCGCCCAGCCAGGTGCGGAGCAGGCGGTTGTTGTCGGTGGCGGTGTCGTAACGGCGCGTCCAGGAGCCGCCGTCTGCGCTGTGGCGCATTTCCACAAAATTCCCCACAGGGTCATAGTGGTAATGCTGGGTATAGTTGCGCAGGGCGCCGTCGCCGGGAATGGCCGTGTCCAAAGGCCCAAAAGGGTGAGACCCCGGCCCGGGAGCAGAATTGGTGGCATTTTCCCGCCCTTCGGCGCGGATGAGGCGGTATAAGGCGTCGTATTCGTAGGCTTGTACGGGTTTCACCTGTCTGTTCCGGAAAAAAACCGTGTCCTGTGCCCGGTCTTCAATTTGGGCGATGTTGCCGGAAGGATCGTAGGTGTAGTACAGGTCTTGCAGCAGGTCGGCCCCCCCTCCCCGCGGACTGGTGTGCAGGCGGGTCAGGCGGAAGCTCAGCGGGTCGTAGGTGTAGTGGGTATTGGTGCCGTTGCCGGGGCGCAAAAGGGTGCGCTGGCCTTTGGCGTCGTATTCGATCAGTTGGATGGCTGGGGTTATCCGCCCGCCCACGGAAAGGGTTTCGCTTTCCAGTACACCCCGGCGGTTGTAGGTGGGGGTGTAAATGGCGGGGCTACGGCCTACTATATCCAGATGCCAGTTTTCGAGGCGGACCATGCGGTTGAGGGCATCGTATTCCGTGCTTTGCACAAATACCTCCGGCGAAAGGTGGCCGGAAGGCCTTTCTTCCACATAATCGCTCCAGTCCATGGTATGCTCGGAGGCATCGGCCAGCAGTTGGCGGCGGCTTTCCAGCAGGTTTCCTTTAAAGTCGAAGGATAGCGTCTCTGTGCGGCCTTCGGGACCGAGGGAAATGACCGCTTGGCCGCGTAGGTTGTAGGTCTGAGCTTGGGGAAGGGGCAAGCCCTCCCCGTACAGGATTCGGCTGATTTCTTTTTCCATCTCATCGTTGATGCGCAGCCACTGGCTTGTGGGGCGACGCAGGGCATCGTATTCGCTGCGCATCAGGCGCTGCTCCATCACGCCGGCGTATTCGTTTGCGTCCCACACATACAAAGGTTGCCCCGTGCTGTCGGGCAGCATCCAGCGGTCGCCGCCGTCCATGCTGTGCTGGAAAAGCAGGTTCCCGGCGATGTCGTAGCAGGGCGAGAAGCCGGCATCCGCACCGGGGCGGTTGATGTATTCCATCACGCGGTTGCCACGGGCGTCTTGTATCCAGAGGGGTTTGCCCTCGGCGTCGAGTTTGGTATAGGCCAGGTATTTTTCTTCTGTAAGGATTCCATCGCGCTGCCATTTGTTGTGCGCAATGGCCGCCACTTCCCGCCCCAGGCTGTCTAAGTGGGTTACAGCGGGGGTGTTGGCGTGCACTTCGGCTAAGCGGGCGGCACGCTGTTCTTCCGGCGTTCCCCCAATGTGGCGGGTATACCAGGCATTTCCCTCTTCCAGCACCGTGTCGTTGGCATCCCAGGCCGCCATGTGCCAGGGCGAAAATTCCACCCGGCTGTAGGTGCCATCGGGCATTTCGGTGCGTACAGTGCGGCCCGCAGCGTCGTAGTAGATAACCGGTGTCACGCCCACGGTATCCGGTTCGGCGTAGCGGTGGTGGTCAGTGAAGTAAGGTTCGTATTGTTTGACGGGTTTGCCCTTGTTGTTCAGGATGGTTTTGCCGTTGGTGATCCAGCGCATGTCAGCACTTCCGGGCGCAGGCTCTGCCTGTACTTTGGTGGCGATTACCTGCCCGCTGCCGTCGCTGTATTCGAAGGCGATCTGGAAGGGGCTATCGACTGAGCCATGCCTTTCCCGCATAATGCCCGCCGAGCAGGCAGGATGCTCTGCATCGCCCAGGTAGTAAACGTGGCGTGCGGTGGCGTTGCCCAGCCAGGCGCGGGCTTGCGCCTCGTCGTATTCGCCTGTGAAGAAGGCGTGGATGGCCGTTTCCTCCAGGTCGGGAAGTACCCCCTCCAGCGAATCGCCTTCCTCACCTTTGCCGCGCAAAGCCATAGCAGCAGGGATACCCAGGATGTCGAACAACACTTCGGAGATGTTATTATTGGCATCAATCATCCGTCGAGGCGCCAACACCCGGTAATCAAATTCAGCTACCTGAACCGAATTTCCCAGCGGGTCCTGGCTGCTTTGGATGTACAAGTCCAGCGGGTCGTAGGCCAGGGTGGTGATATTTCCGAAAGGATCGGTGTAGCGCTCGGGCAGGTAAAAATGGGTAGCGGCATCATCAGGCTGGAAGCCTGCAATGCCGGAGCGGATCCACCAAGTGTCGTCCATTTTGTAGTAACCGCCCAAAGGCAATACGCGGTCGAGCATGGCGGTTCTGCTTTCGCCGAGGTTTTGCAGCGTCAGCAACTTGTCTCCCAAAACTGCTTCCAGCAACGCTTCGGTCAGCGCAATTTTGTAGGATTCGTAGGGCAGGCCAAGGCGGTTGAGTTGGCCAAAAGGTTCTGGGGCGGTCAGGCCATCATTAAAATACAGCATCCGAACCTGCTCTACCAAACGTTTTTGCAGGCCATCTGCGGGTTGTAGGTGGTAAGCGGTTGGAAAAAGTTCCAATAATTGATCCGATGAAAAATCAGCCAGGGCAAAGTAAGCATGCCTTTCCCAGGCGACACCGCTCAATTCATAGGTTTTCACCTCGCAGGGCATCCGCAGGCGATGGTCGCGTGGCGTGATGACGTCGTCTGTAAAACGGTTTTCGGTATAAACGATGTGCAATTCGCGCTGAACGTCCTGAATCAATCTTTCCGCCGCGTCCGGCAGCAAAGGGTCATCAAGTGCCTCATCGCGCCAGCGGGGATAGCCAATGGCAACGGCTTGCATTACATTGCCGATGTCGTCAATACGCAGGTTTAGGGTATGGGCAATGCGCGGATCGGGGCGGAGTTCGGTTTCCCGCAAATCCAATTCATAGTGGTAGGTAATGGCCTCGCTTTCTGTCACCAGAAAAACTGCGTGCGGGTTGGGACCCTGTGGTTGCAGCCGCCGGATATGACAGTTGTGAAAGGCGGCGGAGAAGTATTTCACCCGTTCGTTGGTTACGTGGCCGACATCGTCTACAGCCAATTCATAGACCTCCGTGCGCAGCGCCATACCCTTGCAGGCGCGCAAGGCCTCGCGGTATTCATCGGCGCTCAAGCCCTCGGCTTCAAGATCGGGTTCGGGCAGGCGGTTTTCGCGGAAATCGGCGCTGTCGGGCCGGAAATATTCCTGCTCAAATTGGTTCAAAATGCGGTCCCGGCTCAGGAAAGCCCCCGTGTGGTACCAGGTGATGGTTTTTACGGGCGGCTGGTAGAGGGTATGATCCCCGGTAATGTAGGGGCTGTTGACATTTCCAGCAATAAAGGTGTCAAAATCCTCCACATCCATCTGCTCCACCCGCCCAAAGCCGCGAAACTCGCGTTCGGCGTGGTCGTAATAGCCGTGGTGGTAGGAGTACGTGTTCTTGAAACGGGTGTTGCGCCAGGTGTCTTCTACCTCCGTTGATGCTACCACCTGCACCGGGAAGGGCAGTTTGGTGATCCAGGGGCGACCGGCCTGTTTGTCTCTCAGGTAAAAATGGGTGGAAGAGCGGTACTCCATACGCACCGTTTTGCCCATATTGTTGTGGTAGGCGGTCATGATGTGGGGCTTGTGGCCACCCATCAGGTCCATGTAGCGCATGGGGCTTCCCGCCTCGCCCGTCAGCGGCGACGACCACACAAGACAGCCCGTGCCGTGTCCCAGCAAATCCGTCACCGTCACCTGATTGGGCTGGGCTGTATTAAAAAACGGCTCAATTTCTTCGGCGGCACCCCAGCGGTTGCCGCTTAAATTCAGGTAAGCCTTGAAGCGGTTTTGTCCCAAATAAATCAAATCCGTCGCCCCTGTGCCACTGATGTCGGCCAATTGCAGGTACGTGGGGTTGAACAGATCGGGCGCGTCGAACCAGGGGGCGTTGCCCATGGTCACCTTGCGGCCAAAACGACCGTAACCCAGATTGGGCCAATAACACACCTCGCCGTTGCGGATACGCACGATATCCGTCAGCCCGTCGCCGCTCATGTCGGCCAGGAAGATGCGCTGCTCGGGGTCGGAGAATACGATTGCTGGGCCGAGTTCTTCGTCGAAGGGTTTGAAGGCGCGTTCATCGGCGGCGTAACCTGCGCGGCCTTTGTTGGGCCACCAGCGGAAGGCGTTTTCTTCGGTGAGCACGATTTCGGGGCGTCCGTCGCCGTTGAGGTCAAGCAGGCGCACATTGGGGTCGCGCAGATCGATCTGTGCCTTGTGCTCAAATGTCCGGAAGTTCTCCCAGTTCCCTTCAGGACGAGCTTCGTCGTTCAATTCAAAATACCCCTTCAATCCATCACTGCTTACCACCAATTGTTTGCCTCCATCGGCGTCCAAATCCTGCAACTGCAACACGCCGTTCGCAAGTCCGGTAAAGGAGGGCTTGGGAGCTACTAATTTCGCCGGGGCAAATGCCACCATGCCATCTTCATCGGGGTCGCCGAGGTTGTGTTTGTAATGCCAACCATTGCCTTGTTCGGTCAGGATACCGCTGATGCCTTCGCCATACAAATCGGTGAATTGGTAGCCGCCGGTCAATCCCACGGGCGCGTGAACGAGGTCTTCGGGCGCGACGGTTTTTACGGCCTGATCCCAGGCAAGCGGCTGATATTCAAAGGTCATGGGCGGCAACGAACGCTTGCGGTAGCGATTGTTCGTTGCGTCCCATAGATAACTGGTCTGAAAAATATGCTCCAAAAACTCCAGCTCCGTTTCGCGCTCGCGATCTGGATTATCAGAGGTGAAATATTGAAAATCGAGCGAGCGCACCAGGGTGGGCATGCCGTCGTTCAGTTCGTCAAAATGGTGGAACAGCAGGGCACGGCGCAGCAGGCGATGGGTGCGGATTTCAAAACCGGCGCGGTAATCGGAGAAGGGGTCGGGGCGGTACAGCCACTCGATAGTTTCGGTTGGCGTGGGGTTATTGGCATCATGGTCGCCGTAGTCCAATACCAGTTCAAAAAACCATGGGGTATCGACAGCAGGCATTAGCGGATGGTACGGCGACGGAGCGCCCTGGTAGGGAAAAATCGGGCTTCTACTGCCGTATTTGACCCTTTTCAAATATTGGTTGGCAAAACGCGGCGTGCCATCCGGGGTTCTGCGGTTGGTTTCCCAAATATTATTGGCCACATTAGCCAAATCTTCGGCTTTGTACTCAAATACTATTGCGCTGCCCTTATCGTCAAAACTCAATTCAGGCAGCCATTGAAAAATACGGGTCGGGTTCTCCGGATCGGCTATGCGGCATTCGGGGCTAAGCCCAAATAGGGTGGTAATGTTTTCGCGGGTCGTCACGCGCCAATACATGCCATGGGCGGCGTGTTCGATGCGCTCGATGCGGGCAAACAAGCCTTCGATACGGGGACGGTAGCGGCGCAGGGTGTAGCCGTCCTCTTCAAGCACCTCGGCAATCCAATTCGCTCCTACCTGTGTGAGATAGGGAACCAAATCCTCCGCGCCACTAAACATAAAGGTGTCCTCCTCGTCGGTTCCATCGAAGTAACGGGGCAACCGCTTATCTGTCTTGCGCTGAATGGAGGGCATATCCAGCCCCCAGCCGATGCCTAATATGCTGTTGCCCGCACCAGAGTTGTAAGATACGGATAGAGCCGGCGTAAATCCATTCCGGTTGGGCGACAGCGGCAGCGGAATGGAAAAGGAAGCGGTGCCATTGCTCGGGTTTACCTGAAATTTCTCATCAATGCCTTTAATGGCTCCTCCGCCTTTGGGCAGGGATATGGAGGGGATGTCGATGGCTATCTTGTTTTCTTCCTTCGCAGGCCCTTTTGAAGCATGGGAGCTTTCTTGTATGTTTTTATTTTGCATCACGGTTTTAGGTGTTTTTGCTTCCAACTATGTTTAGCCGCAACCCGTCCCATGGCCTGACTTGCGCGAAAAACCGCTTTGTCCACTCGTCCGCCAATGGGCGCAGTTGCGTGTATGTAGGTTATTTGGTTGCATACACGCAACTGCGTGTTTCACTTAGTCGTCAGGTGCGCTTATGCTCGCCATTCACCACAACGCCCCTGCCCCCATCACTTCGAACGGGAGCAAGGGCGGTGCTATTTGGTGGCGGTGGCGGAAGTCATGCGGGTATTTTTTTACCGCGCTCAAAAATAGAACAACTTCCCGAAAAGTTCCAAACTTGGAGAAAATTGGTATCTACATCACTCGTTCCGCAGCGAATTTATCGGGTTGGCCAGCGCAGCCTTCACGCTCTGAAAACTCACCGTAAAAAATGCGATACCCACAGCAGCCAAACCCGCCGCCGCAAACATCCACCATTGAATATCAATGCGATAGGCGAAATCGGAGAGCCATTTTTGCATGAAAAAATAGGCAATGGGAAATGCGAGGGCAAACGCCACGACGACGAGTTTCAAAAAGTCTTTTGCCAACAAACTCGTGATGCCCGCGATACTCGCGCCCAGTACTTTTCGGATGCCGATTTCCTTCGTGCGCTGCTCGGCGGTGAACATGGACAAACCGAACAAACCGAGACAAGAAATCAAAATCGCCAGCCCGGCGAAGTATTTGGAAAGTTGCGACACCCGCCGCTCCGAAACGTACTGCGCCTGATAGGCCTCGTCCAAAAACTTGAAGTCGAAGTCGTGGCCGGGGTTGAATTTTTTGTAAAAATCGCCCAAACGTCCGAGCGTCGCGCGCTCTTCGCCAGCCTTGATTTTAACCATGACCGTGGTGGCGCCTTTCGGCTCAAAACGAAAAACCATCGGCACGATGGGTTCGCGCATGGAGGTGACGTGAAAATCCTTGATGACCCCGGCGATGATTTTTGGTTGGTTCCACAGCACGACCTGCTGCCCCACCGGGTTTTTCAACCCCATCGCTTTGATGGCGGTTTCGTTGAAAAGCACCTTGGAGCCTTCGTCGGAAAAGTCGCGCGAAAAACTCCGCCCCTCCGCCATTTGCAGCCCCAGCGTTTCAATCAAATCAAAATCCACCGCCTGAATGCCGAAATCAATCAAGTCTTTTTCCGACTTCCCCGGCCATTCGATGCCGTAAGTGCTCGAGCCGCCCAGACTGTTTTTTTGAACGATATTATTGGTGAGCGCCGACGCGCGCTCCACTCCGGGAATCTGGCGGAGTTCCGCCAAAAACGCATCTGAATTCTCGAAAGCCGCACCTACTTTGTTGAAATACAAAACGTTCGCTTTGTCGTAGCCCAAGTTTTTTGACTGAACAAATTCGATTTGCCGGTAAATGACCACGACAGCAAAAATCAACACTAATGAAATCATGAACTGGAAAACCACCAGTCCGCGCCGGGCAAAAAGTTCGCCCCACGAGTGGTGCAGTTTGCCTTTTAAAACTTCGATAGGCCGGAATCCCGACAAGTAAAACGCCGGATAACTGCCGGCAAAAAAGCCGGTCAGCAAAGCCAAACTACCTGCGATGCCTACCATTTTTGGAGAAAATTGCGGGGAAATCTCCTTGCCTGTCAGTCCGTTGAAAGCGGGCAACAAGAGCCAAACTAATCCAGTGGCCAGCAAGGTGGAAAGCACGGAAAGCAACACGGCTTCGGTCAAAAACTGACTCGCCAGATTCCGGCGCGACGAGCCGATGGCTTTTTTGATGCCGATTTCTTTCGCCCGGATGGAAGCCTTCGCGGTCGAGAGATTCATAAAATTGATGCAGCCAATCAGCAAAATGAACAGCGCGATGACCGAAAACAAACGGACGTAAGCAATTCGCCCGCCGTCCTGCACGCCGTCTGTGTAAGTGCCGTGCAAATACCCGCTCGAATAAGGCCGAACGAAGCAAGTAAAGATGGTTTCGGGGTTGTATTTTTTTACAAAATCGGCAATTTTCGCATTGAAACCGCCAACATCGGTGCCGGATTTCAACACCAAATAAGTGCTTGCGCCTTCGTTCCACCACTTTTGCCCGTTCGTCCAGAGGTCTTGCAAACACATTTCGTACGACATCACGAAGTCAAAAACCAGCGTGTTGTTCGACGGCAGTTTTTCAAAAACCCCCGACACCTGCATCTGTTTTTTCTTGTCGAAAAAGGCACATTCCAGCGTTTTGCCGATGGCTGCTTCGGCGGAGCCGAACATGCTTTGCGCCATTTCTTCCGAAATCACGACGGCGTTTCTGTCCGAAAAAAGTTGCGCGGGCTGGCCGGTTTTTAGTTTGAAACTGAAAACGTCGAAGAAATTGCGTGTGGCGAAAATGCCTTTGTGTTGCGACGTCCGTCCGTCGAAAGTGAAGGGCAGCGGGATTTCTTCTTTTGCCAAATTCAGCATAGACACCGCCGATTCGACTTCGGGCAAATCTTTCGCCATACTCTCGCCGAGCAAACCTTGTGTGCCGTCATGCACAACTTTTTTACCGCCCTCGCTGCTGATTTCCATCACCTGAAAAAGTTGCGCGTCGCGGGCATGGAATTTATCAAAACCCAGTTCGTCGTTGACCCACAGGTAAATCAAAAATGTGCAAGCCAAGCCCGCCGTCAGCCCGACGAGATTGATGAAAAACGTGCTTTTGTGGCGAACGAAATTGCGGTAAATGAGGAGAAGGTTGTGTCGTAGCATGATTCGTTTTTTTAGCCGGAACAGTTTCCTGGTGAATAATTTTATTCGCTGCGCAGTGATTTCATCCCGAAGGGTCGGGATTATCATTCGCTTCGCAATGATTTAACCGGATTCGCCAGCGCCGCCTTCACACTCTGAAAACCCACGGTTAAAAACGCGACCGCCACCGCTGCTGCTCCTGCTACCGCGAACACCCACCATTGAATATCAATACGATAGGCGAAATCTTGCAGCCATTTTTGCATGAATAAATAAGCCAACGGCGAGGCGATGAAGATGGCGACGGCGACCAGTTTCAAAAAGTCTTTTGCCAAAAGACCCGTGATGCCTGTCACTGAGGCACCGAGCACTTTTCGGATGCCGATTTCCTTCACCCGCTGCTCGGCGGCATAGGTGGCCAACCCGAACAGACCCATGCAGGCGATGAAAATCGCCGCCAGCGAAGCCCAAATCAGCATCGCCTGCCGACGGGTGTCTTCGGCGTAGAAAAGGGCCAATTGTTCGTCCAGAAAATGGTGTTCGAGCGGGTGGTTTGGGTCAATAGACATCAGCACGGCCTCCATTTTTTTCAAGGTTCCGGGGATATCGCCCGCCTCGATGCGCGAAGTGAAATAGTCAATGTTCTGCACGGGGTTGTGCTGATAAGCCATGACCATCGGCGCGATTTTTTCCCGAAGGCTTTGAAAATGAAAATCTTTCACGATGCCCACGACCCGCGCCCGGAACACTTGGCGACCCCGCAGCGGAATGAAACTGCCGTCGAAAGCCCGCTCCGGCATTTCGACCGACTGCCCCGCCGCCGTTTCGATGCCGAGCATTTTGGCGGCGGTTTCGTTGAGCAGCACAGAGGTGGTGTCGCCCATGCTGCTGAACGCCTGACCTTGTTTTATTTCGATTTCAAAAGTTTTGAAAAACGCCTCGTCCACGCCGAGGAAGTAGGATTCCCGGAGTTCCTCGTTGCTGCCTTCTTGCCGGATTTTTACCTTCGCAATCGTTTTCCATTCGCCGGGGACACGCGAGGTGACGGACACGTTTTTCACGCCCGGTATTTTTGAAAATTCGGCCTGTATGGTCTCCGCGCCCGCCCGCACCTTGCCGCTGTTGATGTCCACCACACAAAGCAAGTCTTTTTTGAACCCCAAATCCTTGTTCGCCACATATTGCACCTGCTGGTAAAACACGACCGTAGCGACAATCATCAGGATGGAAATGGAAAATTGGAACACGACCAATGCTTTGCGCAGCGACCAATCGCTCGTGTTTTTCAAAGCCAGATTTTTCAACAGCAACAGCGGGCTGAAACGCGACATCACCAGCGCGGGATAACTCCCGGCTAACAAACCAGCCGTCAGCAAGGCCGCAACACCCAAAAACCAGATGCGCGGGTCGGTGGAGAAATCGAGGGAAAGTTCTTTCCCGGTGAAACGGTTGAATGCGGGCAACAGCAAATTGACCAATAACACAGCCAACACGAAAGAAAACGCCGTGACCAGCAACGACTCAAACATGAACTGTTTTATCAGATGCCCGCGAAAAGCCCCGTTTGCCTTGCGGATGCCGATTTCTTTGCTGCGGTTGGAGGCTTTGGCCGTCGTCAGGTTCATGTAGTTGATGCAGGCCAACAACAAAACAAATAGTGCCACCGCCCCGAACACCTTCAAATAGAAGAGCGAGCCGCTGCTCATGGCCGCCACGTTAGAGTTCCGCGCCCCGTCAACGATGCCATCGGAATAAAGGCGCATATCTTTCAGTGCTTGCAGGCTGTGCGCCACCGAACTGCCTTCGTTGAATTTGCGATGGTCGTACACCAACTTTGTCAGTTGCGGGGCGACAAGTTGCGGGTCAGCGTTTTTGTTCAGTAGGGCGAACGTGAGAAAATCGTTGGACGACCAGTCGCGGAGCACATCGTCGCGGAAATTGGAGTCCGCCATAAAAGTCGCCTCCGAAACCACCATCGGGAAATCGAAACTCGAATTCCGGGGATGGTTTTTCAGCACCGCCGTGATGCGCAGCGGGGTCATTTCCCGCAAATCCATGACGAGGGTTTTGCCCAGCACGTGGTTGGTCTTAAAATAGCGCTGCGCCAGTTCTTCGGTCACCACGATGCTGTTTGGCTCTTTCAAAGCAGTTCGAACATCGCCCTCAATCGCTTGGAAATCAAATATTTCCATCAACCCGTTGTCGGCAATGGTCAGCACTTCGTGTACTTTGTAGTCCGGTTGGTCGGGGTTCAGGAGGTTGCTGCGACCGAACCGCGCAAAGCGGGCTGTGTGCTCGATTTCGGCGATTTGTTTTTTCGCCTCTTCGGCCAATTTGAAGCTGCTGCCCGCGACCGATATGTCCTCCGACTTGGTTTTTTTGTGCTCGACGATTCGGTAAATTCGGTCTGCGTGGGTGTGCATTTGGTCGAAGGTCAATTCGTCGAACAAGTAAAGGCCGAGCAGCAGAAAACCCGTCAGGCCGAAAGTCAGGCCAGCGATATTGAGCGCAGCGTAGAGTTTGTTGCGGCTGAGGTTGCGGAGCGCGATTTTAAAGTAGTTTTGAATCATAGCCGTAAAGCCGAAAATTGGTCGGCAATACAATTCTCCATACCCCGTGCCGAAATGCTTCGGGCTTGATTTTCAAACTTTTAGGAAAGGAGAAGCAAGGGTGGGTTGTTCGGATTCGGACGATAGAGTGTGCGGGAGCGGACGGGTCAGGAGGCCAATGAAAATGGGTCGCTTGCCCAATAGGCCTATTATTTTTGAGTGGTGGCTTTGAGTTCTTGGATGCTTTGGCGGGCTTGTTTGGCTTTCAAATATTCGGTGATTTTCCCGATACCGACTGGGCGTGATGCGCAATCAGACGGTTTCTAATAAAAAAACTGCCAACCGAATTTTCTCCGATTGGCAGCGTAGTGACCGTTTAGATGAAGTTCTACAATGTCGTCAGCACCCCAGCTTGCAAAGAAAACGTGTTGATGCGCGAGGGTTTCGGGCCGATTCCTTTTTGACCGATGGCGTGCCTGTATGCGGGCTCAACAAATGCAACCAAGCGGCGGCTGACCGGGTATTCCAGCCGAACGCCGGCATCGGCGCTGGCATATACGTTGCCGTTGATAGAGCCATTTTCGAGCACACCTTTCCCCGTTTTGCGGAGTTGGGGCTGCTGGTTGGGGTCGGCGGCTGCATTGGGCGGCCCCTGCCCGGGATAAAAAGTAGAGCCGTATTGAAAACTTTTGTCCAATGCAATATGGGTCGTCACGCCCGCCACCGCATGGGCGCTCATGGGGCCGAACTGCGCGATGCGGCGTGTTATTTTCACTGGCACCGACACCATATCGGCATCCACCGATTTTGCGAAAGAGGCGTAAAAGCCGTTCACCGTGCTGCCGCCGTAAATTTCGATTTCCTTCTTGGGCTGGTATTGTTTGCGGTTGTAACTCAACCCGGCTTCCACACCCCATTTTCCGATACGGTAGCCAATAGCCACGCCACCGCCGTAGCCTTTGGAATTGTGCGAATGGTCTTCACTGCGCACATAGTTTTTGTCGAAGTTGGCAAAAGTGGCGGCATAAAAACGGTGCTGTTTGGGTGCTTTCGCATGAACCAAAGAACCGGCGTAAGGGCTGGTGTTCACACGTGTTGCTGGTTGGCCGGGCAGTGTCGGCAGAGAAGATAAATTTGTCAAAGACACCCAGTCAGCAGGGGCAGGTTCCAGCAAATTTTCCAGTTCGTTGACGCTTTTCTGTTCATACTGGAACGGGACAATTATTTCCTCCAAATCTTGATTGCCAGCATCTTGAAGCAAGAGGGGAGAAAAGCCCGCCCAATTTGCGCCATCATTCCATGCGATATTTTCATTCGTCGAACCCAAACCGGAAGCAGTGCCGGGGCGGACGCGCAAGGCAGGCGCTTCGGCTTGCAAACGATTGTTGACGGGAGGTTTGGGTGTCGCTGGCTGCCGTGGCTCGGAAGTCCCGGCACCGAAGAAGCCATCCAAATTTGCCAGCAACAGCAAGAAAATAGCGGCCTCTGACAACTTGGCAACCCATATTTTTTTCCGCAGCCGGGCAATCTGCGTCATCCGACCAGCGAGCACATCCCAGTGCGCAGGCTGGTACGGCGCCTCCAATCGTTCGAGCGTTCGGAGCACGGCTTTGTCCACTGCTGCCACCGGAGCAGGGTGTTCTTCGGCAAAAGGCGCGTTCAGGCGCTGTTCGAGCGCAGCCCAAGAGCCAGCGTCGTAGGGTGCTTCGATATGGTCGAGCGCGGTCTTTATTTTTTTGTCAAAAAATTTATCATCCATGGCAAAAAGCCTGATTTTCAATAAATTAAAAGTGTTGTTACTCTCCTATCCCCAATCCTCCCCGGTCAAATTCCATGCGCCGGTTGGCAAAATAATCTTGGAGTTTTAGGCGGGCTTTCACGAGGTTGCTGCGCGAGGTGCTTTCCGTGATTTGCAGCGCGTCGCCGATTTCCTTGTGCGAATAACCCTCCACCACATATAGGTTGAACACTGCCCGGTATGCAGGCGAGAGTTCCTGCACGGCGGCCAAGATTTCTTGCTCGGTGAGGTTGCTCAACACATCGGGATCGTCATTGGCGTATTGATGCACCTCATCAATATCTTCCGTGCGACGGCGAATATTTCTGCGGTAATAGTCAATACAGGTGTTGACGATGATGGTGCGAATCCATGCGGGGAGCGAGGTGCCGGCCCGGTAGCGACCGATGTTTTGGAAGACTTTGATAAAGCCTTCGTGCAACAAATCGAGCGCTTCGTCGCGCGAACCAGCATAGCGCAGACAGATACCCATCATCTTGCCATAGTACTCTTCGTACAGCTTCTGCTGCGCCCAGCGCTCTTGGCGGGTGAGGGCAGCGACGAGGTCATGTTCGGCGCGTTCCAAGTTAAGGGCGAAATCCATAAGTTGATTTCCGTTGGAAAGTTAGTGTGTCGTATTGGTTCGGCAAAACCGGGCGCAAGGTTTCAATCAAAAAACGAAACGCGGCACTCCGTGCGAACGCTGCCTGACTTGGCGACAAGAATCGAAAAAAGGCTGCCTGCATGTTTTTTTTGTGCAGCTGGGCGTACTTCTAAAAGGCGCTGCCAACGGAAAATAATTTTGCGCAAAAAACTTGAAAGCTCCCCGCCATAAATTGCAGTTGTCCGTCCGCCAACGCACATCTTCGTCCGAAAATGAACAGATTCAAAAGCGATTTCTTTCTATAAGCCATTGAAAATCAGAAATTAAATATTCAGGCACAATTGCTGTCACTTTCTTGAAAACGGGGTTTCAACTGATATTTAAGCTATGATTCAAAACTACCTGAAACTCGCCTTCCGCCACCTGCGCCGCAACGGGCGCTATGTCCTCGTCAATATCGCCGGTTTGGGCATCGCGCTGGCGTTTTGCACCCTCTCCTTTGAAAATTACCAATTCGCCCACAGTTTCGATGCTTGGCACCCGGCCAAAGAGCGCGTGTTTCGGGTGGAGACGTTCAAAAATACCAATCATCTGCTGCACGGTGTTTGCCCCGCCACTTTGCCGCCGCAGGCCGCCGCCGAAATCCCCGGCGTGGAGGCATCGGTGCGCATTGACTCGCGCGGCCTCGTCATCAAGCAGGGCGAAAACGTGTTCAACCAACAGGTTCATTTCGTGGATGAAAATTTCCTCGACGTGTTCGACTTTCAGTTGCTCGCCGGACAGGCACGCTTAGCCGACCGCGACGCGCTGTTGATTACGGAGGAAATGGCAAAAAAATTCTTTGGCGATGAAAACCCCGTGGGGCGAACGCTCCTGTTGTATGCCGACATCCCACAGCGCAAAAACTTGACTATCAGCGGCGTTTTGAAAGAATGCCCAAAGAATTCGAGCATTCAGTTCCAGTTTCTCACACATTTGGAAAATCAGTTGCAGGGTGACCAACCCGTGCGCTACGATTCGTGGAAATGGATGGTGGATGCCGCGTTTTTGAAACTGAAAAACCCCTCGGATGTGCCAGCAGTGGAGGCTGCGCTGCAACAATACGTCGCGCCCCAAAACCAGGGCAACCAAAATTGGCAAGCCGAACGCTATCACCTTGAAGCGCTGCCCGACCTCGCGCTCAACGCCCGCGACATACGATGGAACAACCTCGGCAGCGGCGTGCCGCCCGCCGCGATTTGGGGCAATATCACCTGCGCCGTCATGTTGCTGCTCACCGCTTGCCTCAACTTTGCCAACACGACCATCGCCATCAGCAATCGCCGCTTGCGCGAGATGGGCGTGCGAAAGGTGATGGGCGGCACGCTGCGCCAACTGAGGATGCAATTGCTCGGTGAAGCATTTCTCGTGTGCCTCGCGGCATTGCTATTGGGGATGCTGCTGGTGTACCCAATAGCCGATTGGTACAACGCCACTTGGAAACATATTGATTTGAAAATCACCTATTTAAACAACCTTCCTATGATGGCTTTCCTCGTCGGCACGGTCATTTTCACGACTGTGCTGGCGGGAGCCTATCCGGCATTTTACGTCAGTGCGTTCAATCCGTCGAGCATATTTCGGGGAGTGTTGCGCTTCGGCGGGTCGAGCTTGTTTTCCCGTTTTATGATGGGTACCCAAGTGGCTATGGCATTGGCAGCGGTGGTGGTGGGATTCAGTTTTGCCCACAACGCGCAGGTACAGCGCAAGGCCGACATTGGCTATGCGCGTGAGGGTATTCTTGGTGTGGAGACGCAGGATTTGGCTTCGCTGAAAACCTTTGAAGATGCCATCCGCCAAAACCCAAAAGTGTTGGAAACAGCAAAAACGCGCCATCATGCGGGGTTCAATTTCCGGCGCATGGATTTCTTGTGGCAAGGTCAAAAGCAAGAGACATTGTGGTTTGAAGTAGGCAAAGATTATATGCCTTTGATGGGGATGCAATTGTTGTCGGGAAAAGGCTTTTCAAGCGTGAACGAGTCGGTCGGCTCGGAGACGGAAGTGCTTGTTAATGAAACGTTTGTCCGCGAAATAGGGGGTGGCAAAGCCGTCGTGGGCGAAATGTTGAACTTTGACACCATCTCTTACCGCATTGCCGGTGTAGTGAAGGATTTTATGACCGATTCGCCATTTGATGCCTTGTCGCCGGTGGTGGTGCGTTGCGCGCCAGCGCAGTCATTTACCTATTGCATTTTGAAAACAAAACCGGAGGATTTAGGCACTGTCCATGCCGACATGGAAAAAACTTGGAAGCAACTCTTTCCCTACAAACCTTTCACGGGATTTTACCAAAGCGAGGTCATGGCGGAAGCCCTTGAAGTGTCGGACAACATCGCGAAAACGATGCTTTATTTCTCTATCGTCATCTTGCTGCTCACGGTGAGCGGCTTGTTTGCCATTGTGTCGCTCAATGCGCTGAAACAGTTTCGCGGTCTGGCGTTGCGGCGTGTGTTGGGTGCTCGAGCGGGCAATATCGCCTACCACCTCAACCGCAATTTCTTGGTCGTCATGTTATTTGCCACCATTGCCGGCTGCTTGCTGGGGCGCGTGTTCACGTTGGCTATGATGGACAGTATTTACAAAATCCATGCGGGCGTGTCGGCACCCGTGCTTGTTTTTTCAGCGCTGGGGGTCATAGCCGTTTTGCTGGCGACTGTGGGCGTGAAGGTGTGGCAGGTACTGCAAGCAAATTTGACCGAGGCACTGAAAGCGGAGTGAGCGGACGCAATTACTTTCCCAACACAGGTTTGCTGTTGCCGAATCCGGTGAACAGCGAGAGCAGGGCGATGACATTGCCGTCGCGGGTCACCGTGCCGTCGAAATCACGCCCGTAGGAAAAATTGAGGCACATATTTGGACTGAATTTGTACTCGGCATTGAAGGTAAACCGCCAACTCGACGGCAGCACCTCCGGCTCGGTCATGCTGCGATAAAGCCCTTCTGCGCTGATAGTGAAACGCCGCTCTATCGGTGCCAATATGGCCCGAAAACCCGCGTCGAAAGTACGGACGCGCCCCTCTTGTAGCAACCCAGCATCGTCGGCATAGATGGCGTCGGGAGAATTCAAATAACGGGCGATGCCGAGAAAAGAAAACCCTTCTTCCCACTCGTAGCCCGCCGTCAGCCAAGCACCTGCCCTCGATACGCGGCTGTTGCCAAACCGCCCACCGGGGAAATCCTGCACTAACCCTGCCGTCAGGTCGAGTTTGAACCCCACCCGGTCGAAGCGCAAATCGCGCAACGCCTCTTCCAGTTGTTGTATTTCTTCCGCCTCGAACGACTGATACATTTTTTCGCGGTAAAGATTGAGCGCAGCCGTGTCCGTCGGGTTGTCTATGGCATTTTCAATCAGCTGTTGATATTCCAAGTCTTCATCGAGGTATCGCTTCAGCTTGGTGTTCAGGTTCCGCAGCGCGGCTTGGGCTTCTGCCAATTTTGCCTCTGTTTTTTTGGAAAAACGATGGCCGCGCAGGATAGAGGCCTTGACACCAAAAGCTACTTGGGTGAGCGGGCGGAGGCTGTCCGGTATCTCTTCCGATTGACCCACGGCGGTCGAAATAGTCAGACCCTGCCAAAAATTGTCGGCGAGCCGGTTGCTCCTGAACTTTGTGTTGTCAATCTTATGCCCAGTCAGCATCCAAGCCGGCGCTATTTCCACGGCATAGTTGGTGGGCAGCCCGCTCAGTCCTCCGGTCGTATTGACCACCGAAGCCAAAAATTCAGATGCCTCTCGGGGCTTATCCACCACCGAGGGTGAGAAACCGAGCAGTGCAGCCGCTGGCGAGGCAGGTGCCGCCAGCATATTGAGATTAACTTGGCCGCTTTGTGCGAACGACCCCGTACCGGTCAGAAATCCGATAAAAAGCACCATCAAAGTTTTCGTTTTCATAATTGCGGTTAAGTTTTGGTGAAACGAAAATAAGCCTCATAGGCCACCACATCGCCAATTTGATTGGCTTTGGCAGTATTGACAATGTGAATGTCGGTCTTGCCGCCGGCCAAATCCAGCGTAATGCTGGTATCGAGGGAAAGTGCAGCGGCTACTGTGACCAGTACCGAGAGCCGTTGACCGACGAGGTCGGTGTCTGCCCCCAATGCGATGGGCAGTCCCGACTGCACGACCCCACTCGCAGAGGGCGGGCTTTTGACAGTAGCTTTTATGTCATAACTTCCTTCGCTGAGCTGCCCGTCGCCAACGAGAACGAGCAATGTCAAAGGCGACCCGTCTAATTTGAGCGAGCATTTGCCGAGAATAGGAAAAGCAGGAATTAGTGCCATAGGGATAGTAGGGGGGTGCGTGAAACAATGGGCAAAAGACGGGAATCCAAACTAATTATCCATTATCGCGCTTGACAAAATACGAGAGGGTGCTTTTTGCAGGGAAAAACCTTCATTTTGCCAAATAAAAAATCAAATCTTTTGCAAAAACATAAAACCATTGTACTTTTCCCGTCGAAAAAGCAAACCTTTTTCCAGTGCCAAGATGGAAACAGTACAGAAAGCCAATATGACCCTGCAGGTGGAAAACACCAAACACTGGGACGATACTTTTCGCCTTATATCTGGTTGGGATTCCGACAAGATATCGAGTTCAAAAGTAATGGTTGTTGGTGCAGGCGCCCTCGGCAATGAAGTACTCAAAAATCTCGCCCTCCTCAATGTCGGTCACATCCTCATTGTTGATTTTGACACCATCGAATATACCAACCTCTGCCGTTCTGTCCTCTTCCGAGAATCCGACTTGGGTGAGAAAAAATGTGAAATAGCGGCTCAGAGCGTGCGGAGCATAAATCCCAATGTAAAAACACAGGCCATCAACGGCGACATCACGATTGACATTGGGCTGGGGGTTTTCAGGCGCATGGACGTGGTGATTGGCTGTCTCGACAACCGGTTGGCTCGCCTCTTCATCAATCGCTACTGCTTCAAAACCAACAAAACTTGGGTGGACGGCGCCATTGAAAATTTTGCAGGCCAATTGGACGTGTTTAAGCCAGGTGTTTCTTGCTACGAGTGCCAGCTGTCCGACCTTGATTGGAAAGTCATCCGTTATCGCCTCGGTTGCCCCGACATCGCTCAGCGCAATGCAGCTGACGGAAAAATTGCCACAACCCCCATATCCTCCTCCATCATCGGTGCTATGCAAGTACAAGAGGCGCTTAAAATTATTTATCGCAACCACAGGCAATCCATGGCCGGCCAGCATTTCAAATATGAGGGCATGAACAACATGATGCTGCAATATCCCAGCGCTACCGAGGTGAACGAACTGTGCGAAAGCCATTACGCGATTGAAAAATTGACAGAAGCACATTCTCTCTCCGCCGACAACACGGTGGGCGAACTGCTCGAATGGGCAGCAGCGCATTTTGACGACGAGGATGCCACCTTACACTTGGGCTATGAAGTAGTGCAGGAAATCACCACCCGCGAATCGGGCATTATCTACCCGGTGCTTATAGCAAAGCCACATTTTTCCGACAACATGGCGCACAGTTTCCGAAAAGTGCCGGGCGAAGACCTTATTATAACTCAATCCATCGGACACGGCATTAACAAGAAAAATTTTTCCCAACTGGCCATCCCCCTTCGGCAAATCGGAGTGCCGCCCCTGCACATTTTGACCATAGAAGCAAACGGCGCCTATCATTTTGTAGAATTAACAGGAGACGAACACTTTCTCAATTTTCAATAAACCACCGTTCAAAAACATACTTTTCAACATGAGCGTAATCAATATCGCAATCCGCGTAATGCCAAGAGGAGACGAACTCGACGTAGAACTTCCGGTGTTCTCCACGGGCAAAGACATCATCGAAGAACTGCTCAATGCCAATGTGGCACCACGCATGGACTCCGAAGGCAACCCCTACGTCTATGAACTCATTTCAAAGGCGAGCAATGTCAAAATCGGGGAGAACAAAACCCTATTCGACCTCGGCATCCGAGAAGGCGAAACCATCTATTTTGTACCAAAACTAGTAGCAGGATGAACCCTAATATGCCCCAGTACGATTTCAATGATCCAGTATTCAGGATGAACCTGAAATACAAACGTTGGGCGCGCGAGCATATACAGCTCGCCTCCCTCGAAAGCGATGTAATAGATTGGAACATAGCGGAAACCGTTAGCCCGCTCCGCATCCCAAGTGTGTATCACATTCATTATCACTTCAAAAGCATCGTCGGGATTGGCGAAAATCAAAACCCTATTTATGGCGACCACCATATACTCGAACTTTCCATCCCCGAACAATACCCGCTCGAAGGCTGCAAACTCAGGATGCTGACCGACGTGTGGCACCCCAATATCAAGTCGGACAGCAATTACAAAGGCCGGGTGTGTGGCAACACCAGCAGTTTTGGCCTCACCTACGACCTCTACCAATTGGTGCTGCGCGTGGGCGAGATTTTACAGTACAAAAACTACCATGCCATCCATGTCCCGCCTTATCCCGAAGACTCAAAAGTGGCCAACTGGGTGATTGAATTCGCAGAACCGCAGGGCATCGTGGACAAAGCAAGGGAAATTGCCGTTGATGATACGCCATTGGTGCGTGTGCCTACCGGCGCGGCTCCGCCTAAACCCGCACCGACCGCAACAATCGGAATGCGACCAGCCCCAAGTCCTGAACCAGCAGCACGCCCCGTACCGCCCATGCAAGAACCACAACCCGAACCAGAAAAAGTAACTGCTCAACCACCGGCACCGCCCGATGGGCCAGAAACGCCCAAAATCAAAATCGGTGCTTTGCGGCAAACTGTCGAGCAAAAGCAAAAAATAACCATCACGCCGAAGGACTGAAACACTGTTCAACCGAAACCAAAACCACTACCTGATGAGACCCAACTTCCCGATTTGCATATTTTTCTTCAGCCTGCTATTGGTGGGCACGCCCGCCCTGTTGTCCGCACAAACCAAAAGGCCGCCCTATCCATTTCAGTACGACAGTGAGAAAAAAGGCTCTGTTAAATTTGCGCTCACTTACTTCCGGGGGGCAGACCGCGCCACTCCCCTCGAACCACAAGATGGCAGGATAGATATGGCCGGGGCTGAATCGGGCATTTTGCGATTCACCTTCTATTCCAACGGGCTGGATTTTGAGAGAAACAGGCACCGGGACGAATACCTGTTTGTAGCCCGCCCTTCCTGCCCGGGCGGCATCACGAGAGAACTCAAACCTGTTTCTCAAAGCGATGTCAGCGTCAAATACAGCAAAGACAACAATGTAGAAATCCTCGACTTCGAGATTTTGAAAGATGGCGCAGGCAAATTGGCAATCGGCTTCGACGTGATAAAAGACAACGCGCCGACACGATGTAGCCAAGCTATGACCTTTCTCTACACCATCGCAGGAATGCCCGACCCAGCGATACGCACCTGCGAACAAGCCTTGGCCGCATTCCAAGCCAATAAATTCGGCGCCATCAGCCAACTGAATTCCCTGAAAAACAAATACCCCAGCGCACCGTGCCGGGACAGAATTGAAGAAATATTGGCTCAATATGCCCTGTGGAAACAAGCCGACAATGTTTACAAAACCGACTGCAAAAAAGCCAAAGAAATATGCTCGAAATACAAAACCGGATATCCCAACGGCGACTTTGCGGAGGAAATGGACATGATGGCCAAATGCAGCAGTGCGCCGCCGCCGCCGCCGCCGCCCGTCAAAACCCAACCTAAAGAGGTTTCGCAAGAAGAAAAAGAATACAACAGCATCAAGGCCGACGACTCAGAGGCGCTCATTGCTTTCATTGACAAATGGGCTGCCACCAACCCCGAAAGCCGGTTTGTAAAAAATGCCCGCGACTTGATAGCCGACCTTTTACCCCTCCAATACGAAGAAAAAGTGCTGGCCGACGGTCGCCGCCAATATCGCCTGCTCAACGCCGACCGCCCACGCCTAAAAGATATGTCGCTGCGCAGCGGCCTGAAAATCGAGGCCGACCAATTGCTCAGCGACAACACATTCATCGTGACACCCAGTGGCGCGAATGAGTACGCCATTTTGGTAAAAGATGCCAAAGGCAAGCAGGCAACCATCAAAATCACCAACGAGTTCGATGCCACCCTGACCACCCTGCCCGATGGCGGCGGCTGGCTGCTCCGCGTCAACGGCAGCAAAAAACCCTACACCATCTACCTGACAGACGATGCCAACCCCGATGATAAAAAAACTTGGAAAGGGGCGATGAACTCCGACACCCTCACCATCACTCCGGCAGAATTGAAAAAAAGAGGGTACGACAAAACATACAGAGTGGTGGTGAAAAGCAGCGACCGCCTCACCCGCCCCATCGAGGCGGGCACGATCGAAAGCGTGGGTGCCGACGGTGGCGCGGCATTGCTCGACACCATCATGTTTGTGCTGCTGCTGTTTGTCACCCTTTGCGCGGCCTATGGCCTGTATTTGCTGTTTTGGTACAAAAATGCCGCGCAACGGAAAGCCACGATTTATGACAGAATCCAATGACCGAGCATTATGAGACAACCGATAATTTCACTGTTGCTACTCGTTTTCTTCTCCTTTTGTTGGCACGCTTCCAAAGGGCAGAAAATCATTAGCTTCAATTTTGAACACGGCGGTGTCAGTTACCGGAACTGCTCTGTAGAAGTCAGCCTTGTGGACCAAAACGGCAATCCAGTCGGCAAATCAGGCGACATCAAATCGCTGCAACTCGTTTTTTCCAACGGCAATTTTGGCCCCGAAGACCCCGGCTCTGGGCTGAAGATGATACTAAAAGACGACGGCCTTCGATTATCCGGCGACAATTTGAAATTGGACGGCCAACTCGCCAACGGATTGATTATCAGTGGGACAGGAAAAAAAAGAAGACCTATCGCAGTCACCGGTGCCGGGCGTGCTTCGGTCAGGGTGAACAAACTGTATTGTCGAACAGACCAAGATGACATACCCATCAATGTATTCAACCCCGCCACCTTTGAATTTGAAATAAACGGCTCGGCAAAAAATGCCACCCCGCCGCCCGATGACGCCGAAACGACCGCCGCCGAGCCACCGCCACCTGCCACGCCCAGCCCGAGACAAACACCCAAAAACGAAGCAAAAAAAACAGAACAAGACCCTGCCATCCTCGCCTACAACAGCGCCATCAAACAAACCGGCGAAGACCGGGTGCGTGCATTAAAAATATTTTTGGCGGAATACTCCACATCGGCCCGGGCGAAGGATGCAAAAGAACAAGTGCCGCTCGACCTCGTCCGGCAAAGACCCAACGGCGACACATTGATTTACCTTGTAAAATATGCCGCCTGTTTGCCCCAATTTGACACAACGGCCATCAAAGGCATCATTGAAGAAACACGCCCGGGCAGTGGCGAATTTCTCCTAAAAGTAATCGTTCGGAGCGGCGAGTCATTTGACCTCAAACTGACCGATTTATGCAAAAAGAAAGATTTTCAAATCACAAAATCCAAAGTCAGCGGCATACCGCTCCAATGTGTGCTGGACACCACCGACACCGAATTCACCCTGACATTCACGGGCGGCACCGCCCCTTTCCTCATAGAATTCTTAAAAGACGGCCAGCGGTTCCCAAGAGGTTTTGAGTCCATAGACGCCACGAACAAATCATATACTTTCCCAAAATCGCTGATAAGAGACAAAACCCAAACGCACGGGATTTTCACCCTGCAAATCTTGGAGGACAATATCATCTCGCCCCTCGAAGGCAGTGTCTTCGTCCCGCCCGCCGCGCCCCTCTGGCCGTTTGCCGCAGGTGCCGTCGCGCTGTTGCTCGCGGTCGCTCTTTTTGCCCAACTTCGCCGCCGCGCCCGCCACAAAACCGTGGAAGCCAAAATGAAAAAATTTGAAGAAAGCCAGCAGGCAGACGGGCTTTGGGTGGAGCCTGGCAACGAACCGGCGACCGTCAGCACCATGAAAATCCGCAGCACCAGCCGCCAAGCCACCGACCCGAAAGCATTATCGGAAAACGACTTCAATGCCCTGCTCAAAAATGGCGGCTACCACCCGCTCCAACTCCGGCAGCAATGGCCCGATACCGTGCTGACCGAAATACACCTGAGCCAGAAAAGCATACAAGGCATCAGCCGCTTTTTGCACGAGCAGCGCAGCACCGCCGTGCTGGATGAGCAAGAAGGCAGTATCCCCGAAATCGGCGGTTTTTTGTTGGGCAAATACAGTTTTTCCGAAAACACGAAACAATACCGCGTGCTGCTCGAAGAATTTGTGCCAGTGACCCCCGAAGAGCACAACGTGTACCAACTCCATTTCAGCACCGAAAGCCTTGTGCGCGAACTCGGCGATATGCAGGACGAATATCCCGAACTTTCACTCGTCGGGTGGTTCCACACGCACCCTGGCCACGGGCTGTTCCTTTCGCGCCCCGACCTCACCATTCACGACGGTTTTTTTAAAGAAAAATACCAATTTGCGATGGAAATAGACACCATGACCCCCCATTTGGATACGGGATTTTTCTCTCGCACTGCGTCTGGAGCCGTGAATAACATGGAAACCCAAGCCCCCGAAACAAAATGGTTTCACTGGGCCGACATCGAACAACAAAATTGACCATAATGACCACATCTTTTTATCAACGACTTCGCATACCCGGCTTTGTGCCAGCCGCGCTCATTGTCCTGATGGCATTTGGTGCAGCAACGAGCACATCTGCCCAAAACAACGCAGGCGGTGGCGATTCAGATTTTGCTATTGATTCCGTTGGGCTGAACGACACAGACTATCGTATCGAACTGTACGTCCGCGCCCTCCGCGACGGCAAGAGCGAAAGGTTGGAAAAAGAAGAAGTGCGCATCCGCGAGACCATGTTCGACGGGGCTGTCCAACTCCTCAAAGTGGACAATATCTTGCACCAAACCGAAGAGCGCTCCGCAGTCCTCAGCACCCCCGATGTCCTCAATATCCTTTTCCTCACCGGCGTGGGCACGGGTGCGGGCATCAGCACCGAAATAGCCTCGCAACGGCGTGTGCTTATCCAAAATACCATTGATGCTATCGGCACAGGAGCCAATACCACCAACTATTACATTGCCTCCTACGGCGACGATACCCCCTTGCCCAAACCACTCGACCACGCGCAGGTGGATGCCGCACTCACCGAGCTCGACAGCCGCTACGACCAATATGCCGAACTATTCCGCAGCATTGTGGAGGCCACCCGTTTTATGGGCGAACGAAAAGGAAAATGGGTTTTATTCATATTGACAGATGGGAAAAATGCAGAAAACCCCGCCCAATACGCCACTTATTGGCCTTATGACATTTCGGACGTCCAGTACTTTCTGTCACAGCTGAGCCTCAATACGTTCGTCGTGCCCATTGGCATTGGCTCAAATCCCGACACGGCGTTTTTGCGGTTATTGGTGCGGGCTACCGGCAATCCCTCCGACACTTGTGCCGTCAACGCCTTGCCTCCCGGTCTGCGCGACCAAATCGCCCGAACAGTGGACATCCGGTACAACAATATTATCCGGTGTTATCCCAGCGACGACCCCGTGTTCAGGTACAAAGAGCCACGGACTTACACTATTAATTGGATTGGCGGCCCGAAAAGCATCCCAGATTCGACTTTTACGCGATTTGACGACCCAATGGCGACGCAAAGCAAACCGCATACGCTCGGCAAAATATTTACGGAGGCATCATGGCTTGAGCGTTGGGCATTGGGCATCATCGGGGTGCTGTTTGCGCTGGGTATCATGGCCTACACCGTGCCGTGGCTCGACAAGCAAAATTTTAAGAAAAATTACGTCAAGCCTTATCAGCCATTGCCGGGACGCACGCAGCGCGACCCTATCACGGGCGAGCCATTTGCCGAAGGCGAATTCGTGGTGACCAAATGCCCACGCCAAACCACCTCCCTGCAATCGTGGGAATATGTTGGCCACAAATGCCCCAATTACCCCAAATGCCTCGACAATGTGAACCCCTGCGACGGCGCGGGCGCTCCCTCTGGTCAGGAAAAGTTTTTCAGCGGGAAAGGCATCAACCGGCGGCTCAACTGGCTTTGGTTTGGCATGGTGGGCGGCCTGATAGGCTGGTCTTTGTTTGCCCTGCTCAATGTGGTGGGCTACAAATGGTACAACTCGTTTTTGCTCCAATTTTGGGGCGAGCGCTTCGGCTCGGGTGAGCGTTTTGGCTCAGAACTCGACGCGCACATCAGAACCCTCACGGACGAAACCTTGCTCGGCGCGGCTTTTGGCGCGGGTTTGTGCTTCATGCTTTCTTGGGCCGAAGAGCGCAGCCAGCCCCGCAAGATTTCGTGGTTGCGCATCACCCTGCGCACCCTTTTTGGGTTGCTCGCGTCGCTGCTCGTGTTTTTGTTCGGATTTTTTCTCCAGTACAAAGGTTGGGTCAGCAGCCTATTCGTGTCTGGTTTGATAACCTGGCTTTTGTTTGGGCTGACCATCGGCGTCGTGCTTTCCATGCGCTCCACCATTCCGCTGCGGCGCGGTGTGCTTGGTGGTCTGGGTGCGGCGGTGGTTGGCTACGCCGTTTATGCACTTGGCAATGCCTTTTCCGACTATGATTTTGCCAGTGTCAAACTCATCAGTTTCATCGTGCTGGGTGGTTTGCTGGGTCTTTTGTTGGTTACCGTCGTCAGCCGCGCCGAAGATTTTGAGTTGGAATATGTGTCGCCCGAGCAGTTCCGGCAAGTCAACCCTATCAGCAAGTGGCTCAGAAACGGCATTGACATTTTTATTGGCAGAGAATCCGGCAATTACGTCTATGTCAAATGGGACGACGAATCTGTGCAGCCTTACCATGCCCGCCTATTTTACGACAAAGGCACGGTGTTCATAGAGCCGTTGGCCGAAACCCTGCTCAACGGCAAAATGCTCCCCATCAAAGCCAACACGCCGCTCCAAAACGGCGACCTGCTCCAATTGGGCCGCGAGAGCAACACCCGTATGCGCTACCGCGAAAAACGCCGCGCCGATGGTGTTGCAGGTGTGCCGCGCCCGTCGGCAAATGGTGGGGGCGGATTCAGGATAAACAACTAACCGAGAACTTTTTAAATCAATGTGCCATGAAAAAACTTCAATTTTTGGGATTCCGGTTTTTCGGGAAAATAATAGCGAGTTTGGTGGTGTTCCATCTGTTCACGATCGGAAGCACGAGCGGGCAAGAAATGCAAAACGAGCAGAAAGAGGCAGACTTGAATTTTTGTGTTGACGCAGATTTTGTTTCCCAAACAAATTCATGTGGTGGACAGTCGAATGGAAGTGTGACGTTCTTGCCCAAAGCAGAGTTTGTTTCAAATGGATGCTGCCCCAATATTACTTCTCTTCAATGTTCCTTGAGAATTAACAATGTAGTAGTTGACGAAATCACAATTGACATTGCCGATATTTCTACCCCAATCACTTTTAGTAGCTTGGCACCTGCTACTTACAACCTGCGGGTAAAAGGCTTCAACTTGGACGTGGAATGTGCAAGTATTACGAAAGACAATTTTGCCACTATCACGGGTGGCAATATAACACTCTCGGACGCAGGCAACGTCATCAATGAAATTTGTGCAGGTAGCAATAACGGTTCCTTCCAAATCAGCGCAAGCGGTGGCGATGCCCCTTATTTTTTCGAAATCAGCAATTCTGCACAAACCTTTTCCAATATCGGAGAAGGCCAGCCTGTCACCTTTACCATGTTGGGGGCTGGCACCTACACGGTTACAGTTACAGATGTTAATGAATGCACTGGCACAAAAACAGTAGGTATAGGTTTACAGAATCCGGAGGGCATCTCTGTTCAGCAAGACATAACACAGGTTTCTTGTTTCAATGGAAACGATGGCATGGCTACTTTAACAGCTGTTGGCGGAGGAGGTACATCTTTTACTTACAGTTGGAGCAATGGAGTCAATGGGCAAACAGCATCCAACCTTACAGCGGGCAGTTATCAGATTACTATTACGGCCACGAATACGGGCTGCTCGAAAGTTGAGCAAATCACCATCAATCAGCCCCCAGAACTCAAAGTAACCCTCGCAAAAACCGATATCAGCTGCAATGGCCTGAGCGATGGCGCGATAACCGCCACGACCAGCGGAGGCACAGGCGCCCGCACGCTCAAATGGAACAACAACAGCACGGAAAATTCCCTCTCCAATCTTCCGGCAGGCACATATTCGGCCACAGTCACTGATGCCAACAACTGCACAGCCACTGCCAGCGCGACCGTTTCTGAACCCGGTGCACTTGACTTTATCATTGACCCTTCACAGAATCCGGTTCAATCGGGGCAGTTGTTGGAAATCTTTTTGAGCGGCACCGATGATGTGGAATTTTTTAAATGGGACATCACAGACTTGGTAAATCTCGATCCTACCAGCATGAGCGGGGAAGTAAACAACAATTCAAATATTGTCAAAATACTGACAATTGAAGGTGAGAGAAGTCTTGGCGGCGCCACCTTCCAAATAGTCCCATTTTTCAACACTAATTGTTCCGGGAATACTCAATCCATAAGCATTACCGTACTGCCCAACCTTGAAGCCGATGCCTCCCCCTTCATCCCCGAAATCTACACCCCCAACGGCGACGGCCAAAACGACTTGTGGCAGGTCGCCATGCCCGACGGCGTGGAAATGGGCGAATACACCATCTTCAACCGGCTCGGCGGCAAAGTCTATGCAGGCGACACCCTCACCCCCTGGGATGGCAGCGGCTGCCCCGACGGCCCCTATTTCTACGTCCTGCGCTATGAACAAGACGGCGAAGAAAAAGTAGTGAAAGGCGCGGTGACGATACTGCGAACCACTGATTAAAAAAGTCAAGTTTAGCGTGTTTAAAAAGGTTTAGATGGTTTAGCCTACACCCTTTCAGTCCTTCTAAGTCTTTCTAAACCCTCCACCATCCAAAGTCTTTTCCGATGAAAAAGAAACTCTATACCATACTTACAATCAGCGCATTGGCAGCTATCGCCGTCCCGCTGAATGCCCAGCAAATGCCCTGGTTTTCTGCCTATTCTTTCCAGCCCAAACTCCTCAACCCCGCAGCGCAGGGCGGGCCGAGCGGTGGCGGTGCCAGCGTAGCATATCGCTCGCAGTTCTCCGATTTACCCAGCGAAAGCAGCCCCGTCACCTACCTGCTCCATGTGGACGTGTCGCCGTTCGTCAGCGAGCGCATCGGCTTGGGCATCATGGCGATGCAGGACGAAGTACACCTCACCAAACGCACCAACGTGACCGGCTTTTTCGGCTATCATTTGTTTCCAAAAGAAAATAACTTTCACCTCTCGCTCGGCATCATGGCGGGCATCTTGAACCAAAACATGGATTTGAGCACCGCCACCGTCAACAACCCCTTCGACCTGGTGCTGATGCAGGCCACCGAATCGAAAATGCAATTCGACGGCGGCTTCGGCTTGCAGGCACGGGTGGCAGGGTTGCAACTGGATGTGACGCTGCCACAACTCTTCACCAGCGACCTCGAATACACCCCGGAAGATGCCGAGCGCAACATCCGGTACGACATTTTCCCGCACCTGCTCAGTTCGCTGCGCTATCGTTGGCAAGGCGAGGGATTTGCCATAGAGCCGAACGTCGTGTATCGCGAGATTTTTGGCAAAAAACTCAAGTCCGCCAATTTCGACTTCGGGCTACGCGGCTATTTTCTCGACAACGACATGGTCATGGTGGGCGGAAGTTACCGAATGGACGAGGGCGGATTGCAGTTTTCAGCGGGCGTAAAACCCATTTCCCAACTGCTCATTTTCGGGGCTTATGAGACGCACAGCGCGTTGGGCAGCACTTTTGAGGCAGGGCTGCAATACCAGTTTGGCGGCGAAAAAATTGAACCTGAAATAAAAATAGCAGCACCCACCGTCACCCCTCCTTCACCTGCTCCGGCCCCGATTCCTGCTCCCCCTATGCCTCCTTCCCAAAAAGCGATGTCTGAAAAAGAGGCAAAAAATAGATTGTCCCAATATAAAACAACGGCAGAAACCGGGCAACAGAAAGTGACCGAGAAAGTCAGGATAGCGCGGGAAAAAATCGAATTGGCCCGCTATTCCCTGAACGAGGCGAAGAACACAAACGACCGCCAAGTGCAGCAGTCCAGGTTGACAAATGCTGACCGGTATTTTCCTGAAATAGAAGGATTGTTGGTAGAAATTGGAATAGAATCAACAAAAGTGGAAACAGCAAAAACGGATGCCGATGCAGTGGCAGAACAAGTCAAAAAAGTGCGCAAATCGAAAGACTTGGTAGCTATCCGTGCTGCCGATAACAGTGTCGAACAACAAGTAAGTGAGTTGAATGCCAAATTCAAGGAAATCAAAGACTTGCGCACCACTATAAAGCCTTTGCTCAACGTGAACGACCCCGCCTCCATCCAAAATTTTCTGACCCTCGAATTGGCCTCGCTCACCGACAAGCCAGACGAAACCACGGTGCTGCGCGTCACCCCCACGACTATCGAAATCCAATACGCCGATGCCGACGAGGCATATAAAGTGACAGCGGGCGCTGGCAAAGTCAAATCGCTGGCCGATTGGTTGGGCACACGCGTCGCCGAACTGAAAAACGAGGGGCTTCAATTCGAGTCGGCTCGGCTCGCCGCCGATTTGCTGTACGGCAATGTAGAGACCCGCGTGGATGCCAAATACACTTCCGACTATGGCGTGACCTTCAAAACGCCTTACACCCTCAACGGGAAGAAAAAAGATTCCAACATCAGAAAGGACGCTACCCTCACGTTGGAAACATTGGCCGTGTTGAAACTCTATGACCTGAAACGATATATCGCAGGCAAAATCGGTATGCCGGACGACAAAATAACACTGGAACTTTCCGCACCCAACCCCAACAACGAATACCAGCAAATGACACGGGTGATTTTGAATTACCGGAGGTGATCCAGTGCCGCAGGAGCATGATGAGCATCAGCGCATTTTGGAATTTTTATCAGCAAGGCTCGGCGAGGGCAGCCGCTAATTTTGCGGGCTACCACCAGCGTTAGCTGCCGGTGGTAGCCATTTATGCAAAGTTTACTTGAAAAATACGACATCCCCGCCCCGCGCTACACAAGTTACCCGACTGTCCCTTATTGGGAGGCAGAAAACTTATCGGAGGTGGATTGGACTCATAACGTGGTGCAGGCTTTTCAAAAAGACCAGCGGTTGAGCCTCTACATTCATCTGCCTTTTTGCGAAAAACTATGCACTTACTGCGGCTGCAATAAACACATCACCCGCAATCATGCTGTGGAGTCGCCCTACATAGAGGCTATTCTGGCGGAATGGAAAATGTATCTCGACCGTTTTCCCGCCCGCCCGATGTTGAGCGAACTTCATTTGGGCGGCGGCACTCCCACGTTTTTTCACCCGGACAATTTGCGCCATTTGCTCGAATCTATTTTCAAAACGGTGGACATCGCGCCAGAGCGGGAGTTTAGTTTTGAAGCCCACCCCGCCAGCACCTCGCGCGAGCATTTGCAGGTGTTGTACGACCTCGGTTTCCGGCGCACCAGCATCGGTGTGCAGGATGTTGACGAAACCATCTTGAAGGTCATCAATCGCGCCCAAACACTTGAACAAGTGCAATTTGTGACGCAGGTTGCCAGAGAGATTGGCTATGACTCGGTCAATTTTGATTTGGTTTTTGGGCTTCCATTCCAACAGCAACACCACATCGAAGCGACGGCTGCGGTTGTCGGCGAGCTGCTTCCCGACCGCATTGCTTTTTACAGTTACGCCCATGTTCCCTGGCTAAAAAACGGCCAACGCGCCTACGACGAAAACGATTTGCCCGATGCCGTCGCTAAGCGGGGGCTGTATGAAACGGGAAAGAAATTGTTGGAAAACCTTGGCTACCACGATGTGGGCATGGATCATTTTGCGCTCGAAAAAGATGGCCTGTTCCGCGCCGCCCAATCGGGGACGCTGCACCGCAATTTCATGGGCTACACGTCCGTGTACACCCCGTTGAGCATTGGTTTGGGTGCTTCTGCTATCAGCGACACGTTCGGGGCTTTTGCACAGAACATAAAGACTGTGGCTGAATATCAAAATGTTGTGAAAACCGGTCATTTGCCGCTGCTGCGCGGTCATTTTTTGACAACGGAGGATTCCAACATCCGCCAAAACATCCTCAACCTGATGTGCCGCTACCGCACGGAATGGCCGTCCGGGGAGTCTTCTTCAGAAATACGCACTCGCCTTGCCGAGCCGGTGAAAGATGGTCTCGTTGAAATCTTCCCTTCGGAGCTATGCGTCACGGAAAAAGGGAAGGGGTTTCTTCGCAATATTTGTTTGGCGCTCGACGCGCGATATTGGCGCAAACAGCCGAGTGGCCAAGTTTTTAGCCGCGCGGTCTGAAACTCCCGCCAGCCGAAATGCGCCGCTCAATTGCACTCTGAATGGCCGCAATTTTTGCAATGCAAACAGCCTTCCTGATAAACGAGTCCGTCGGTTTTGCATATCGGGCAAATATTGTGGGAAGGCTCGGTGCCGTCGGGAATGAACTTGCGCAAGGCGCGTACCACTCCATTTTTCCAGTTGTTGAGCGAAGCACTTTCGAGGTGCAGATTGTCCACCATATCCACGACATAGGACAGAGGCATCCCATGGCGCAGCACCCCGGAGATAAGCCGGGCATAGTTCCAGTACTCTTTGTCGAATGTGCGCGACAACCCTTCGATGGTCACTTTGTAACCGTCTTTGTCGGTGTATTGAAAATCATAGCGATTTTTCCCGTTCTCCTTGATTTTAAGAACTTTACCTTCTGACACCTGGGTGAGGACGGTGAATGAATCTACCGCCCGACCGGTGAAAATCTCGTAAGGTTTGCCCGCCAGCATCCCGATGACGGCGACCCAGCGCTCGTCGTTGTTCATAAAATTGAACACGACTGCATCGAGTTCACGTGGGCGTTTCGGCGCGACTGTTTCGGTGAAGGGCTCCGGTTTTTCCTCTTTTTTATCACTTACCAACACCCCGCTGCGCGAGCCTTCGCGATAAACGGTCATGCCTTTGCAGCCGACTTCCCAACCCGTCAGGTAAATTTTTTCGATGAGTTCTTCGGAAGTATTTTCCGGCACGTTCACCGTGACGCTGATGCTGTGGTCTACCCATTTTTGTACGCGACCTTGCAAATGGACTTTGCTGACCCAATCCACGTCTTCGGCAGAGGCGCGGTACCAAGGAGATTGCTGGATGATGGACTGCAATTCTTCTTCCGGCAAATTTTCCACTTTCGCAGGGTCAAAGCCTTTGATTTTCAGCCACTTTTTGAAAGGAATATGAAAAACATGGTAGTCTTCCCAAGCATCGCCCACCTCGTCGGTGAACGTGATGCGGGCGTTTTTGTCGTTGGGATTCACTTTGCGGCGACGTTTGTAAGAAATGCGGAACACCGGCTCCAGCCCCGAAGTTGTCTGGGTCATCAGGCTGGTGGTGCCAGTGGGCGCGATGGTGAGCAGGGCAATGTTGCGGCGGCCATGTAGTAACATTTCGCTGTACAAATCGGGATCGGCTCCGCGGAGGCGCTGAATGAAAGGATTTTTGGCTTCTCGCGCAGCGTCGTAAATGGGGAACGAGCCGCGTTCGCGAGCGAGCATGACCGAGTTTCGGTACGTTTCGAGTGCGAGGGTTCTGTGCACTTTTTCGCAAAAATCAAGCGATTCCTCCGAGCCGTAACGAATCCCCAAAGCCGCCAGCATATCACCTTCAGCGGTGATACCAATGCCCGTGCGACGCCCTTGACGGCATTTTTCCCGAATTTTCAGCCAGAGCGATTTCTCGGTGGCTTTCACAACGTCGGGTTCCGGGTCGCGCTCGATTTTTTCCAAAATACTCTCGATTTTTTCCAGTTCCAAATCGAGGATATCGTCCATGAGGCGCTGCGCGTGGCGGGCGTGAGTTTTGAATTTTTCAAAATCAAACCGCGCTTCGGGCGTAAACGGCTGCTCGACGTAACTGAACAAATTGATAGCCAACAGGCGGCAACTGTCATACGGGCAGAGGGGAATTTCGCCGCAAGGATTTGTCGAGACGGTTTGAAAACCCAAATCCGCATAACAATCCGGCACCGATTCGCGCAGCACCGTGTCCCAAAACAGCACCCCCGGCTCGGCACTTTGCCAGGCATTGTGCACGATTTTTTTCCAAAGCCAGCCGGCGTCAATTTCTTTCTCCACTTTAGGTTTTTTCGCCCCGACGGGAAATCGAAGCCGGTACGGCTCGCCGCTGACGACTGAGCGCATGAAGGTGTCATCTATGCGCACCGAGATATTGGCGCCCGTGACTTTTGTATTATCTAATTTGGAATCAACGAATTGCGCAATATCGGGGTGACGCACGGAAAGGGTGAGCATGAGTGCGCCGCGCCGCCCGTCCTGCGCCACTTCGCGGGTAGAGTTGGAAAAACGCTCCATGAACGGTAGGATGCCCGTGCTGGTGAGCGCGCTGTTCATCACCGGCGTACCCTGCGGACGCAAGTGCGAAAGGTCGTGCCCTACCCCACCCCGGCGTTTCATCAGTTGCACCTGCTCTTCGTCCATTTTCATAATCGCGCCATAAGAATCCGCGCTGCCTTCCACGCCGATGACGAAGCAATTTGAAAGCGACACGATTTGAAAAGGATTGCCGATACCGGCCATCGGGCTGCCTTGCGGCACGAGGTAGCGAAAGTCGCGCAGTAATTCGTAGATGTCGTCTTCGGAAAGCGGGTTGACATAAAGCCGCTCGATGCGCTTCAGTTCGCGGGCGATGCGGCGGTGCATTTCATCGGGTGTGCGCTCGTAAATCTTTCCAAATGAATCTTTTAGCGCGTATTTGTTCAGCCAGACGCTGGCCGCGAGGGTGTCGCCGAAGAAGTACTCAGTCGCCGCAGCAAGGGCTTCTTCATGTGAAAAAACGGTGTATTCGGTTATTTCAGGAGCATCGGCGACAGGCATCTGTTCGGGCATTTTCATACAATCACGACTTAAATTTGAAGTGTAAAGTTAGTATTTTCGATGCCGAAGGGGAGGATGGGTCGAGGATTATTTTAGCCTTAAACGGGAGAAAAACGCGCCGTGAAATGCCGCAAAAAAGGTGGCTCGTAGGTGATTCGATAGCCTGTTTTGTTGCTTCGATGTTTGGTCAGTTCGGCAAAAGTTTCCACCACATAATCTATGTGACTTTGGGTGTACACCCGTCGCGGAATGGCGAGCCGAACCAAATCCATCGCTGCGGGGATAAGATGTCCGGCAGCATCGTATTTTCCGAACATCACGGATCCAATTTCGCAGCAACGGATGCCTCCCAGCCGGTACAATTCGCACACCATGACCTGCCCGGGATATTGCTCCAGCGGAATTTCAGGGTAAAAAGCGCGTGCGTCCACATAGACCGCATGACCGCCGGCAGGTCGCACGACGGGCACACCGAGTGCATGGAGTTTTTCGGCGAGGTATTCCGTGCTTTTGATGCGGTAATGCAGGTAATCCGGCTCAAAAACTTCTTCCAGCCCGATAGCAATGGCTTCCATGTCGCGTCCCGAAAGTCCGCCGTAGGTCGAGTAACCTTCGGTAATGATGAGCACTGTGCGGCATTGCACCGCGAGGTCGAGGTCGCGAAGGGCAAGAAAACCGCCCATGTTCACGAGCGCGTCTTTTTTGGCGCTCATGATGCAGCCATCGGCGAGGGCAAACATTTGCCGGGCGGTTTCGCGGTAGGTGGTATTTTCAAAACCGGGCTCCCGGTGTTTGATAAACCAGGCGTTTTCGGCGATGCGGCAGGCATCGAGGATGAAGCGAATGCCGTGTTTTTTACAAATTTTTGCCACTTCCTGCGCGTTTTTCATGCTCACGGGCTGTCCGCCGCCGCTGTTGTTGGTGACAGTGAGAATAACAGCCGCGATACTTTCTGCGCCGAAATGGGTGATTTTTTCCACAAATTGCACCGTGTCGAGATTGCCTTTAAAGGGATGCAGCAGCGCCGGGTCGCGGTTTTCGGGTATGGGGCAATCAATTGCTATGGCGCCCGAAAACTCAATATTGGCTCTAGTAGTGTCGAAGTGCGTGTTGCTGATGAACACCTTTCCCGGCCCGCCGAGGTGCGAATAAAGCAAGTGCTCTGCCGCACGGCCCTGGTGTGTGGGCAGCACATAGGGATAACCGGTGAGGTCCTGCACGGCTTTTTCCATGCGCAGCCAACTTGATGCGCCCGCGTAGCTTTCGTCGCCGCGCATGATGCCAGCCCATTGTTCGCTGCTCATGGCTGAGGTGCCGCTGTCGGTCAGCAAGTCAATGATAACCTGGTCAGAGTGCAGCAAAAAGGGATTAAAGTGGGCATTTTGCAGGAAAATTACACGCTCTTCAGGGGTAGTCAGGCGAATTCGTTCGACGGTTTTGATGCGGAAAGGCTCGATGATGGTTTTGAATTTCACGGTGGTTGTGTTTTAAATTACTGAGAAAGACGCTCCATTATTGTTGCATTATCGCCCGCCATAAATGGCTCCCGACGTGAGTGTTTCGTGCAGCTCAATTTTGGACAAAAGGGGCAATTCGGGTTTAATGTGTTCCCACAGCCAAACGGCAATGGCTTCGCAAGGGGGTTCTCCAACCCTTCGATGTTGTTGAGCAGTTGATGGTCTAGGCGTTTCACGATAGGGTCAACCGCTTTTTTCAAATCGGCAAAATCCATCACCCAATCGAGTTTTTTGTCCAAATCTCCCTCGACGTGTACGAGCAGCCGGTAGGTGTGGCCGTGTATTTCGCGGCACTTTTGGCCGGGCGGAACATTGGGCAAAAAATGCGCGGAATCGAAGGTGAATTGCTTGAAAATTCTCATTTCCCGAATCAAAAATTGAGTTCCAAAGTGTCGCGCAGCGCGGCCGAGGCGTTGTCGTTGTGCTGCCAATAGACGTCCAATATCGTTTTTTTGAGTGTTCCTTTGCTCATCATTTTGCCTTCGAGGGTTTCTTCCCACCCTAAAATCCGGTGAGGAAATGGCGTTTCAAAACGAATGTGCAATTGTCGAGGAATGGTCGAATAGACCAAATGAAGCACACTTTCCCGCTCGCCCGCCTCTATGGAAATATCGGCTGTGGCCGGCAGCATCGGCTTGTGCCGGAATCGCGCATACGACACCGAAGGCAACACAGCCGCCTTCCGCCGGGCGAGACTTTCAGGGTTCAGGCGAATCAAAGTCCAGATTTCGTCTTCAAGCAAGTCGGTTTTCACTTGCGATTCGGTGTCGCCTTCCACCTCGAAGTAGGAAAAAGACCGGATTTTGTAAGCGTCCGCCACAGCGTTGCACTGCACGAACACTTGCCCGCACCAGTCCTGAATGGTCGCAGTGGTTTTCAGGGTGCGCATTCTTTGCGTCTCCACCGGCGTGAACACCGACTGCATCAGCGAATAATCGTAGATGCCGGTGCGAAAACGGCGAATAGCGTTGAGTTTTAAAATCGGGACGCGCTGGTCGTCGGGCGACAGCTCGCTATCGAGTTTAACTTGTTTTTTGGCGGAAAAATCTTCAGTGACGAATACCATGACTTCGCTGGCCTCGCGCAGTTCGCCATAACGTTCCTGCACCACATCGTACGAGCTGAGTTCGGCTTTGCCCTGATGCCAATAGTCGGTTCCGGCAGGCTGAGGCAAAGAAATTTTTTGTGCGGGCGCCGCTTGCTCTTGCGGTTTTTGCTGCGAACAAGCCCCGAGCAGAGTCAGCGCGCCAGTTGAAAAAATCAAAAAAACAAACTTCATAATCCTTCTTTTTTGGAATAAACAACATTTCAAACGGCGGGGATTTCCGCTTCTTGTTCGGCCGTCCATTCGCTCTTGGCCTGCTCCGTAGATTCGCGCGCGTCGGGTGTAAAAAGCGAGCGTAGCAGCGCAAAACCCAGCGCAAAAAGTGCCACAGCCAGTACTGTCCCCGCGCCGGCGAAAATACCGAACCACAGGCACAAACCTTTCATCATCTCGCCGAAAGGCGCTGGCTGTTCGCCCATTTGCCAGAGGCCTTTTTGTATGCCCGCTGCGTTGAGCGACAGCCAAAAAACGAACAGCGCCGCTTGTGACGTCCAAAAAACAGCGTTCATCCACCGCCCCGGTGCGCGGTTTTTTTTGCCAAAAAACTCGAAACACGCGGCAAACAAAATCATACTGTTGATGCCGATAGTGGCACCCATGGCGTGCGCCACCGTGACGTGCGTGCCGTGCGTGTAAAGATTAAGCGCGGGGATGGACATCAAAATCGCCTGCCCCAAATTCAAAAATACCCAAACGTCGGCGGCCATAAGAAAGCGATAAGGAAAATGGTGGAAGTGTTTTTGGGCATCGCTCACGCTATTTTTCCAGTTGTAAATGATTTTTGCAAAAAACACCCATTCTGTCATGCTGACCAGATAGCCCGTGTAGCGCACGTAGTCGGCAGTGGGAAGCGTATAAATGTGGTGCCCCCAGTTGAACATGAGGTTGAACAGCCCCAGAAAATACATGGCGAACGCCAGCCTGCTGTGGCCAACGGCGATGTTTTTGCCAATACGCTCCATCAAGAAAAAAGCCGTGCCGTAGAGCAACTGATTCCAGGCGCCCACGAGCGAGCCGTTCACTTTCCACTGGATGGTCATATCCGTCACGAAATGCGAGCGGAAATAGGGAAAAAGCCACAGGTAGTTTTCGGCGAAAGCGAACAGGAAAAAAACAATGCCGGTCATCCACATCCACAGGTACACAGGCCAGCGGGCGATTTTTCGGGCGATTTTTACAAAATTCAGGAGAAAAAACAGCCACGCCAACGCCAAAGGCAGCGCCCAAACGGGTGGGAATTCCCAGTATTCCCGCCCCCCGAAGTTTCCTTTCCAGTAAGAGTAAAAAATGCCGCCGATGGCGACAAGCCACAGCAACCACTGTGCTCGCGCAATCATGGCAGAAGGCCGGTATTGCGACAATATCGCCAGACCGGAATACACGCACCCCGTGGCGCCCAGCAATATCCAAAACATCACTGCCGACACGTGCATTGGCCGCAGCATTTCAAATCCCAAATCTTTGGCTGCAAATGTCGGAAGGGCATAATAGGCGCTGGCCGTTATCCCGAAAACCAGCCCGATGCACAGCATGACCACCGCGACGGCCAGAAAATGTTTTCCTGAAACAAAAGACAAATTACTCATTTACGCTGAATCATTCCGGTTGGAAATATGACAAAATCCTTCGGGTGGGCATGACCGCTGGCGTCGGTTTCTTTCAAAAAGGCTATCAAATCCGCGATTTCCTCTGTCGGCATATCAAAGGGCGGCATGGGCGCGCTGCCGGTTTTCAGCATTGCTCGAATCCAGGGCTCGCCTTTGCCCGGCGCCGAATAGACATTGGTCAAATCAGTCCCCAAATACCCTCCCAAGCCATACAACTGGTGGCAAGTCTGGCAGTTGTATTTTTGCCAAATTAACCGGCCTCTCGCCGTCCGTTGTTTTTCCTCGCCGCCGGCTTCGAGCGCGGGTTTCAGATAGACGCTGAATGAAAATGCGACAAACACGAGGCTCAAAAAAGCGAAGGTGTATGCCGGTTTCATCGTTGTAAATTTTGCATCCTGAAATAATCCCCCCAGGATATCATTTTCCCGCGGTCATCATCCCAAAGTTTATAGAAAATACAACGCAGGCTCTGCCGGAAGGTAAGCGTGTTGGCTACCTGGTCGAATATGGGGTTTTCATGGTGGCAGCGCGCCAGTTCGTAGTTCGGAACGAGCGAGTTGAGGTGATGGATGTGGTGGTAACCGATATTGCCCGAAAGCCAGTGAAACAAGCGGGGCAATTTGTAATAGGAACTGCCCTGGATAGAAGCCTTGAGGTAATCCCATTTTTCTTTCGCAGCTTTATAGGTAAATTCGTGTTGGTGCTGGATATAAAAAAACCAGATGGCAATAGTGCCAAAGGCCGCCAGAATGGGAAAATGCACAAACAAAAATGCCCGCCATCCCAGGGAATAGATGAGCGTCGAATGGAAGGCCAACAAAAGAATATTATTCCACAAAAGGGAGCGGTTGGCTACTTCCCAGCCTTTCAGCCGGATGATGGGAAAACGGTTGTTGTAAAATATGTACACCAGCGGGCCAATCAAAAACAACACAGGCGCGCTGCGAAAAAGCATATATTTCAGTCTTTGAAACCGGCTCAACTCACTGAATTCCCTCACAGTCAGTGTATTGATATCACCGATGGCACGGTTGTTATCCAAAACCCCGTTGTGGCCGTGGTGGTAATTGTGGTTTTTCGCCCAGTATTTGTACGGGATGAAAGTCAGCAAACTGCATACGGTGCCAATGATGTCATTTGCGCTGCGCGAAGCCGTGAACGATTGATGACCGCAGTCGTGCTGGATGATAAAAATCCGCACCAGAAAAAAAGCATTGACTATTATTAGCAAAAGCGAGAGCCACCAAAAGGCATCATTGAGCAGGTAAATTGCCGCCCAAATCGCAATGAACGGAAGAAAAGAATTGAGTATCTGGATACCCGCTTTTCCGCTGTCGGGCAATTGGTACCGGCGAACAATAGCAGGGAGCTCTTGGTATAAACTGTAATCGGATTGTTGCATTGTTTGTTGTTGAAATGTGATGTAAGTTGTTGTCTGTCTTTTCTATTGGTCTTTCAGCAATATGCCGGGCATCCTTTGCGGACACCCGGCTGGTATCAAAAAAGTGTGTGGAATACGATAGAAGGGTATTAAATGTGTTGAAAATCAGATGTCATTTTCTCCAGGGCATCTCCACCACGCGTTGCCCGGAGAGATATCCCTGGCGCAGACCTTCGTCGCAGTCCATCCTGAAGTGTACGCCCAGGGGGATGCGGGAATAGGCATTTTCCACAGCCATGTCAATAAATGTATTGAACGAGCGCGGCGTCCCCCGGAACTCCGACCTGTTTTGATGGCAGTAGTCTGTGAACGGGTAATTATAACCGAACATATCGGTGAGGATAGTAGCGGCAGCACCGCCGAAACCAGAGTGTCCGGAAGGATAGGCGGGAAATTCGGGGGTAATCCCCGTGACACCTGTCAGCGGGTGGTTCATGATAGTTTCCCAGGTGGGGTCGAAATTGCGGCGGATGTAGTGAATAGGGCGCTCATAATTGTACTTGAACTTGGAATTCCAAACGGCGATGCCCGCGTCGCAAAGCGCCATGCCTATTTTGGCATACAATTCTACGGCGGTCTCCAGCGACGGCTCTTCGAGCGCAACCACCTGATTGGCAATGGCGACCCACCTTCCGGCTGGCGTAAAAGTCACTCCACCGAAATCGTCGCTCCAGAATTCGGCAATCCAGTGTGCCTCGCCGTCCTGACCGGCTTTGATTTTATCCACCCAAATTTGGGTTTCTTTGGCCTGATTGTAAATCTGCGAATTGGGGTCTTCGCTCCAGGTCAGCGGCGCACGCGCATTCAGGTCGTCCGTATTCATGGCGAAAGGTCGCACCTGACCCCAATACGGAAATAACGCAGGCGTAAAATCCGGCCAGGTAGGCTGCCAAAGTCCCAGACCGGAAGGAGGGATATAATTAGACGGACGCGGATCGAGATATGCCTCGTGCCCTGCGGCATCCGATTTCGACCATTCGAATATGGCATTTGCCACCGCCGTTCCGAAACTCACAGAACGGTCGAATACTTCCGAACTAACTTTTCCCGAAAATTCATTTTCAAAATTTGTGTTCAGTTGCTCCATTGCAGCCAAATGCGACGCCTGAACGTGCGGGTAAAAATGTTTGAACATCGCATGGTAGGCAGCGTTCACCGCGGCAGGCCAATAATAGGCCTTGCCAGCCTCCACTTTGGGCAGCGACAGCCCCCCATACTGATACAGGAAAGAATTGTAATCGGGCATTCCGGGAACAGCCGCCTCATAGCCCGCCAAGCCAATGTACCCCAACGCGCGAGCCGCCGCAGGCGGGCGATACCCCGGGGCGTAACGGTCAATTTCCTCGAACAACTTGTACCATTTATGCGGCACGTCCGAAGAAAATTCTCTGGTTAATCCCGATTGTTCGAGATTGTCCTTTTGGCAAGCGGAGAAAAAAAGTGTGCTAGCGAGAAATGCCGACACCAAAAGCGGAATGTGTTTCAAAAATTTCATGATACTGATGTTTTAGTTAAAATTTGGAAAACAATATGGGGGGAGCGATTAGAATCAAATGGAAAACTTAGAGACTGTTTGAGTTTCCCTGCTGGAGGCAAAAAGAATGGGTTTTGGGTTCAGGCAAATCTTTTTTGAGGAACATAGCCGGACCTGTTTGACGAAAAAAAGATGCAGCATGAACCGAAAAGACAACTTTTTGACCCAGCGAGGGAAACTCTAACAGTCTCTTAAAGGGTAGGTAATTCTTCAGGGACATGGGATATTTCTGACGGTGCCCCCGGCACAGGCATTGCCGAAGGCTTGAGATGTGAAATTTGTCGCAACACGAACCAAGTCAATGGCAGTACGCCGCCCAGCAGGAAAATGGAACCGCCGACAATCCGCAGCCAAGTCATTGTCTGGAAAGCAGGAGACATCAAGAACTCCTGCGAGCGCGCATACCACAGGCCTTTGTCCATTGCGGCAA
>CAYZVM010000021.1:0-42993 GCA_964481485.1 uncultured Saprospiraceae bacterium | reverse complement strand
CGATCACCACCCACTGGCGGCGGATCTTGTAGGTGCCGTCGCAGACACCGATCACAACGTCGTCGTAGTCCCAGCCGATGGAGCAGCCGTCGGGAGAGTTAGCAACGTACGGGTAGCCCTGGAGGCCGATGCCCTCGAGGTAGTCCGGTGTGGGGTACACCCCGCCGCAGTCGATCGCCGGGGCGTCAATGCCGTCATAACTCGGCGGGAAGGTTACGTCGCTGAGTGTCGGGCGGATAAAATTGAGCACCTGAACACATGTAGTAGTATTACCGCTGGCATCTACTGCCGTCCACTTGCGGTTGACAGTCTTCGTAAAACCACTAGCGCAATCTTGAGCAATTTCAGTGTCCTGATAATTCAAGGTCACGTCGGAGCAGTTCTCCAACACTGGCATACCAGCACCAGCAGGGACGATATAGCCCGAGCCGCTCTGGAACACAGTCACGCCAAACTGAAGGCCATTCGGGAAGCCGGGGCTTTGCGAAATGCCGGAAATGTTGATTTGGGCAAAGCTGATTGGGCCGCCATCGCCGCCTACAAAGTCTTGCACAGACAACACCCAAGTACCACCAGAGCTTTCGCCGTCGAAAGCCGACAGCGGATTGACAGGCTGGAATGTGCCGGGGCCGATAGCAGGCACTGTCGCGTTACAGCTTGTCTCAAACTGAGCAGCCGTGAGCGGGCCTTCATCATCAAATATTGCATCAATACCATCGTTAGCACAGCCGAAGCCACCCGGAACAGGAACGCCCGGACGATCGAACAAAGTAACCACGGTGCCAGAAGGAGATGTAAGTCTGGCGTTGATATCACCTACCCATGTGTGGTTGGTGCGGAACGTCACATTCACGTCGTTGATCGTAGCACCAGGCGGCACATTCAGATTAACATTTGTGATAGCAGCATCATTGACAGCAAAATTGGCACTTGTAGAAAGCGTCAACGGAACCTGCGGAGCAGCAGGGTTGATGTCGCCATTGCAAGGAACATTTACCGTATTGCATACAAGCACCGGGGCGAGTTTGTCCTCCACTTTGAGGTTGCCCCAGCAGGAGTTGCCGGTCTCGGGGTCCACCACGCGCACGGCGTAGGTCTTGCCGATGTCCTGCGGGCCGAGGATGCCGGGCACCCACGGGCCGTTGCCGTAGGGCGGGGTCACGTCGAGTTGGACGATGTAGTCGTCGTAGCAGCCGTAGGGGCCACCTTCCAAAATCTGGTCAGCGTTCAGCACTTCTTGGCAGTCGGCATCAAGCGACACCTGCACGAAGTCGTTGCAAACCAGTGTAGAGATGGGGTTGGCGAACTCGTTCACCGTCACGTCGAAGCAGCAGGTAGAAGTGTTGCCGGAGGCATCAGTAGCAAGGAAGCAGTTGGTCGTCGTGCCTTTCGGGAACGTCGCGCCAGAAGGCAAACCTGCGGTCTGAACCAAAGTCACAGCAGGGGACGACAGGTTGAACTGCAGGATGAGGCCGCGCGTGGTGAAGTTGTTCAGGTTCGTCACATCTGGCAGCAAGCCAGGTGCCGTAACGGGGCAACCATAGAACCAAGTATCGGCAGTCTCACCGGCCAAGTCGAAGCCAACCGAAGAGCCAGCCTGTGGGGTGGCCGTGCCAGTGGCTGCAATCTCCACTACGATTCTGGAGCCAGCCGTAATTGCCGTCGGCGTCAGCGGGATGTTGATGGTTTGTGCATTCACAATCGCCGGCGGGTTGTACACCGTCGTGCTCAACAATGCGCCGGGCGCGTTCAACTGCGCAAGGGTCGGCACTGCGTTCGGTATGCTATACAGGCGCACCGTGAACGGCGAACCGGGCGTGGCACGCCACACGCCCAAGTCAATGCTCTGGGCCGTGATGTTCTGGTTGATGTTGAACGCCCGAAGGTAGCGGATTTCGTCTTGCGCCGCGTTGGAACACACGAATGCGATATCTACCGGCGTGGGCCAAGTCAGGTTTTGATTCAGGCTCGACACCGGGCCGGGACAGTTGTCCGTAGCCGTCACGGCGTAAGAGTGAATCACCGAGCAAAGTCCCGGGTCGAGGTTGTAAGTAATGTTGGCCGGGCAAGTGATAGCCGGTGGGGTCAAGTCAACCACCGTGATGGTGTATGTCACATTGGACAACACCGTGCCGCCAGCATCCACTAACTGCCAAGTGATGACATATACGCCGCGCGCAAGGCCGGGAATCGTCACCGTGCCAGGGTATGGCTGGTTCACGTTTGTAAACGCACCGCCATTGACGTTGAAGCGCAGGAAACTGCCAGTAGCTTGGAAGCAGCCCGCAGGAACAGATGCCGAAGGCACCGGAGCGTTCACGTCCGCCGTGCAGTTCAAAGTGCCCGTGCTCACCGTCAGGTTTGCAGGAGCCACCAAGTCGCAAGGTTGCACAAACACCTCCGTGATGACGGCGTTCCAGCCAGCAGCGGTTACAGAGCCGTCAGATTGGAACTGGAAGGTCAGCGTGCCGGCAGCGTTGCCTGGCGTAGCCTGAAACTGCTGGCCAGCAGCGATGGAGATGCCAGCGAGGCCAGTGCCCATCCAGCCGCCCGCCAAGAACGTGAACCCGATGGGCGCAGCGCTGGGGATCAGCGGAGAAGCCGTCGTGCTGCCGTCGCGGACGTACAGCGCGTCGAAGGAGTTCTCCGTGGCGAATGAGTTGAACGTAGCCCGTATCTTGTTGCTCGGGCTGAAACTTGGAGCAAAGGTGACAACCGATGTGTTTGGGTTCGAGCCGTTGCTGTAGGCGACAGCGGCGCCCCCGTTGTCAAAGAAATTGTAAAATGAGCCGGCAGGGTTTATCGTAAACGTCGCCTGGCCCGTGTTAAAGGGCATATTGACGTTTGTCTGCGCAAATGCCTGTGTCCCGCACAGGCAGCCCAGCAATGCCAAAGCCCAAAGTGTAATGTTCCTTTTTTTCATGAGATGAAATTTTTTTTGAAAACCAAAAAGAATTGACTTTTCGAGTCAGATTAAAAACGACCGTTTATAATGTAAGCAGGTCGGTGGCATCTGCCTCCAACTGCATCAACACCGGTTGCGGTATCAGCTCGTTGAACGCGGAGGCACCATCGTTGAGCCGAAGTCTGCTTTCCCGCACCGAGGTCTCTACGTTCAAGCCACTGTTGATGTTCAACATGATGAGTTTGTAGTACTTGACGTGACGATCGGAATCGGTCCACGCCGGCGTTCCGGGCGTCTGATTACCTTGGGCATTCAAGTATAGGTTGATAGATTGGTCAAGCGCGACAAGCGCGTCCGACTCGGCCATCCAATTCGCCCCCTGTGCCTGAGCACGCTCGGCGGTAAGCAGTAAGCCTCCTAAAAGGAAGAACACCGTTACAAAGGACATCAAGCCTTTTTTTGCGAATGTGAAGTTCATGTATTAAAAAATTTAAGTTAAAAGATGTTTGACTGACGACTATGCCTGAGACCGATGTAGAAAACCAATTGTGATATTCTGGCAACGGGCATTATTTCAAAAAAACAAGGCATTGACTGCGCGGCGGTGCCGACGCTGTCAATGCCTGAAAAGAATACCTAAGGACGTGTAAGGTGTATTGTCATGAGATTAAAAACGGAATAGCCGCACACAGCGAAAATAAAGTGAAAGCCATTAAAATCAAACAAACTCTGCCGCATCCCAAAAGGAAGCACCTAAGTAAGTCAAACAAAATGGCACAAAAGTCTTGCCAAAAATCGGATATGGATGGAAGGAGGGCGGGAAAAGATATCGGACTTGTAGGTCGGCTATCTGTGCGGGGCGTAAGCGCTGCCTCAACACACCTGCTCTCACGAGATTACTACGGATTAAATGCGATTAGAATCAAAATAACTTTTGAAAGAACGGACAAATGTATTTCCGTTTTTTAAAAAAAAGCCTCGGCAACAAATTTTTTTTTAAATGAGAAAAAATTTCAAGTGTGGGCGACTTGGGATGTCACGCGTCTTAGCATCGCGCTTCCGAAATCAGAACTTACTTGACACAAACTTTGACATTGGTGTTATTCTTCCAGCGGCACTACCCAATCCAGTTTTTGGAATGGGCTGTACTTTACCGAGGCCAAATCCACATCGGGACTCACAAAATACTGTGCAGGGCGACCATTGTACCGCACTTTGATATTCGCCTTGACTACGGTACCGGGGATGCCTTGCTTTTCAGCTTCTTCTCGCAGCATTCGAGCAAATGCAGCCACAGCCCGAGGGTCGTGAGCCATAGCATTGATATGCATCTCGTTGACAAAAGTCTGAATATTGACCGGCATTTCTTGATTGGAGGCCGGGTGCTGCAACACGAACTTCATCTCCTCTATCTCCCGAGCATCTACTTTTATGCGCCAAGAAAAGCGGTTGCCGATGGTGGTATAATCCAACTGGTTTGGCAGGAAAAACCCACGAAGTGGGAACAATACTTGAAACACAAAATACCCAATCAACGTGTAGCGCACGAAAGCAGAGGCTCGCGGGATGGCGAGTGCCCCAGCATCGTTGCTCGTTTTCTGTTTGCCCGAAGCCAACTTTCTCAACAACGGCAATTCCTGCGTTTCGTAAAAAAGTATCATGGCTGCCAACATGACGAACGGGAAGACGCCGGTATCGTCGAAGATGAGGGATATGGCTAAGCGAAAAAGCGCAAACGGAATAAGCACCCACCGGCGGAGGGGTTTGTGCCACAGCAGCAGGGGCGCCAAAATATCGAGCAAAAACACACCGTAGGTGAGCAAATTCACCGTGAACCCGTTTTTGAGCCAGGGTGCGAGCCAATGGGTTTCCTTCATCAAATCAACCATGCTCGTTGCGGGTTCTTTGCGCAACAGCCAGTCGGCCTTCATTTTTGAAATCCCGCTATAAAAGTACACGATGACGATTTGCGCCTGCAATATGAACTGCTGCCAGCGCGGCACAGCATCGAACGAACGATTTTTGCTGCGCAACGACATGAAGCGGTCGGCGTTGGTGAAACTCAACAACACCGCCAGCAGTATGTACAAGTAGATGTGATTGTTGTAATAACTTTTCTCCTGAAAAAAAATAAATGCAAGCCCCAAAGCAAAAACCCAGCACGCCCAGCGGAACAGCACCCCTGCAGCCATGAACACTGCTGCCAAGCCCGTCAGACCCAAGATGCTGAGCATGACCGTCTCCGAAAATGGGTGCAGCCATTCCAGTCCTTCATATTTAAAAAGCACTTTGGGCGCCAATAACCCGTTCTCTATCAGCCCTACCTGATAATAGGAAAGAAGATTGTAGGCCATGAACAGACCGAACACCAACCGGAATATCCCCAGTACATGTCCGTCCACCGGCTCAGTCAACCATTGTTTAAACTTCTGAATAATACCCATCGGGAAGCTACCTTTGCGGCGATTTATCGCAATTTTTGAAAAAACATGGCAAAAGTAACATCTTCCCGTTTCCCCGCCCTTCTCCGGCTTTTTTTTGTTTTTCTCACCTGCTCCTATATTATTATAGGTGTAGCATCTTGCGGCAAAGACTCGAAACTCGCACCAGTGCAGGAAGAGGAGCCTACGCTCACAGCCGCCAACCCGCGACTGAAACTCCTTTCGTCGGAGCAAACGGGCATTGACTTTGAAAACCGCATCGTGGAGACCTACGAAAACAACATCACCACCAATATAAATATGTACAACGGCGGCGGCTTGGCCATAGCCGACGTGAACAACGACGGGCGTCCCGACATCTATTTTATATGCAGCAACGGCAAAAACCGCCTATACCTCAATGAAGGCAACCTCAAATTCAAAGACATCACGGAGGCATCAGGTTTGGCATCAGAAGAAGGTTTTGAAACGGCAGCAACGGCAGTGGACATCAATGCCGACGGCTGGCTTGATTTTTATGTGTGCCGGGGCGGCGTGGAAAACAACGAAACCCGCCGCAATAAACTTTATGTCAACAATGGCGACCTGACCTTCAGTGAACGCGCCAGCGAATACGGCCTCGACGACCAAAGCGCCAGCACCGGCGCCAATTTTTTTGACTACGACAACGACGGCGACCTCGACTGCTACGTCCTCAACTACCCCACCGAGGCCATTTATACCAACAAAATCGAATCGAGATTGGGCGACGACGGAAAATACCACCCGGTGCTGGTGCCCCGGGCTCAATACGACACCCACCGTTTCTACCAAAACGATGGTAGCAAATTCACCGATGTCAGCAAACAAGCGGGCATCTGGAACCTCGCCTACGGGCTGAGTGTCTCCGTTTCAGACATCAATCGCGACGGGTGGCCCGATATTTATGTTGGCAACGACTTCGTGCAGCCCGATTTGCTCTATATCAACAACAAAAACGGCACATTCACCGACCGCCTCGACGAATTTTTCCGCCACTGCACTCAGCACACCATGGGCACCGACTTGACCGATTTTGACAACGACGGCTTCGTGGACCTCTACGCCGTGGATATGCTGGCTGCCAACAATTATAGGCAAAAATCCTTCCTCGCTACCAATACGCAGAGCAAACACACTGCGATGGTGCAAAATGGCTACTTCGAACCCGTGGTGCGCAACGTGCTCCAACGCAACAACGGCAATGGCACGTTCAGCGACATCGCCTGCATGGCTGGGGTATTTGAGACCGATTGGTCGTGGAGCGGCCTTTTGTTCGATATGGACAATGACGGCCTCCGCGACCTCCATGTCACCAACGGATACCGCCGGGAAGTGACCAACCGCGATTTTATTGATTTTACCCTCACGGAAATTCAAAAAAATGCGGGCAGCGGCAAACGCCTCCGCGATATCTACCCCAATTTTGACGACTTTCTCAAAATCGTGCCCACCTTTAAAGTCCGCAATTTTTGTTTCAGAAATCAAGGCAACTGGCTCTTCGACGATGCGAGTGGCGATTGGATGACGATACCGGCGGCTTGGTCGTGCGGCGCTGCTTGGGCCGACTTCGACAACGACGGCGACCTCGATATGGTGGTGAGCAATCTCGAACAGCCCGCTTTTATCTACGAGAACTTGAGCAATGGCCAGCCCAACAGCCATTTTTTGCAAATAAAACTGCAAGGCGCCTCCAAAAATCCATTTGCTGTGGGTGCCTCTGTCGCCATTTTTTACAACAACGGCCAACAGCAATATCAAGAAAACTTCCCGACGCGCGGCATTTTTTCCTCCGTCGAGCACCTCCTGCATTTCGGCCTCAACAACGTCGGCCAGATAGAAAAACTCGTCGTCCGCTGGCCAGATGGCAAAACCCAAATACTGACCAATGTGCCTGCCAATCAACGACTTGTGTTGAAACACGCCGATGCCTCCGGGTACGTCGCCCACCTCAGTCCGGCCAAACCAGCAAATATGTTGTTTGCCGATAAAACTGCGGCATCGGGTATCAAATACGGCCACAAAGAGAATGAATACAACGACTTTGAAAACTGGCCGCTCAACATTTGGAAAGTGACCGAACTCGGCCCACTGACCGCAAAAGGTGATGTGAACGGCGACGGACTCGACGACTTTTTTGTCGGCAATGCCTTCGACCAACCGGGGGCGCTCTATGTGCAAACGCCCAGCAGCACATTCCGCCCAACTTCGGCTGCTACCTGGGAGGCCGACAAACTGTACGAAGACCACGGCGCGGTGTTTTTCGATGCCGATGGCGATGGCGACAAAGACCTGTTTGTGGTGAGCGGCGGCGCCGAAGCCACCTCTCCGCTGGCTTGGCAAAACCGTCTTTACATCAACACTGACGGCAAAGGCAATTTTGCCAGGGCGCAGGGCGCTATCCCGCAGAGCCAAGATGTGGCATTGCGCGTGGTCGCGCACGATTACGACGGCGACGGCGACCAAGACCTCTTCATCGGCGGGCGGGCCACCCCGGCCAAATGGCCGCTCATCCCACGCAGCGTCGTGCTGCGCAACGACGGCACCCGATTCACCGACGTGACCGCCGAAGTTGCGCCGACATTTGAGCGCTGCGGCATGGTCACCGACCTCGTTTGGGCCGACGTGGACGGCGACCAACAGCCCGAACTTATTGTGGTGGGCGAATGGATGCCAGTTTCGATTTTTAAACTGAAAGACAAGAAGTTAGAAAACGTGACCGCCCAATTTGGGCTCGACAAGTCAAACGGTATTTGGTTTCGCCTTGCCTTGTCTGACCTCGATGGCGACGGCGACCTTGACCTCGTGACGGGCAATCTTGGCCTAAACACCCGCTTGACCGCCGGAGCCGATGCCCCGCTCCGCTGTTTTGCCAAAGATTTTGACAACAACGGCACACTCGACCCCATCGTGGCCTACCACGAAGACGGAAAATTGTACCCGCTCATGCAAAAGGAGGTTTTGCACAAACAAATGCCCGCGTTGAAAAAGAAATTCCTCTACGCCAAAGACTACGCTGTGGCGACGATGGACAAAGTGTGGCCACAAAAAGACCTTGATGCCGCGCTCAACCTGTATTGCTACACGCTGGAAACTTGCTGGTGGGAAAATCAGGGCGGCAAATTTGTGCGCCGCAGCCTGCCCACACAAGTCCAAGTATCTGCTGTTCAAGGAATTATTGCCGACGATTTCAATGGCGACGGCAAAACCGACCTCCTGCTGGCGGGCAATAAATACGGCCTTGAGGTGGAAACCAACCGATGCGACGCGGGCAATGGCGCTCTGTTGCTCGGCGACGGGAAGGGGAATTTTTCGTGGTTCAACAATATGGAAAGTGGTTTTTGGGCAATGAAGGAAGCCCGCGACTTGGCCATGTTGCGTGCGGCGGGTGGCAAACGGCTGATTGTCGTGGCGAACAACAATGACGGCCTCCAAATTTTTCAGAAATAAACCTCGAAACAAACTTGATTTTTCAACCCTTTTTGTTTTTGAGCCAAAAGACACAATCACCAACCACGACGAACAAAGACAACAATATCAATCAATTGCGTCGAGTCGCCGTGGTATCCAATTATCAATCCGCAGTTTTTTAAGAATAAAAAAACGCCATGTCAAAGCGAAAATCTGCCAAACCTGCGCTTGTTGCCCGCCCCACACAAAAGAAACCCACCGTTCCATCGCTGCCCAGCGTGAAAGGTGGCTGGATTATTGGGCTTGTTGCTGCTGCGCTCGGTTTTCTATTGTATGTCAATACTTTAGGCCACAGTTATTGCCTCGACGATTTTTCGAGCATCAAGGAAAACTGGGTCGTGAAGGGCGGGTTGAAAAACCTCGGCATCATCTTTTCGACCGAATACCGCTACGGCGCGTGGAACAGTCCCGGCTCGCTCTACCGCCCGATTCCGCTGGCCTTGTTCGCATGGCAATGGCAAATCGCGCCTGACAACCCGTACATCGGCCACCTGATGAACGCGCTGCTTTATGCTCTCACGGGTTGGCTTTTGTGGGTCACTTGGCGGCGCATTCTGGCGAACTACCCGCCTGTTCTGGCTGCCATCGCCGTGTTGGTTTTTATGACGCACCCGGTTCATACAGAAGTAGTTGCGAACATAAAAAGTATAGACGAAATCTTGGCATTGCTGTTTTGCACCTTGTCGCTGTACAGTATATGGCGGTATTTTGAACGGGAAAACAGCGCGTGGATAGTGCTGGCTGTCGTGAGCTACGGATTGGGTCTGTTTTCCAAAGAAAGTGCCATCACATTTTTGGCGATTTTCCCGCTTGCAATTTGGTTTTTCACGGACAAACCGCTCGCCCAAAACTTGCGTCTTTCGGCGCTGATGCTGATTCCGGCTGCGTTGTTCCTGACTGTCCGCCACCAAGTCATTGCTTCCCAAACGCATCAAGAGATTTATTCCGTGCTGGACAATTTCATTGTCGGCGCGGCGAACCAGGGCGAAAAATTGGCCTCTGCTTTTATGATGTGCGGGCGATACTTGTGGGCATTGCTTGTGCCGCACCCGCTCGTTCACGACATGGGCTTCCCGCAAATGAAGGCCGTGACTTTCGCCGACTGGCGGGCGCTGCTCGGTTTTTTTGCCTACCTCGGCATGGGCGTGTGGGCTCTGTTCCATTTGAAGAAAAAACATTTCTTGTCGTTTGCCATCCTGTTTTACCTCGTCGCGTTTTCGCTGTTCAGCAATGTTTTGATAACGATTGGCACGTCTTACGGCGAGCGTTTGCTCTATGTGCCGTCGTTGGGATTTGCTTTTGCGGTGGCGTATTTGTTTTGCAAAATTTTCAAAATCAATGATTTGAATGAAATTTGGAATCCCAACGGGAAAGGCGCGGCGCTCTGGGGCGTGGCCGGTATTCTCTTGGCGGTGTATTCGGTGAAAACAGTTTCGCGCAATCCGGCGTGGTTCGACAGCGGCTCGCTGTACGCTGCCGACATCGTGAATTCGCCCAACTGTGCCAAACTGAACTACCACCTCGCCCTCGAACAGACGAAAAATGGTTTGGAAGAGGCATCTGGTAATGTGACGGATTCGACTTGGGTGCTAAAAGGGATTGACACTTATTCAAAAGCAATTCAACTATACCCGCAATACCACGACGCTTACGGCAGTCGGGGGTTGGCTTATTTCCGCCTAAAAAAATACGACCAGGCCTTCAACGACTACCAACAATCACTGAAATACCGCCCCGGCGACGCGAAGGTGCTGTCCAATATGGGCTTCATCTATTTCCTTCGCAATCAATTGGATGAAGCAGAAAAAGTCTATCGGGAGTCCATCAAATCCGACCCGCGCTTTGTGGATGCGCGGCGCAATTTGGGCGCGGTGCTGGCGATGAAAAAGAATTACCCGGCGGCCATAGAGCAGTGGGAGGCTGCACTTGAATTCGACCCGCAAAATGTGACTTTGCTCAATTATATCGGCTCAGCATATCGGGACATGGGGCAGCCGGAAAAGGGGCAGCCGTATTTGGATAAGGCAGCGCGGTATGGGGGAGGGAAGTAAGGCTACTTTTCTAAAAGGTGCGATTGCAGGAGCAGGAGGGCGGGGTTTTTGAGTTCGAGGAGGTGGGCGACCAATTTTTCTAATTGTTCAGGGTGCTGTGGCAGAAAGTCATGTAGTTCCTTCGGCCTATTTGGTAGTTTCAACTCGTATTTGGGGTTGCTGGGGTCGTTCATTTTCACTCCTGCATGCTCGCAAACTTTGATGAGCCATTCTTCCAGGCGTGGACGCAGCGCAATGAATTTGTTTTTCTTCCGGTTGTCCAAATAGATAAGCAAGTCATGCTCCAGTTCTTTTGGTCTCAACTTTTGGAGGTATTTGTGCGGAATTTCATCGGGGTCTTCATCTATCAATCCTGTTGCCCCGGATATGCCTTCAATGTGGTTGCAAACTTTCCCCTTGCCACCCAATTTCTGGATGTCTTTTTTAGGAATATCAAGCGCCCTGACTAAAGGGAAATCAGATTTGCCCTCTACAAAAATTCGCTTCATGCCTCTATCAATTCGTCGAGGTTGAAGAATATACTGTCACCGAGACTCATTGCCTCGCTCAATTGCTCCGAATCCATTTGCTGCACTTTAGTTTCAAAATTCTCCATTCGGGTCACAAAAACGCATAGGTCTTTTTTCGGCGTTTTGGCAATCAGGCTTTGCAGCAAATAGGGGTTGTGGGTGGTAATGAAGAATTGGTTGGTGTTGTAAAGGCCGATGGTTTCAGCGATTTGTGTATTGAAAAATGGAAAAATGTTGGCCTCCGGCTCGTCAAGTAGCAGCACTTGGTCTTTGTTGGTTTCAAGCACTGCAAGCATGAACATGATACGTTTCCAAGTTTCGGAGACGGTTTGGAAGGGGTAACTTACTAATTCTTCGTTGACTTCTTTGGCGAGGTGGATTTCGCTCTCAACTGGTCTTAAAAGAAGACGGAAACCCCGTTCTCGAAGGATGTCTGAAACTTGTTTCCTCAATTCTGGAAGATTTTGTAAAATTTGAGGAAGGTTATCTCCGAACGGAGGGTTTAAATAGGGAAGAACGAGCGGTTGAAACTTATCTAATTTTTCAAAAATATAGCGACGTATTCCCGGTCTCCAAGTCGATATACGAAATAAGTCGCCAGTCGTTTTGCTATTGGAATACAAATTGAGTTTCAATGGTTCTTCAGATAAACTGTTGTTTTTTAGAACTAAATCGAAGGAACCAAAATGAGATGAATTTTTGGGCGATGCCATTTCGAAGGAGAAAGCATCCATTTCTACCCTAAGAACCTTGGTGATGTCGTCATCAAAAAAAATGTTCCCTAAACTTTGAAGTCGAACCATCTTCCGGAAATTCTCCCCCACAAACAAATTCTCCGACAACAAACTCAGCGCCTCTATCACGTTTGTCTTTCCTGTGTTCGGCTCGCCGATAAAAACGTTCACGCGGCGAACGTCCAATTTCATATCACGGATGGATTTGAAGTTTTGGATATGGATATGCTTGATGTTCATAAACTTCTGATTTTGAGAAACAAAAGTAAGGAATTTTCGAGCGCAAAACTCAGGCATTCCCTTCCTTCTCCAACTCCTCTATCCGCACTTTGTAAATGTACTGCGGGGTGCGGGCGTACATACTCCGATAAAGCGACAACGCCCGGATATGGTGCTGCGTGGGATGGTCGGCCACTTTGCGGAGTTCGTAGTGAACGGCGGCCTCTTCGCGCTCCGTGCGGGCGAGGGCGAGCAGTTGCTGGAGTTGGCGGAGTGCCTCGGGGCGGTTGCCTTCTGCCATAATTACTTGAGCACGAAGGATATTGGCACCAAAGGTGAGGTCTGAGTTGCCGAGGGCGAGGGCAATGTCGCGACCTTCTTCGAGCAATTGGCGGGCAGCAGAAACCTCGCCCGCTTGGATGTGGACGACACCTTTTTCCACGAGTGAATAGCCGAGCACGAGTTTGTTGCCCATCTCGCGGGAATGCTCAATGGCTTCATTGTAATAAGCAACGCTGCGTGGGTAGTCGCCCTTATAGAACCACGTGTCGCCCAGCGTATTGAGTGCCTTTGCTATGCCTTTTTTGTAGTTGAGTTCGCGGGAGAGTTCGAGGTTTTGTTCCAAATATTCAATAGCGCGGTCGAAGTCGCCGATGACCGAGAGCAGGTCGCCGATGAGGCCGCAGGCGATGGCCGTGCCTTGTTTGTCGCCGAGTTCTTTACAGAGTATGAGGTCGCGCTCAAAGTTCTGCATGGCCTTCGTGTAGTCGCCTTTTTTCTCCCAGACCGAGCCAATGGAGCCAATACAAATGGTCATGAAGAGTTTGTTGCCCAATTCTTCTGAGAGAGCGAGGCCTTTTTCGAGACAAAGCAGGGCAGAATCGAGTGAGCCTTTTTCCAAATAAATGATGCCGAGGTTGGTGTAAAGCGTGGTCAAGCCCTGCTTGTCGGCAGCGCGCTCGGCGATATCGAGCTGTTCTTCAAGCCAGCGAATGCCCTCATCGTAGTGACCTTGGTTCATGAAAATAAGGCCAAGATTGGCAACGATGGCGGCGTTTTCGGCATCGCGCTGTACCGATCGGTTGATTTCGATGGCTTTGGCAAACCAACTTTTGGCCGCGTCGTAGCTACCTTGCCGGAAGAAAAATGTGCCGAGATTGCCGTAGGTTTTGGCGATGCCCACTTGGTCATTGGCGAGTTCGAAGCAAGTGACGGCCACGTCCAAATGTTTTTTGGCTTCGGCGTAGTTGCCGCGCAGCAAGATAAGCTGGCCGAGGCGGCGGTTGCTGCGCCCGATGAGATACCAATCGTTGAGCCCTTTGGCGCGTTCGAGCGCGGCGCGGTAGTCGTGTTCGGCTTCTTCCCACTGACCCACGAGTTCGTGCACGGCACCTTTTCGCAGCAGAAATTTGATGGTCTTTTTGTTCTTTTTGGAAGTGTCGCGCAGATTTTCGATGAGCTTGTCATAGAACTTCAAAGCCTGCCGATTCAGGTAATTGCGCTGCGACCAACGAGCGGCTTTTTCCAAATATTTGTTTGTAAGCTGCTCATCTTCTGATTGTTCGTAGTGGAACGCCAAGTCCACATACCTTTCTTCCGAGCCGGGATAAAGCTGCTCAATAGCCTCGGCGATGAGGTGGTGAAGTTCACGCAGACGGGTGCGCAGCTGCATATCATAAGCAGCCTCGCGCAGGAGCGAGTGGCGGAAAATGTAGCGTAACTCGTTCATCGCGTGCCAGATTTGCCACTTTTCGGCAGTCTGGATTTGTTCTTTCAGCACCAACTCGAGGTCGCCGTTTTTTCGGATAAACTCGTCTTGTTTCGCCATCACTGCTGTCAGCACAGGCAGCTCAAACTCGCGCCCAATGACGGCTGCGGCTTTCACGGTTTCTTTCACCAAGCCGCTCAACCGGTCTATGCGAGCCATCATGATTTGTTTCACGGAGTCGGCTATCTGGAACTCTTCAGAGTTGTTCAACTGCAGCACACCACCGGTGCTTTTTAGCAAGTTGGCTTCCCGGAAATAATCGGCCATTTGCTCCACATAGAAGGGATTGCCCTGCGTCATGCGCTGCACCAATTCGAGCAAATCGGGGTGCAAGATCCCGCCCAGCCGAGCTTCGACAAAAGCCTTCAAATCTTCTGGCGAAAGGAAGTTCAAATCCACTTCGACGGAAGGAATTTGCAATTCTGCGAGCAGGTTGGGGCGGAAAATATAGGAGCGCGAGCCGTCGTCCTCATAGCGGCTCGAAGCCAAAAACAAGATGGGGTAGCTCTGCGCCCGGCGGATAAACTGCGTGAGGAACTCGCGGCTCATCTCGTCGTACCAGTGCGTATCTTCGAGTTCGATGACGGTGGGTTGGAGCAGCGATTCGGCCACAAAAAGGTTGGCCATAGCAGACAAGCCGTTCTGATAGCGGCCACGTGCGTCCAATTGTTCCCACAACGAGCCGGGATACTGTATGCCCACCAATGCCGCCAGCACGCTCTGCGTACGAGATATTTCGCGGCGCACGGCATCGGCTTCGGGGTGCCGATTCTCGGTCAGTTCGTATTGCAGTTCGAGGAAATTGTTCTCGAATAACTCGCGGTTGCGAGCCGGAAGATTTTCGGGGCTTTGTTCAAAATAATTTTTCAGGAAATAGATAAAGGGGTTGAACGGTTTGCGCAGAATCTGGTCGCTCTGGCAGGTGAACCAACTGACCGCCATCGTCTCGCGCAGGCCACGCCGGAACTCGTAACTCAAACGGCTTTTGCCGATGCCTGCTTCGCCAAAAACGAATATCACGCCCGAAAAACGATGTTCGTGCAAAGGCGTGGCGAAATCGGCCAGTGCTTTCAACTCAGCCTGTCGGCCAAAATACTCGCCGGGGAAACTGGTGCGGCCACCAAAATTGCGCCCCGTGAGCACATAATTTGGGATTAGATTTTCAAAACCTTTGAAATTTCCTTCGCCCTTAAAAGAAAATTTGAAATTGCGGTTGCGCTGCACGTTTTCGTCGGTCATCACCTCACCCCATTCGGCCTTCATCATGAGCCGTGCGCCGAGGTTGACGCGCGCGCCTGCAGCGGCATATTGGCAGCGTTCTTCGCTGCCGATAACGCCTGTAAATGCCGTGCCTGCCGCCATACCGATGCGGAATCGGGCTCCGGTGAGTTCCTCCAAATGTTGCAAGTCGTCCTGTACTGCGGCCACATATTCGAGTGCGCGCTCCACGTTGTTTTCAAAAGAAATGGGCGCTCCAAACAGGCAAAACATGACACCACCTTTGTCGCCAAAATCAATTTCCTTGAAATAGCCGCCGAAATTCTCGCTCTGCTCCAACACCACGGAAGCAAAGTGGTCGAGCGCCTTGTGCGTGTCCACGCCAGCGAACGAGAGAAACACACTGACCACGTTGCGGAACTCACCGGCACCGGGACTTTCAAACACTTCCTTCGGAAGAAACTCGGCCATGATACCGGGATCGGGCAGGGGCAAAATTGTCCGGTTGCTCGCATCCGGTTTGCGGTCTCTGGCATCAGCTGCGTGTCCAGAGACGGGCTGATGAATGCTCAGCAGCGAATCATTTATCTTGTAAAAACCGTCGTCGAGCGGCTCGGCTGTGAGGCCCAGTGGGTGCAGAAATGCGGCAAAATGTTCGTCGCAGACCATTTCGAGGCTGCAAGCCCGCACTTGTGCTTGCGAGCTTCCCTCAATGGGCAATCCCCTGAAATAGTAGCCTTTCCGTTTAGCGCCGACGATGCCCCACTCTACCTCGCCTTCCGAGAGGCCGATTTTGATGCCAATATTGTGCTCGGACAAAAAGGAATCTTCGTCTTCTTGATCGCTGATAAAACGCCGGAGCGTGGCCTGTGCAGTCTGGAGTACCCGGAGGGCGATGGCCACGGCTTCGCTGTTGGTGGGGCCGCCGTGGTTGTTCGGAAAGATTGCCGTGAAACTATCTCCGGCAAAATAGGGGATGAATCCCCCCTGCTCGTACACCAACTTCACCGTTGGTTGGAAGATGTGGTTGAGCGTTCTGGAAAGTTCCTCCGCGCCTTCAGAGCCTTCCGACATGAGTTTTTCGGTCAGTCGGGTGAAGCCGCTGAGGTCAACAAACATGGTGTAGGCGTGGAGGCGGCCCTCGTAGTTGCCGTGGCGGTAGTTTTCCTGAATAAAATGTGGCAGGAAGTGTTTCAAAACAGATTGCGGCGATTTGTGCGGGGGTGAAATTACGACAAAACGGGAAATCGCCCCGTTCCGGTGTTGGAAGCGGGGCGATTTTTTCATTTACCCAATATCAAATACTTTTATCTTGAAACTACCAGCCTCAATGTCCCAATTTTTTCCCCATCTGATATGCGCAGCACATAAAGCCCGATTGGCAAATCGGTCATATTGAGCGTCAAAGTCGGCGTTTCCATCTCCAAGTCACGGATTCGGCAGCCATTTGCGTCAAAAACAATGATTTCCAATTTTCTATGGAAAGGTTTTTCCGTCCAGATTTGCACAATGCCATTACTCGGATTGGGGCCGACCCGAAGCTCCCATGCCTTGTCGGGTTCGACTATACTGACGACCTCGACTACAATTTCAGCATTTGCAAAGCCCTTACACCCATGTATATCGGTCACGGTTACGCTGTAAATCCCACTCTGAGAAATGCTTACGTTGTTTACTGTAGCACAAAGCATTGTCCCCGAAAAATTGTTGGGTCCTGCCCAATTGTAACTCGCACCTGTGGCATCGGAGGGAGCACAAAGCGTGATATCGTCCCCCTCAAAATAGGGGGGCAAAGGTGTTTGCAAGATACTGACCGTTGGCGTGGGATGGATATTGACGCTAATGGGCGTGGCTGCGCTCGAACAGCTGGTGTTGCCGTCGGTCACAACTGCCGTGTAGATGCCCGATTGTTGGGGTGTGGTCAGAACGATACACTGTTGGCTGCTGCTGAATCCCGTAGCTGTCCATTTCCAAGTCGGATTGACCGCATCGGCGGAAGTGGCACAGAGCAAAATCTGGCCCTCGCCCGAACAGATTTCCGGGTTTGTGGGGATGGATGTGGCGGAAATAGATGGGAGGGCAATTACCGTGACAATATCGCTTTCCGAATCAGTACAACCCGTTGATGCATTGGTTACAGTTACGGTATAAGCGGTGGTTTGAGATGGGCTTACAGTAGTGGAGGCAGTATTTTGGCCGTTCGACCAAGCATAAGTGCCGCCGCCAGTTGCCGTCAAAACGGTGCTTTGACCGAGGCAAATCGAAAGATCGCCGGAGATATCTGCTGAAGGCAAATTATTGACATTTATGAACTTACTGGCGGTTTTGCTGCACCCAGTAACCATATCGGTCACAGTCACGTTGTATGTTCCCTGGTATGAAAATGTGACATTCTGAATTATCGGGTTTTGAATCGAAGAGGTAAAACCTCCCGGCCCACTCCACGAAAAAGTCGCGTTCAGGGCATTTGTCGTTGCGTTCAACAATAAAGTTGCCCCCAAACAAACTGCTCCGCTCGCAGGCGATGAAATAGTCGCTGAAGGCAAAGGATTTATTGTGACCTCAATGCTGTCTGACTTTACGCAGCCTTTACCGTCCGTTACAGAAATGACATAAATCCCTGACTTCGAAGTATCCGGGTTTGAAATGATGGGCGATTTTTGGGTAGAACTGAATCCACCGCCCAATTTGCTCCACTGGTATGAAACCGGGCTGGTGGCGTTGGTCATAACATTAAGCATAAAATTTGTTCCTTCACAAACTACCCCGCTTGCAGGATTGACACTGGCTGATACGGTCGGCAAAGGATTGACGGTGATATTTTGAGATAAAACGCTCGAACAAACGTTCGGGACTGTGACACTAACGATGTATGCCCCCGCCAAACTGTCGGCAGCTTCGGGGAACGAAATCTGCGCTTGGGAAGAGGTGAACCCGTTCGGGCCGCTCCAAGCATAGGTGGCGTCAGGCAGGGGCGAGGAGGCGCTGAGCGAGAAAGGGCTGCCTGCGCAGACGTTACCATTGGGAGGCATGGTTTGCACTATAGGAGCGGCACAGTCGCCGGATAATAGGGTATGCGAAACGTTGAAACCGCCGGTGGTAAAAAAAGCGCCGAAATCAGTGACAAAAATATAGTAACAATCCGTGTAAAGCGCGGAGATAGTGTCAAAAATCAATGCTTCGCCATTGTCAGACAGACCATACCTCAAAATAGTGCCGTCGGATGCGCACAACCACGCTTCTGGAGCCGAGAGGCCGTTCGGATTGATCGTTATTCTTGAAACAGCACCTTGCTGCACCACGTACCGCAATGACATGAAGGACGATATACAATCCAAATCGTCGGACAAACTGGTATTGCAGTTTAAGAACAGTGTATTGGGTGATTCATTCACCCGCTGGAGAAATATGCAAAAGTTGCCAGTAAAGAAGCCGTCGGTATTTGACACAATCATTTTGTAACTCCCCGATTCTCCGACGGGCGCAGACGGTATCGTGTAAAATAAATGAACGATGTAATCGGCGTTTGCGAAATAACTCATCAATAGCTGGCCGGATGGGGCATATAACTCCACCTTCAAGTGCATAAGCCCAGTAGGCACGGCTCTGACCATCAGCACATCACCCGACTGCGCAAAAGGCGTGGTATAGCTTGCGGTCGAAGAAGTCAATGGCAAATTCCCAACGATACTTTGGCCGTAATTGATTGGTGTGGGCAGCTGGGCAGAGAGGTAGGATTCATTGAAAAAAAATGCGGACAGCAGCAGGGCGAAGAAAAGAAGTTTTTTCAGCATGGCAAAAGATGGTTTGGTGAAAAATGTTTGCTTCCAAATCGTCAGAGTCGTAGAAATGTAAGCTGGTTTCATTGCTAATCTAATCCAAGTCAAACTCGCTTTTCGAAATCCGTCTGCCCTTAAGCGGATCTGGCGCATAGCTTTCAGTAATAGAAAATGCTATTGTCAATATCGAATACCCGTCAGTGCCTACATACACCTGGAAAGGATTTCCTTTTTCGTAAATTGTTTCTTTCTCCTGTAGGCTGGCCGCAGTCTTAAGGTAGAAGCTCCCCGTTTGGGCAAAGTACTCAGTGACCCGCCCATAAGGAATGACGGATAATATCGAATACAAAGTATCTGCCCTCGGGCCGTTTTTCTGCATGACTTTGATAGTCAGGTTTCTGGCCGAATTGTTGACGAGATGCAGTTCGGCACGCTGGCCAATTGCAACAAATGCGAACAATAGCAGAGATAAGGTGGTAAAAAATGTTCTTTTCATAGAAAGGCCGAGTTAGAAGATTGCAACTGAAACTTGAATCCGGGCTTTCAAAAGAAATCCGCCCCTACCGTAATGATTGTCGTTTGCCCGTCTTGAGCATCCACCTGCACGTCGCGGGATTTCGAACCGTCGAGCGTAGAGATTTCCACCGCGCGGTTTTTGACGGGCACACCGTAGATTTCGCAATGCCCGCTTTGAAGCTCCGCGCCAAAAGGCATAAAATTGCCGAGATAGACCTCAATGGTCTCTGAGCGGTCGTTTACGACCTGAATAAAGGCCGGGCCGTTGGTATTGACGACGGTTTCGCAGGACTGGTCGCCGTTATTGTCTTTGCCGCAAGAAAGGAGGACAAGTGTGCAAAAAAAGGTGAAGTAGAGGAGGAAAGAAAGCAGAGATTTCATAGTTGGAAGATTTTGAAAAGTGAGCGAGTTGAATACAACTTGAGTATCCGGGAGAATAGTGGTTTCGCGGAAATAACTTTTCGTGGGTGAGTCAAAAAACCAAGCGATGTGTTCCAAAAAAATCAATCCTCTGATAAAGTGTGCCGATAGCCCATGCGCAAAAAAGTGGAGCGGTTGAACATATTGCTGGCCGCCTCGCGGTCGAGGTTCCAAATGCCGAAGTGCCAACGGAATTCGAGGAAGGCACTGCCGACATTGCCGAGTGGATATGCTGCCCGCACGCCCAACAACAACGCGCTGTCAAACTTGTCGGCGAACTCTGTTCCTTCAAGTGGCACTTTCTGCGTGACTTTTATGCTAACATGGGTTGTCTCATTCTCGCCATTGCTGCGTGCCACTATTTTGCTAGATAGCATATACCCGATGCTCGCACCAAACAATGGGGCTATCTCAAATCCCTTTTGACCCAAAGGGATGCGATAAAACGTCAAAGATGCTATTTCCAAGTAGCGAGAACGCAAATCGGCTTTTGTCTCTATCATAGTCTGCGTGGTGTAATCAAACTCGATTTGTTGCTCACGGAAGCCATGTTGCGTAATGCCAAAATCCGTTTGCCAGCCCCATTTTTCAGTGGTCTGTTTGGAATATTGGAGCACAAACGAATGGACACGAGCCGACTTTGCGCCAACCGCAAAGCCTGTTTGTTTGGACCAGCCAACACCTGTGGACATACCGATGTGTTTTTGAGCGAGAACAGCGGTGGCGAGGGTCAACAGGGTTACTGTAAGCAGATGAGGAATTGCCTTTTTCATAGGTCAGAGAATGTTAGCAGGGTGATTGTTTGAAAAAATATTTTGGCTACTTTTGAGGCTTCGAGCGATTGTTTTTGCCCTACACCTAACCTTGTAACTGAATTCTGAAAAAGGTAAACTCAAGACCTATGAAAATTTTGAAACACCTATTTTTATTGACCGTTTTGTATTGCTGTTCGGACGAATATATCGCCGCACAAAAGGTCTCTGCTCTTACGCTCTACGACGAACTGAACCCAGATTTCAAACTGGAAAAAATACAGCTCCACAATAAAAAAAACGCCAACATCATCGGGCAGGCGCCCGACGGGCGTTTGTTGGTGCGCTGCACACGAGATCCCGACCCTGAAACAATTTGGCGAAAAGACCCCGATTATTTTTGGGTGAGTTTGTCTGATGATGGCAGCCCCAGAATCGAGGGAATGAAGGAAACAGACCAATATCTGTTTGAGATTGCCAAATACAATGAAAATACGTTGGTTTGGACAAAAGAATTCAAAGGCACTTGGGAGTATCGCCAGAAAAAACCCGGCGCAAAAACCAGTAGCATTTTTCAAGTAGACTCGTTGGAACACACGCTTCGCCACCCATTTATCTTTCACCCGCGCACGAGCAACTATCCCATATTGCTTTTTTCAGCTGTGCCGCCAAAACGGAAAGACTACGATATCTTTTATTCCGAGTTCAAGGGCAATGGCGTGTGGAGCCGTCCCCAGCCACTTGCTGCAAAAGGCATCAATACGCCCAGAAACGACGAAACACGCCCCTTTGTGGCCGAAGATGGCACTCTTTTCTTCAGCAGCGACCGCATAGAAGGAACCGGCAAAAAAGACAAAGATGGCAAATGCGACCTCTGGGCTGCCGTGCCCACGCACAAGCCGCTATGGGAAAAGGCCTCCGTCAACCCTCTACCGCCGCCATTCAATACACGAGGTGAAGAGCGCATCATTGTGCCTTTGGGCACTGGTTTTCGCTCAGGCTTCCTTGTCTCTGACAGTACCGATGGGCCACTCAAACTTTATTTTTTCAAAAGCACACTAAAAGACACCACTCCGCCACCACCGCGTTATTATGCATTGGTGGTCGGTGCAAAAGATTATGCGAATGGTTGGAATGTTTTGAAATGCCCTATTGATGAATGTCGCCAGCTGGCCCAAGTCCTCAAAAACGACTATGGTTTTGAAGTTACGACGCTTGAAAACCCCGATTCAACGCAATTCATGGAAGCTCTGGGAAAGTATCAGGGATATGGCGAAAACGAATACTTGCTCGTTGCCTTTATCGGGCATGGAATTAGGTACCTTTCTGATGACAAGCAAAACTATTTCAGTCAGTTTGTGTGCCAGAATGCGCCAGTGCCTACACCTGAAGACCGGGCAAGTGACAATACTACTTGTAAGAAACCTATTCCCCGCAGCATCAATCCAAACGCATTTGCCAAGGCATTGAGCTTGCAGTCCAAACACATTCTTGTCATCGCTGATGCCTGCAGAAGCGGCTATTTTATTCCTTCAGAAACACAGCCCAACTACGAGCAAAAAAGTCGCTGGGTTATTTCTTCCACCGAAGAAAGCGAGGTTGGCGACTGTGCAGATTTCTTTTCAGGGCTGATGAAATCTTTAAATGACCCAATTTTAGGCAAGAGCTTAGATAGCGAGCGGCTTTTTATTGCAATTAAAAAATTTATGATTGATGACCTACAAGCCTCGAACGAACCGACGTATAAGCCCTTTAAAGGGTGCAATAGAAACCTTCACTTCCCCTTCCCGCCAAGACGAAATTGAATCATTTGTTCTCCCGCCCCCAAATCCACACAATGCGTCCATCGAAAATCAGCATGTTGCCCTGCACATAGCTAGACAGCGGTTTGGAAAACCCGAGGCTTACTGCCAATACATGATTGCCTTTCTCTTGGTCGAGCCGAAGCGGTTGTTCCATGCCGACTTGCATACCCGCTGTTTGATATTGAGTGTCAGAAGTGACGATGGCTCCAAGAAAATATTTTTCTCTGCTGAACAAATATTTCCGTGCGTACACATCCAACGCCGCTGGTTGGCGCAGACTGACGCGCAGCCGCCCACCAAGCCACCATGAACTCCAGCCGATGCCGCCTTGCGCCAGAAAATCCGTTGCTGTGGGATTCTCCCCGCCCCCCGGCAGTTGATTGAGTGGCAGCACATGGCGAAAGGCGGCCCCAGCAAACCAGTTCCACGGGAGATTAGTATCAAACCTACTATAAAATATCCCCGCGCTCGCACCGAGCCACCAGCGCGTGTCTCCAGCAGCCGCAACTAGCGGGTCGCCTGTGTCAAAAATGTTGTGTGCCGGAACATCTATGGTTTGAGATATTCCCATGGCAGAAACTCCAATTTTAACACCTTTTGCAATCGTGTGCGCATAGCGGCCTTGCAACCCAAATGAGCCCGTCGCCCCGATTTGGTCAGCGATGAATGCACCGCCCCAATGATAGCGCTCACGGCGCGTGTCGAGCCATGAGAGCGCTTGTGTGCGGGGAAAACCTTCGCCCTCCCACCATTGATTTCGGACATTACCACTTAAGGTGGTGCCTTGATAGCGCATATCCTCAAAGGAAAGTCCTGCGGGGTTATCCAATCCAAAATCGTCGGCAGACTGGGTAAAGCGGGAAGCTTGTTGAGCATTTATAGGGTTTGCAAATGCTATAGAAAGCAGGAAAAAGTAGATTTTTTTCATGGCTTTGATTTTTTTAAAACACGAACAATGAGCATACGCCACAGCCAGTTTTTATCGAATAACCGTGATATACCCTTCATATACAATTTCCTCCTGCTCAAAGACGCGCAGAAAGTAGAAATAGGTGTCGGGAGGCACAGGATTACCATTGTAAGTAGCGTCCCAGTCATTGCTGTATGGCTTAGGCGGAAAGACTATGCTTCCATAGCGATTTAAAATTGCCAGTTCATTTTTGTCGGTATTTCCGAAAAGCCCGTCAAATACCAGATAATCATTGTAGCCGTCGCCGTTGGGTGTGAGTATGATGGCAGGGGGAAAACCGATGCGGCGTTTTTCGGGGTTGCCAACAAAAACAACTTGCTCATTTGAACAGCCATTGGCATCTGTCACTTTTACTTTATAGAAACCTGCTTTAAGACCGGTTATTTCAAAGTATCCTACACAATTGGCAGGGCCTTGCGCCAGATTTGCTTGACCGCGATTATCGGGCATATATTCGAGTGTGAACGGCGGTACGCCGCCCGGCAAGCAAATGCTGATGCTGCCATCTTCGTTGAAAGCACTTTCGGGTGTAGTATCTATGAGCATGACCAAGTCGCCAGTGCCGACCATAATATCTTTGCCTTGTACAGAAAAATCGAATTCACAATCAGGGTCGGTTTTGTTTACCGCCACGACTTTAAAGGTAGTTGTACTGTTTATATTTGGCACCTCGAACAAAAGCGTGTCGCCAGTTCCGCTTTTTGTTTGAATCGGGTTTGCGCCATTGTCTTTGTACAATTCATAATCAAAGTTTGCATCAGCATTGGTGAGCGTCAGAACAAAAGGGCTGTTGGGACAAACAGTGGAGGGAGCATTGTACCATTCAAGCCCGGCAGGGCCGCAATCAAAATCTTCACAGTCTATCAAGCCGTCGCCATCGTCATCCATGTCATTGTCACATATTTCGGAGCAGGTAGGGCCAATAAGTGTGACGGGGTTATTTGAATAGTTGGTGGTGCAACCAGAGGCACTATTGCTGACTCGCACAGAGTAAATGCCCGGTGTCAGGCCAAGAAACGAAACGGTCTGCTGATAGTTGGTGCCGCCGTTGATACTGTATAACAATTGGCCGCCAACTCCGCCGCTCGTAGATGCAGCGATACTAATACTACCGTTATTGGGAATTGGGCAATTGGTAGGGTTCACAGCGGTCACGGTTTGGATGGAAGGAGTGCCGCAGTAAGGGTCGAGGCAGTCGGTGAGGTTGTTGCCGTCGTCGTCTATGCCGTTGTTGCAGATTTCGGGAGGAGTTGAGGGAGCACAGGTTGTGTCGCAGCCGCCCGTAATAGCGGAAACTGTTATGTTGACATCCCCTGCATCATTAGAAGCGTAATCAGAAATAAAAACGTAGTAGCATTCTGATACTGATGAGGATGTAAATTGAATTATTGCTGAAGGCTGGTTGCTACAATTTGAAGCCACTATTGAGCCTGAAGCATTTCTAACTACTAAGCAGACATCAACGAATATTGGCGAAGAAGCATTGATATTGATGAAAGAGTTGGGTTGTGCGCTGAATTTTCGAGTAACTATTTCTGGTCTGCAATCAATCTGGAAAGCATCGGGGCTGCCACAAATAATAGGTTGTGCACCAACAGGCACATTAGCACGCTCTACAAAAATGCTGAATGTGCCTGTATCATTGATTCCGAAGTCTTTCACAACAATCGTATAGGTTCCTGAAGAATCAGCCTGAAAAATGATAGTTGCTAAAGATGTGTTGGCACATTTTTCTGCGATGAACATTGTGTCAAAAAAGACCGTTACACAAGGATCAAAGAATATCGGAGAGGAAACAATTATGATTACAGAATCTCCTTTTGTTACATTCGGCAGACTATAAACGACTTGCTGTGATGGTTGAGTAGTTGTAACAGTCATACACTCTGAGAAGTTAGTAGTGGTTGATTGAGCATTTACACAATGCGAAACGAAAAGCCCACAAAGTAGAATGCAGAATATTTTATTTTTCATGTCAGAAAGAGGGTTGGTGTTTTTGAAAAAAAATTGAATGCCAGGCAATTCGAGGTACGCTCAACTTCACGGCCCACAACTCTCTCTGAAATTCTTGCTGTAAAAAAACACTGGATGCTGTGGGCGGAAGGTTATTTGCATACAGCGTTGGTTGGTCGTCGGGCACACGTCGTTTTCCAATTCTTTCCACGTCACTTTGTCACGACCGGTGCTGATGTAGTGGTCGAGTGTGTCGAGCAGGACATTGGTAAAAAGCCCGCCACTCGCGCTGCCATAAGAGAGTTCTGTACACCGGCTGCTGAAGAGTCGCACGGTGCCGCAGGCGGAGAACAAGGATTTATAGACTTTTGGCTCGCCGTCGCCTTTTTTCCCTTCGCGGGCGGCGATGTCGCGTACCAAGGAACAGGCATTAACAATCAGCACATTGAGGCGGGCATTTTTCTTCTCTATTGCCGCAAGCAATTCATCGGTGCTAACTTGTATTTGTGGCGACCTGCCGGGCTCAAGCCACCGGGTCATTTTTTGCACCGTATCGGCACACACAGCGTTGCCAGCGATGAAGCACCAGACGAGGTCGCCGGGCTTGACAGGCACCGACTCTATTTTGGTTTTCAGTTGCACAGCATTAAAATTGCCCCCGGTAATAAAATAAAATTGGAGAGAATAGCCGGAGCCTCTGCCCATGTAATAAGCCTCTTTGTGCATATTGGCAGAATCCATCCGGCAAGAAGCGGCTGTTTCTGCGTTGGGGTGCTGCGTGTCGGAGGCAATGATGAAGTGCAACGTTTGAGCGTTGGCAACCGCAAACCAGCACCACGCGAGGAAGATTGACAAGACTTTCATTTTAAATCATTTAAAAGGTTGATTGATTGTTGGCGAATAACATCATGCTGTGTTGTTGGAAGTTTTTTCAACACAACTTTAGCGGCAGGGATGTCATTGTTTTTGAGATGGGCGAGTGTCAGATGCCAGCGCATAAGATCCCTCAATGGGCCGTAGTTCACGCTGTCAACCACCCCTGCTTCGGCTTTTTGGAGGTATTCAATGGATTTTCTTGTTTCATTTTTTTCAAACCATGCCCTGCCGATGTACAGATTCACCAAGTTGATTTCATCAGGGGTTTCTTCAACAGAAGGTTCGGCGTTAATTGAATATTCAGAAAGCAATTGGATGGATTCGTCCCAGTCCTTAGCCTCGAATGCCTCCAATCCGCTGATTCTTAAACTATCAAAATCGCGGGAACCGATGATGCCTAAATGGTGCAATCCTTCGTTCACTAATGCATACTCAATGCGCGGAAACAACTCCGGCACGTCGTATTTCGCCAACAATTGCTCGCTGTTGGTATCTGCTCTCATCATCCACCAAGAAAAGAAACCAAGTGCCAATACCACAGATGCTGCTATCGCCCAGCGTGCCCAGTTTGTATTGACCTTCAAAACCGGGTTGGTTTTTTGATACATTTCCCATTCAAAAGCAAGCAATTCATTTTCTTCAAGTTGTTTTTCAAAATTGATACGCTCTGTGGCAGAAAATGACCCAGCGCGATAATGTTGAAAAAGAGCATTTCGTTCGCTGCGATGTTGTTCGACGATTTGAGCAATCAAATTCTCCGTAGCCTCGTCGGACGGGCCTAAATCAAGCGCAGTTATCAATCTGCGAGCAAGCGCGACCTCCACTTGCAATTCTGCCGATGTTTCCAACGCGGCCTCAAATTCTTTTCGTTGCGCCGCCGGCAACTCGCCAGCGAGATAAGCGTCAACCCATTCTATGTAGTTCATTGCAAAATCGGTGTTTGAGTTAGAGTTCACCACGCAGCAAATCGCGCAGTTGTTGGCGACACCTGCTTTTCATCACTTTAAGTGCTTTGAGCGTGTAGCCTAATTTTCGGGCGGCCTCTTCGTGCGGGCGATCTTTCTTTACTGTTTCCATCAAAATGTTGTAACAGGGGTTGCCCAGACCACGGCGAATCGTGTCCCAGACCAATTGGGCATCCAGCCAAACGGTGATTTTTTCTGTCTCTCCCGGTGGAAGGGTATTGTCGGGGTCGTCCAATGAAGTGCGATAGATAAAGGCAGCGGGTGCAAAAGATCCCGATTGTAGCTCGTCTCCCATATCTAACTCTCCTTTTTTCTCGCCTGAAGCAAGTTTGCGCAGAACACCAAAAGCCCTTCTTTTGCAAATCGTCCAGTAGTAGGCCACCGACGAAGATTTTTCATGCGGCACGTATTGGCCTTCAAGAATAGCCTTGATGAAATACATGGAGGCGTTATAGGCAGCCTCCTGCCTTTCCAAATCAGAAAGTGCCAAGAATTTGCTAGATTTCCGCAAACGACTGAATCCGAATGAGCTATAAAGGTTGTAAACGGCCAGTGTAGTTGCTCCGCCGTTGGGTTTTTCGGCGTACACCCGTTGTACCATAAGTTGGTCGCTGATGCCGAGGAGATTGGTTGTTTCCATGTTTTGGTCTATCGCAAAATGCATGGAAAGGTAAACTGGGTTTCGCAATTTTTTTGAAAAAAACTCAAAAATATCGCCCGTCATGGTTTCAACAACACACACTCCACTCGCCGATTTTTTTGCCGCCCCTCCTCCGTCGTGTTGTCGGCCACCGGGCGGCTTTCGCCAAATCCTTTCGAGCCGAGCCGAGCGGCAGGAATGCCTTTTGAAATCAAGTAGTCGAACACCGCTTTTGCCCGCCGTTCCGAGAGGTCGAGATTATATTCTTCAGAGCCAACATCGTCCGTGTGGCCTGCGATGCCGAGTTCGGTTTTAGGGTATTTTTTCAAAAAAATAACCAGCGAATCCAATTCGGCACCTGCTGCCGGGCGCAGGTCGGCCTTGTCAAAATCGAACAACACCCCGGCACTGAACGTGAATCGCCGCTCTTGGAGCAGTTGCTTTTCCATCGTCAGCACAGGCGCATCCGGCTCTACTTCCAGCATGACAGAGATGTCGTCAATACAGAGATATCCAGCCCTTTTCGTGCGGTCAATCGGGACTTTGGTGGCAGCATTTCGCTGCTCGATACGGCGGTGCTGTTCGGCAGTCAAACTATTGGCAGTCAACGCGTCGCTAAAAAAATTGCCGATGATAAAATGTTGGAATGGCCGGTCGGGTACAAAAGTCGTGGACAATTTGACCCATGCCCCATTTGTGGCGATGATGTCACTAAAATTGACTTGCGGGCGCAGCATCCCATCCTGCACCAGTCGCCAAAAACCACCCCGCACGTTTTTTTGCGGCAGCACCGAAAATGCAAAACCCAAATTGCCCGCCTTCACTGGCGCGACAGGTGTTTTTGGCGAATAAACCTTTGCCAGATGGTCGAGGATGATGGCCGAGTCCTCGCGCACCCACACTTCTACGCGGTATTTCCGGCCCGGCTTGAGCGGTGCCGAAAGCCGCCCTTGCACTGCCTCATGGTAGTCGCCATTTTGCTGACCAATGTCTTCACTTGGCAGGTAATGGATAATGCCCAAACAGTATTCGCCCGAATGTACCGTCGGCACCAAAGGGCAGTTCTCCGCCGCGCGCAGCACATCGGGGGTCATGCCGGGGAAAGTCGTCCAAGACTCGATATTTTCCCCAAAAAAGACGGAAGCCTGCATAAACTGACATGGCACCACGATTGCGCTGGGTTTCAATTGCTCAAAAGAGGGGTTGACCACGAGATTTTGCGCCGATGACCAACTTTGAAACAACAACAGGGGAAGTAGGAGGCGGGCGGTTTTGAGCATAGTTTCATTCTTCTTTTCTCGATGTCAGCATCTCGTTCAGAATACGCTCGCGCACATCTTTTGACACAAAGCAGTCGGACTGGAGGCATGTGACCATCAGTAAGTTAGCTCGGAAATAATGGTAAATCTCCCAAATGTTTTGTTCGTCCAGATTTTTTGTTTGGATATAACCTTCGATAAGATTTAGGTCAATGTCAAGGGTATTGGCAATGTTAAGAGCGTGGGCGTGCGTAAGATCAAGGGTTCGGTTAAGGCTAAGGGTTCGGTCAAGGGTACGATCAAAACTAAGGGCGCGGTCGAGGGCGCGAGAAAGAGGGCGGGCAATATCGCGAACAATGTCAAGAGCGTAGTCAAGAGCACGGGCACAGGCACGAGCACGGGCACGAGTACCAGCAAGAACACTAGCACGGGCAAGGCCACGTATATTGATAAGAACACGGACACGGCTACGGGCAAAGGCAAGGGCAATAAATATGGAAAAATTTCTTCGAATCACCTCTGGCAAGGGTTTTTGAGTCGGCAACAGCGATTTTTCTGCCCTTATCATCAAATCGTTCACAAGCGACAGTTTTAGTATCTCGTCGTTTTTTTGCCGCATCAACTTTAGTAACTCATCGGCATCGTCGAGCATTCCTGCCACTAAGAGAAAAACTTCTTGCCATTTGTAGTCGTACAGGTGTTCATTGACTAGATTTTCCAAAGCACCTTTTTGAGTGTTGTCTACAATATTTATAGCTGTGAAATACTCCTGAAAGGTCAAGTGCGAAAAGGAATAAATATATCTAGCGCGCTCTGCAAAGATGCCGTGTTGAGCCTCGATGGATTTCAGAATGGCCAAACTGTCCGGTTCAAGTTGTTCATCTTTTGCGCCGGGCAAGTTTTCGATAAACTTTGTGATATGTTTGGTCAGGACGCGTTCAGGAATAAAATACTGATTTTTTTCAAAAGTTTCGGCAGCGATTTGGGCAAACATTTCTTTTTTGCGGAATAAGGTGAGTTTTTGATAAACTTCTCCTCGATTTATATTTTTGGAAGAATCCCATCTGACAAGCAATGCATCAATGGCTTCTTGATATAGTGCCGAACGGTTAGGCGGAAAATCTTTCAGTTCTTGGTAAGTAATGCAAAGCAATGCCAACAAGAGGGGGATAGCAGCCATTTCGCGTAATTGAGAGTTATTTCTCAGTTTTTCCCAACACTTAATGGCCATTATTGACTCGCCGTAAAACCAATTTCGGATGAAAGTTTCTTTTTGCTCCCCGTTAAAATCTGCCATTTCCACGTCGGTAAATTGCTCGAACCAGTGGTTGTAAGCGGCAACGCGGCAACTGATAATAAACTGATTGTCACGATACTTATCGGTAAAGTCCTTGATTTTGCGAATAATTCCCATTTGGTCGGCTTCCTGACTTACCTCGTCTAAACCGTCGAACAGAACAACGCATTCGCCATTTTTAAGCATTTGCTCTATAAAAGGTTGGGCTTCTTCAAAGCCGCAAATCGAGAATTGTCCGGCAATAAAATCCATCAGCGAGTTTTTGTCGTCGGCCCACTCGCGCAACGTCACAAAAATCGGCAGTCGCCGACTTTCGATTTGGCTGTGAGCGTTGAACATCATCAGGGTCAAGTATTTCAAATAAGTTGTTTTACCTGCCCCCGGTTTGCCCAGCACGATAAATTTTTGAAGTTGATTGACGATTTTTTCACCGTCCACAGGTTTTATTCTTTCTCCGAAAGTGCGAGTGTCTCGGTCAAAATATCTTTCCATCTCTTCCATACTCAAACCCATTCGAGAAGTAATTTTTTTCAAAATGTTGGCTCGTACATAAAGGTTCTCCAATAGGATAGGGCGACCCATACCTAATACATTTACAACATTGTATCGTTTTATTAGGCCACCCACATAACGGCTCGTGGCTGTGCCAAGCGGGTCATGTTTCTTTTCCCAGCCTTGTATGCCTTTGAAGGCGCTGGTCATCAGGCGGTTAAGCAGGTCAATGCCAAATTCGACTGAGATTCCTATTTCGTCATTTACTTTCATAGGGTAAGCGGATTTTGAGCCGCAAGTTATTCAACAAAAACCTCTTTTGTCTTTCTTTGCCTTCATGAAAGAACAAATCCAAGCCCTCGCCCGCCAATACCACGCCGACACCGTCGCCAATCGCCGACACCTCCACGCGCACCCGGAACTGTCGTTCCAGGAAGTGCAGACCGGCAAATTCGTCGCCGCCAAACTCGCCGAACTCGGCATCGAACACAAACACGGCATTGCCATCAACGGCGTGGTAGCATTGATAAAAGGCAAAAACCCGCGCAAACGCATCATCGCCCTGCGCGGCGACATGGATGCTTTGCCCATCCGCGAGGCCAATAAAGTGCCGTACAAATCTCAAAACGAAGGCGTGATGCACGCCTGCGGTCACGATGTGCACACCTCATCGCTGCTCGGTACGGCTAGGATTTTGAATGAACTGCGCGGCCAGTTCGAGGGCACGGTGAAGTGCATTTTCCAGCCCGGCGAAGAAAAACTGCCCGGCGGTGCGAGCATTATGATAAAAGAAGGTGTACTCGAAAACCCACGTCCGACCAGCATTTTTGGGCAGCACGTCCACCCGCCGCTGCGGGCGGGCATGATTGGCCTGAAACCCGGCATCTACATGGCCTCGGCAGATGAAATCTACGTCACCGTGAAAGGGCGCGGCGGACACGGCGCCATGCCGCACGACTGTATTGACCCGGTGGCAATCACAGCACAGCTCATTGTTTCTCTGCAACAAATCGTCAGCCGATACGCCGACCCCGGAGTTCCGTCGGTGTTTACTTTTGGCAAAATAAATTCTGTGGGCGGCGCTACAAACGTGATTCCGAACGAGGTAAAAATAGAAGGTACCTTCCGCACAATGGACGAAAAATGGCGCGCCGAAGCCCACAAGCGCATGAAAAAAATGGCCGAGACCATCGCCAAAAGTATGGGCGCGGCTTGCGTGTTCAATATCGTGAAAGGCTACCCGGTGCTGTACAACCACGAAGAACTCACCGCCCGCACCAAGAAATGGGCCGTCGAGTTTTTGGGCAAAGACAAGGTGGTGGATTTGCCGCTGCGCATGACCGCCGAAGATTTTGCCTATTTTTCTCAAGTCATGCCTGCCTGTTTTTACCGCCTCGGCACGGGCAATCCCGAACGCGGCATCACCTCGCCCATCCACACAGACACGTTCGACATTGACGAATCCGCGCTGGAAACGGGCATGGGGCTGATGGCGTGGCTGGCGTTGCAGGAATTGGGTCGCTAAATCCGTTTGGACATTTCTGGTCAGCCAGCCGATATTCATTTGCCCGTTCCCCGCAAAGGCTTTTTCTTTGCCACCGAAACGCCCTATCCTATTTCGCCTCAACCCGACGGAATAGGATTTTTTATTGTTTTTCAAAATCAAACACTCCCTCCGCATGAAAAAATTTCTGCTTTTGGTACTTGGCTTTTTGCCGTTTGCAATGGGCGCACAAGTGAGTTGCGACCCCGTGTTCCCCACCGCTACCCAGCAAGTCACCATTTATTTCAACGCCGCCGAAGGCAACGGCGCACTGGCCGGATTCGCCGGGCCAGTATACGCGCACATGGGTGTGCTGATAGAAGGAAAAAACGGCTGGCAAAACGTTCCGACCAATTGGGGCGTGGCCGACCCGGTGGGTTTGATGACCAACGAAGGGCCGAATATTTGGAAAAAAACCATCACCATCAACTCGTTTTTCAATGTCGCAGCCAACGAAACAGTGACGAGCCTCGCCTTTGTCTTCCGCAACCAAAATGGCAGCATCGTGGGCCGTGCCGCCGACGGTTCCGATATTTTCTACCCCGTCTATCCCGTCAACGCCGGTTTGCTCACCACTTTTTTGTCGCCTTCGGCAAATGTTTTTTTGGCAAACACGGGCAGCACAATCGCGGTAAAAACCGCCGCCTCGCAAGCGGCTGATTTGAAACTCTTCGACAACGGCGTGCAGGTGGCCGCCGAACCAAATGCCACAAAACTCGAGACCAACCTCACCGCCGGGGCCGCCGGTGTGCACAAAGTGGAATTTGTGGCGACCACCGCGACTGAGTCCGACACCTCGTCCTTTATCTACGTCGTGGCTGGAAATGTGGTGACACAGAACCCACCCGCCGGGACGGAATTGGGCATCAACTACATTGACAATCAAACCGTTCGTTTCTCGCTGTACGCACCCAACAAACAAATCGTCCACGTCATGGGCGACTTCAATGACTGGCTACCCGATGGCAACTTTCAGATGAAACGCGGCACCGACAACGCCACTTGGTGGCTCGAACTGACGGGTCTTACCCCCGGCCAGCAATACCGATTCCAATACCTCGTGGACGGCGCACTGCGCATCGCCGACCCACTCAGCACCCTCGTGCTGGATGCTGGCAACGACCCTTTTATCCCCGCGTCCACCTACCCGAATTTGCCCGCATACCCGACGGGAAAAACCTCCGGCATCGTATCGGTGCTACAAACCGCCCAGCAACCATTCAACTGGCAAGCAACTGATTATGTGCGCCCCAAAAAAACCGACCTCGTCGTTTATGAATTGCTGCTGCGCGATTTTCTCGATGCGCACGACTACCAAAACTTGCTGGATACGCTGGATTACATCGAAAGGCTGGGGGTCACGGCCATCGAACTGATGCCAATCAATGAGTTCGACGGCAACCAAAGTTGGGGCTACAACCCCTCTTTCCATAAGGCTTTGGACAAATATTACGGCACAGCGGAGGCGTTTAAATTGCTCGTGGACGAATGCCACAAACGCAACATCGCCGTCATCCTCGACGTAGTGTTCAACCAGGCGAGCGGCCAAAGCCCGTTGGCACAACTTTACTGGGATGCTTCCAATAACCAACCAGCCGCCGGCAATCCCTGGCTCAATCCCCAGGCGACGCACCCGTTCAGCGTGTTCAACGACTTCAACCACGAGAGCCAGGCGACGCGGGCTTATGTGCGCAATTGTTTGAAATATTGGCTCACCGAATTCAAAGTGGACGGCTTCCGCTTCGACCTCTCGAAAGGTTTTACCCAAAAAAATACAGGTACGAACGTGGATGCCTGGGGGCAATATGACGGTGGGCGAATAGCGACCTTGAAAGGTTATGCCGATTTTATGTGGTCGGTGGATCCGACTTCCTATGTCATTCTCGAGCATTTTGCTGCCAACAATGAGGAAAAAGAACTTGCCAACTACGGTATGATGCTCTGGGGCAATATGCACGGCGCGTACAAAGAAACCGCGCTGGGCAACAATCTCGGCGGCAACCAGACCGACATGAGCTGGATTTCGTGGCAACAGCGCGACTGGACAAAACCGCATCTTATCGGCTATTTTGAAAGCCACGACGAGGAGCGCATCGGCTACGAATGTGCCATCAACGGCAGCGTGAACGGCGACTACAACATCAAATGGCTGCCGTATTTCGCGCTCCGTATCGAATTGTTGAACAACCTGCTGTACACCGTGCCGGGGCCAAAAATGCTCTGGCAATTCGGCGAACTGGGCTACGATTTTAGCATCAACCGCTGCGAAGATGGCACTGTAAACGGCAACTGCCGCCTTTCGCCCAAACCCATTCGCTGGGACTTTCGGAACGACCCCTACCGCCGCCGACTCTTCGACGTGACGGCCTCTCTTTTGCACCTGCGGAAAAACTACGACGTGTTTGAAACCACTGATTTTCAAATTGATATTGACCCGGGGTTTGGCCGCAGCATCCGCCTGAACTCGCCGACGATGAACGTCCACGTCGTCGCCAATGTGAATCTGGCAAGCACCTCCGTGACACCGAGTTTTCAGCACACCGGCATCTGGTATGAGTACTACACCGGCCAAACGCTCGACGTGACGAATGTGGCCACGCCGCTCACCTTAGCCCCCGGCGAATACCGGCTGTACACCGACCAGTTCGTGCCGCTGCCGCCGGGTGTGAACCCCACGCCAGTGCGCGAGGTGGCCGGGATTCTGAGCGGATTGGAGGTGTACCCCAACCCGACGAACGACGTTTTTGCGATAGATTTCTCTTTGGACAACAGCGCCTCAGTTCAAATCGAGGTGGCAGATTTGACCGGAAAAATCGTGTCGCGTGTGGTTTCGGATGAACTGCCCTCGGGCATCCAACATTTTGAAATCAACACCGATGGCTGGCAACCCGGCGTTTATTTTGCGACCGTGCGCGACGAACGCGGGGCGCAATTGACAAAAAGGTTGGTAAAACTTTGAACATAGAAAACGGTGCAATCCTTGCCTTTGAGCGGGAGCGCCGTCATTCCGCCCCGATTCGTTCGGGGTGTCGCTATACCCGGGGCGAACGATGAAACGTTCGCCCCTTTTTATTTTTGCCCCATGCGTATTCTCTGGATTACACCCGGTTTTGCTGCCAACGAGCATGATTTCAACTGCATCCCGCCCATGCAGCTGCTGGCTAAAGAATTGTTGCGCCGGAGTGTTGATTTGCAGATTGTTGCTTTGGATTATCCTTTTCGCAGCGAGCCGTATCGTTGGCACGAGACCACCGTTTTTCCGTGCAATGGGCAAAACCGCCGTTGGCTAAAACTGCGCACACTTTGGCGAGCGATGAATTTTTGTCACGACATTTTGGATGAAAACACGACCGCCATCCACAGTTTTTGGCTCGGTTGGGCTTCTGGTGTGGGTGAAAGAGTATCGGCGCGGCGCGGCGTCCCGCACTTCACTACCCTCATGGGGCAGGATGTTTTGCCTGAAAATAGAAAATTCCTGCGCGGCCTTTTGCCCGAACGCGCTGCCCGGCTCGTGGCTGTTTCTGATTTTCAAAACAATATTTTTGAAAAAAACACTGGCCTGCGGGCGGCACACGTCATTCCCTGGGGCATGAACGGGGTTGAAATTCCGACTGCCGTCCCAGCCGAACGCCAGCTCGATGTGCTGGGTGTCGGCTCGCTCATTCCGGTAAAAAACTGGGAAAAATGGCTGCGGGTCATTGCTTTGGCCACTCAAACTTTTCCCCATCTGCGGGCCGAACTCATCGGCAGCGGGCCCGAACGGGGGAAATTGGAGCGGCTTGCCCATCGGTTGGATTTATCGGAAAATGTCCGTTTCGTTGGCGATTTGCCTCGCCCGGAAGTGCTGGCGCGGATGCAAGATGCCAAAGTTTTGTTGCACACGGCGGATTTCGAGTCGTTCGGCTATGTGCTGGCGGAGGCTGCGGGGAACGGCTGCCGGGTGGTGAGCACTGCAGTTGGCATTGCGCCTACGTTGGGCGTGGTGGCCGAAAATGAGAAGAGTTTGGCGAAGTTGGTGGTGGAGGGATTGGGGACGCTCGATGAGGGTCGTCTGTTTGTGCCATTTACGATGGAGGAAACGGCGGCGGCGTATTTGCGGGTGTATGGCAAAAAATGAGACGGTCGCATAAAATCGAAAAAGCCGCAAGGCACTGATTGCATCTTGCGGCTTTTACACCTCAACATAAGTCCTTTTTTATTTCAAATAATTGTCCTGAAAAAATTCGCGATATCCATCCAGAGTCTTGTTTTTCAGCACACGGCGATAGTTTTCTTGGGTGACGACAAAGAACTCTTTATCGTACTTTTTCTTGTCTGTTTCGCCCAAGAAGTCGGCTTTGTCTTTTACCTCGTTGAGGTAGCGCATGGCTTGGTCCTTGCTGTCGAACTTGCGGATGACGACGACGGGGTTGTCCGTATCGGTGCCGAGGAAGATATTGGAGATGCGGAGTTGTTCGAGTTTGTGGTTTTCCCGATTGTAGTCCGACACGGCATTTTTCACCTCGTCGAGGCGCACATCTTTGCCTCTGAGGGCTACGATGAAATAGTGGAGTTTGTCGTCTTCGCGGGTGAAGGCATCGTCAATCTGGTCTTTTTGCTTCTTCTGTTCGTCGGCTACCTCGAAGCCTTTGCAGTTCATCAGACGTGCGATTTCTTTGGCACGGGTGGCTTCGGCGGTTTCGGGGTGGCGGGCTATAACCTCCGAAAGAGCTTTGCAATAGGCTTCTGTGCCTTGCAGATTGCCAACGCAGAGGGCGCTCAGGAGGGTGAATTTTGCCATGAGGGGGTTTTGTGAGCCGTATTTTTCGGGCGCGCCTTGGCAACGTTCGTAAGCGTCTTTGTACTCGCCTTTTTGGAAAGCGGAGTAGGTTTGTTCGTAGTAGGCGTTGAGCTCGCGCTCTCTGGCTCTGGTGGCGTTCAGGAAGTTGGGGTCGGTGAGGGCGCGGGCGTATGCGCTGTTGGGGTATTTGCTCGCGAGTTTTTCCAGATAATATTTGGCGCGTTGGGTATTGTTCAGGTCGGTGAAGGCGAGGTAGCAATAATACCAGGTTTCTTTTTCGTACTTGTCATTTTCTGGGTACCGCGTCTGCATTTCTTCGAGCGTACCGGAACACCGCTGATTGTTTTGCAGTTTGTCGCGGAAAAGCACGCCAAGTTGGTACATGGCATCGTAGGTAGCGAGGTGTAGCACGGCAAGTTCGGCCTCACTTTTGGGCAAGGTAGCGAAGATGTCTTTCAACTCCGATTCGCTCACTTCTGTGCGAATGCTGTCGCCTTTTGCCACGTCGTCACCGGGGCCGGAGAGCGGGCGGTTTTTGCGCCGCCAGTTGTCTTCGAGTTTGCGGGTTCCCCACGTTTTGGCAAAATCCTTTTTGCCTTTTTTCAAAAAAGCGTCGTTGTAAAAATAGAATGTGGAGGTTCTTCCGCCGCCTGCTGGAAGGGATGGGGCTTTGGCACCGCCCGGTGCTTGCACGATTTTGGAAGATTTTTCAAAGTCTTCCTCGCGCTGCTTTTTGATTCTTTTTGCGAGTTCTTTCCGCTCTTCGTCGCTCATCCGGAAGACGCGCACGATGCTGTCGTTGGCGGCGATGGTGGTGATCAGGCGAGCGATGTCTTTCAGATTGTTGGCATAGTCTGTCACCGTTTTGTAGCGCTCGTCTATGGTGGGCAGCACGGTGAGGGTGCTGTCGTAGTAGAGTTTTGCTTGCACGAAATTTTCGAGTTCGAAGTAGAGTTCGGCAAGTTTCAGGAAGGATTCAGTGCGTTGGGCGATGTTTCCTTTGTTAAAATCCAATGATTGGCGGAGGTAAGCAATTGCCTCTTTTTTCAGGCCTTCGCGCAGTGCGATGTCGGCCATGACGTAGTAAATCTGGTCGCGGTACTCTAGGTTTTTGTCGTCTTTGAGCATCCGCTCGAGGGAACGCTTGGCTTCGTCGCTGTTGATTTTTTGGTTGACCCAGCCTGCTTGGATTTGGCGCAGCCGGGCGTTGAATTCCATTTCGTAGGTAGGGCGGCTGCCGAGCACCGTGCCGAGCGCGGCGTAGGCTTGGTCGTAGTTGCCCGAGCGGTCGTACAGTTGAGCGAGGATAAAGGCAAGCCGAGCGCGCTCTTTTTTCTTGTCGGTCAGTTCTATTGCTCGCGAAAGGGGCGGGATGGCTTTGTCGTATTTTTTCTGTTTTATCCACAAATAAGCCTCGGCGGTGGCCAAATCATCGTGCAAATCGGCAGGAAAGAAGCGGTCTTCCCACAGATCGCGGAACAAGAAATCGGCCTCATCGTACTTCTCGCGCTCGATAAGGGTGCGGCCATACCATATCATCGCCAACGGGTAGGCGGCAGTTTGTCCCAGTCCCTTGTCGTAAGGATTTTCGCCAGTGAGTTTGACCTCGTCTTCTTTTTTGGGCTCTTCTGGTTTGGGCGTTTCTTTGGGTTTGGTCGTATCGGTGTTTTTGTCAGATTTCTTTTTCGATGCGCTCTTTTTCTTTTTTTTCTTTTTGGCGGCTTTCTTCTTCTTTTTCTTCTTTTTTTCCTTCTCTTTTTTCTCTTTTCTCAATTCGCGTTTCGACTTTTTCTTCTTTTTCAATTTGCTTTTGCTCGTCTTTTTGGGGTCGTGCTCGTCCTGAATATACTTAAAAGTATTCTCGGCGGTCTCGAAGTCGCGTTTCAAATACTGCGCCTGCCCGATGAGGGTGTAGCAGTCGTCCACCCAAGTACTGGGTCGGTGCAGGGCTATGCCTTTGGAGGCCTTGACGACGACGTTGTCCAAATCCGCCCGTGCAGAGGTAGGCTCCACGGCGGCGTATGGGTAAATATCGAGTAGTTGATTGTAGTTGTCCTTGTGTTCTTCGGCCAGTTTGTCCTGCGTCAGGCGGAACAGTTCGTCGGCGTTGAACCAATAATTGTATTTCGAGGTCAGGTTGTGGTAGCCACGTTTGAACCGACCGACCTCTTCGCCCTTTTTCTTTTGAGTGACGCAGCCAGCGACCAAGAGGAGTGCAGCCAGCGCAAGGGTCGCGCTTATGATTCTTTTCATATTAAAAACAGGTTTGGACGTTGGACAAAGAGCGTTCAGCCTAAATTCATTGGTTGTCAATTGTTTAGGCAAACCAAAACGCCCGAAAGTCGAAAGTGCAAAATCAAAATCAAGGATATAGTTGGTGTTGGAATGCAGGTGATGAAGGTGCGTTTTGGGCGAAAAAGGTTGTCCGGCCAAGATAGTTTTTAACAAAAAAATGGAGCAACATACCCGGGTTTACAAACGTTTGCATCACATTTTGAACGAACTTTGCACCGAAAACGAAAAAAAAACAGCGCGTGAAATTTGAATAGCCTTTTGTCCTTCGCGCTTCCGTTCTTTTGCCGCAGTCACCATTTTTCTCGCCCCTTTCAATTTTCTCATACTTTCGAGGATGCAAAAGTATTTTGCTTTTATAAAAAAATTCTTCGACTTCTTCCGGCGGCACGGCGACGACGACCGCGGCCTGATGGAAAAATTGCGCGACAAATATCGTCTCGTGATTATGAACGACGACACGTTCGAGGAAGTCACTTCCATGAAAATGACACCTTTGTCGCTGTATGTCGTGGTCAGTTCGCTCATCGTCGGCACGGCTATCATCGTCACGACGCTTATCGTGTGGACACCGCTCAAACGCTACATCCCCGGTTACGGCGACTTCAACCGCGATGCCGAAGTGGCAGAACTGACAGCGAAGGTAACGGATATGGAAAAAGAAATGGACGCCCACCGGCGCTACAATGAGAATCTCCGCAAAATCTTGGTCGGCGATCTGGCGGACTTGAGCAAAGAAGCGGTGGAGAAACAAGGTGTACCAGCCGATTCGATGAGTTCTATACCGCCTGAGGACATCGAACGAATCCCGGAAGACGAGCAATTGCGCGCGGCGGTGGACAAAGGCACATTCACCAGCGACCCCGTCGCGGTGGCTGCAGCGGCTGCCGGTGCCGCGCCTCCCGTGCCGCGCGAAGTACCGTTGGAACAACTTTTTTTCATGCCGCCCGTGTCTGGAGAGACAACCGCAGGTTTCGATTTGCAAAAAAGCCACTTCGGTATTGACGTGGCTGCGCCGAAAAATACGGCCGTAAAAGCCGCCGCCGACGGCGTGGTCATCTCGGCGGGCTACACCGTGGAGACGGGTTACAGCATCGCCATCCAGCACCCCAACAACGTGGTGACCATGTACAAACACAACTCTGTGCTGCTGAAACAAACGGGGGTGGCCGTCAAAACGGGTGAGGCGATTGCCATCATCGGCAATTCGGGCGAGAACACTTCGGGGCCGCACCTCCATTTTGAACTTTGGTACAAAGGTCGCCCGGTGAATCCAGGGGACTACATCAATTTTAATTGATTGCGCCCGATGCCATGACTCTGACACTCAGGTTTTTATCGCTCGCCGTGTTCCTATGTCTGGCATATAACCAAACTGCCGCGCAAACTGCCGATACCTTCCGTCTGCTCCAGACTCTGCCGGTGAAAGCCCGATTCGCCGCCACCGACAATCTCTCCAACGTCTATCTCATCACGCCCGACAACGCCATCGAGAAATACGCCCCCGACGGTCGGCGGCTCACTCGCTACTCCAACAACCGCCTCGGCAACCCGACCCGGCTCGACGTGTCGAATCCGCTAAAAGTGTTGGTGTGGTACGCTGATTTCCGCATGGTGCTTTTCCTTGACCGGAGCCTGACGGAGTTGGGCAACCTGAACCTTATCACCGCCGGATACCCGGAAGTGCGCACGGTCGCTGTAGCGCAGGACGGCAATATGTGGCTTTACGACGAGGTGAATTTCCGCCTCGTGAAAATCACGCCAGAGGGAGAAAAACGCTACGAAAGCCAGAGCATGAATCTGTCAGAAGCCACGCCCAACCGCCCTTCCTGCCTCCGGGAAAGCAACGACCGGGTGTATTTGGCCGACTCGACACAAGGGGTTTTTGTGTTCGATTTGTTTGCCCAATTCGACCGGCTACTCGTGCCGCAGCACCCAGTGAAGGATTTCCAAATTGTTGACAACCAGATACATTACCTCACCGAAGGCAACATTGTCGCTGAGCATCTGCAAGTGCGGGCGAGTAAAGAGGTGGCGATTCCTGCGGAGATATTGAAAGGAAAAATGGCGATACTGTCGGGGGGGAGGTTGGTGATTTGGGGTGAGACGGTGGAGGTGTGGGGGTATTGATATTTTGCTGCGCAGCGGGTAAAAATAAAACCGCAGAGGCGCGGATCGGGAATTGACTGGCGGTAGTTTCTATGGCATAAAAACCGCTTTTTCATCACCGTCGCTTCTCATGAAAAAACAGCTTAGGCTTTAAATTCAAGTTGCGCGACAGCCCTACGCGGCAATAATTGGAAAGCGGATTGAACGGATTGAGCAGATAAAAACGGATAAAGCCAGTGTTGATGGTCGAGCGTTGTCAAACGCTGCTCCGAATCTGCTTTAACTTTTGCCAATCCGTCCAGAACAATTTTGCCCAGACGATAGCAAGTATGGGAAACACCACGAAACTGAGCGCGTTGTGATAATAGGCTTCGGTGAAATCAAAATGTATCAAGTGCATACAAGCACGGGTCATGCCACAGCCCGGACATTCTTCGCCCAAAAATATCATGGATGGGCACAACGGTGGCCCGTCGTCAAAAATGCCTTTGGGCAAAAGGAGCAGCACAGCAGGTACGCCTACCCAGAATATAATCCTGAGGATGAGCATGTTGGATTGGCTCATTGTTTCATTTCAAAAAGAGCCGGAGCAACACACGCGCCCCGGCTCTCATGTTTTAATTTATTAGCCGTAGTAGTCTTTCATTTTTATCAATGCGTAGATGATGCCCGGTATCCCGCAAAGGAATGACAACAGCAGCGCAATCAGCCAGTCGCTTCCTTCCCAGTTTGAGGCTAAACCGACGGCCAAGAAAGGAATGAAAATCGCCAAGATGATGTACACGCCTTTTTCAATGCCGGGAGCAGCGGTGCCTGCAGATTTGATTTGCTTTTTCACTGCTTTTTGAGCGGCTTTCAGCGCAATCACCTGCTTCAACGACATTTTTTTACCAGTGGCCGCCTTCATTTTTTTAGGCGTCATCTTCAAAAACTCGTCGGGCGTCATGTTCGCAAACGCAGCGGGAAGCTCGCTGCGCTGCTTCAGCAATTTGGCAACGACGGCCTCTCCAGCGTTGGGAGTACCAGTAGTAGCCTGAACGGGCGCGACTTGGGCCAATCCCAAAGCGAGCAAAAGTGTAACAAAGATTTTTTTCATGGTGAACATTTTTAGGTGTGGTAACAGGATGCCTACTCTTGTCGCTTTTGGGCTTCCGCGCCTTACTCTTTTTTTGTAGGGATTTTCAGGCAGCTCCCTCGCCTCCCGACCATGT
>CAYZVM010000020.1:43108-45719 GCA_964481485.1 uncultured Saprospiraceae bacterium | reverse complement strand
CGCAGCCAATGACAAGAAGTTGGCTGTTGACGAATTCGAGAAATTGCTCCCGCTCTTCGGAGGCGATAGAATGGTTGCAACTCAATTGGACTTTGAATGGGTTGAACATGATGCATAATGGTTTAGGAAATTTCCACTGCCAAAGATACCAGTACCCATCAGATTAAACTGTTGATAACCGAGAGGGGATATTTAATTAACCCAAATTGTAACCTGTGTGCGCACATGACATAATTGCAAAACGGATGACACGGATTTTGCGGATTTGAACGGATTATTTTTCTTTGGTTTTTTCAAAAAATCTGTTTGAATCCGCAAAATCCGTGTCATCCGTTTTCCGATCCTTCTAATTTGGTGGGTCGCAACTTGGGCTAATTGAACAAATCCCGCATATCCCGTGCGTCATCATCGTCGTCTTTCAAATTCCCGGTCAGGAAATCTTTGAACACCCATTTGGTCTGAATGAACTCTTTGCTCAGCACCTCGAACTCGGCGAGGCCGTGCAAGGCCAGTTCCATGAAAGTGTACATTTCCAAATCGTCCACTTTGGCGGCTTCGGCTACTTTTTTCAAACCTGCCACTTGGTCGAGTTCCTGAAAAAACTTTTTAGCATCTAAGTCCGTGAACAAATCCACCGTGTTGCCTGCTGAAAACCAAGCCTTTACCACGCCGTAGGGGTCGCGTTCTTGACCGCGTTTCAGTTTTGTCGGATCGGGGAAATACTGGAGAAACACCTTTTTCAACGCCGCGCCGATGATGCTGAGCGCCACCACATAAGCACCCTCCTGCTCGCCTTCGTACACCATCTCCACCTTGCCCGTGATGGCCGGGATGACACCCCAAAAATCGGTGATGCGGGCGGTCGTTTTGTCCTCGCCGTTGCGGAGCAAACGCCGTTCGGCAGTGGAGTAAAGATTTTCGTAAGCCGTGATGGTGAGGCGGGCGCTCACACCGCTTTTTTTGTCCACCAACTCGCTCTCGCGGGCGGCGAAGGCAATTTCTTCAATCAAATCTTTCAGCACATTGGGCACACGAATCTTCTCGCGCTGCTCGGCGGTGATACGCGCCTCCTGTTCGGTGATACGGCGGCCAATGTCAATCGAAGTCGGGTAGTGGGTCGTGATTTGGCTTTCGATGCGGTCTTTCAACGGCGTGATGATGCTGCCCCGGTTGGTGTAATCTTCGGGGTTGGCCGTGAAAATGAACTCCACGTCGAGCGGCAAGCGGAGTTTGAAACCCCGTATTTGCATATCGCCTTCTTGCAACACGTTGAACAAAGACACCTGAATCCGCGCCTGCAAGTCGGGCAATTCGTTGATAACGAACAAACAACGGTGGGCTCGCGGAATCAGGCCGAAGTGAATCACCCGCTCGTCGGAATAAGGAAGCCGCAAATTGGCGGCCTTGATGGGATCCACATCGCCCACGAGGTCGGCGATACTCACGTCGGGCGTGGCGAGTTTCTCCACATAACGTTCGTCGCGGTGCATCCATTCAATGGGCGTGTCGTCGCCTTTTTCGGCAATCAAATCAAGTGCATATCGGCTAATAGGCGCGAGCGGGTCGTCGTTGAGCTCACTGCCCGCCACCACCGGCGTGTGTTCGTCCAACAGGCCAATCAGCATCCGGGCGATTCGGGTTTTGGCTTGGCCGCGCAGCCCGAGCAGCAAAATGTTGTGGCGACTCAGTATAGCGCGTTCCACATCAGGCAGCACCGTGTCGTCGAAGCCATAGATGCCGGGGAAAATGGTCTCTTTGCTGCGGATTTTTTGGATGAGGTTGGCGCGGAGTTCTTCCTTGACCGAACGGGGTTGATAGCCGCTTTTTTTCAACTCGCCGAGGGTGCGAATTTGGTGGATGTCTTTCATGGGGGGCAAAACGCGGAAGAGGCAGTTTTGTTTAGCGGCAAACACGACTCCGATGTTTTCATTCTGATTTTCAAGTTCCAGTTTCAACCCTAAACCATCCTTTCCAACACATCCATCGTCGCGTCTTTGTACTGCCGTCCAATCGGAATCTCCTTGCCGCCCAACGTCACCTCCGTCGCCGTATATGCCTCGATATGCCGCAGCGCCACCAAAAACGAGCGGTGTATCCGCAAAAAACCGAGGCCGTCGAGCCTGCTTTCGAGTTCGCCCAATTGCATTTTGGTCACAATAGATTTACCGCCGGGCAAAAAAATCCGCACATACTCTTTCAGGCTTTCAGCATACAACACCTCGTCGAGCCACACGCGCACCATTTTTTTGTTGACGTTGAAAAACTGAAAGGGGCGGCTGACAGGAGTGACACTTTTTGCAAAAGTGTCACTCCTCTTCAATTTCTGAACAGCCTTCACAAACCGCTCAAAGTCAATTGGTTTGAGTAAGTAATCCACCACGCTGAGGTCGTAGCCTTCGAGCGCGTATTCGTGGTAGGCCGTCGTCAGGATGACCTGCGGCGGGTATTGCAGCGAACGCAAAAAGTCCAGCCCTTTGAGGCCGGGCAGGTGGATGTCGAGAAACAAAACATCCACCGGTGCTTCGCGCAAGGCTTCGAGTGCCTGCATCGCATCGGCGCAACGGCCCGTGAGCCGCAGGTACGGCACCTGCCGCACATAATCTTCGAGGAT
>CAYZVM010000020.1:0-43008 GCA_964481485.1 uncultured Saprospiraceae bacterium | reverse complement strand
CGCAACGGCCCGTGAGCCGCAGGTACGGCACCTGCCGCACATAATCTTCGAGGATACCAGCAGCCAACGGCTCGTCCTCCACGATGAGGCAGTAAAGTCGTTGATCGTTGCTTGTTGTTCGTTGTTCGTTCACTGAGAGCAGGGTTTTGAGTATTGAACTACTCCTAATTTTAGAATAGTCCCCTAACGAAGGTCAATCTTGAGTTCGACAGCAAACACATCTTCTTTGTTTGCAATTGCCAACTTATGCTGGTTCGGATACAACAGCTCCAACTGCCGCCGCACGTTTTGCAGACCGATGCCCTGTGGGTTGGTGGCGTGGTCGGCCTCTTTTGAGTTTTCTATTTTTACTTCCAACACCTTGTTTTTCAGGAAAATAAAAATGTTCACCCAAGCCTCCGAGCGTTTTTCGCTCACGCCGTGTTTGAATGCATTTTCTACCAACGGCAATAAAAGCAGCGGCGTAATTCGCTGCTTGGCATCGTCCAATTCCACGTCCATTTTCACCGACAGGCGACCTTCGTCGAAACGTAGTTTTTCCAATTCCACGAAGTCGCGCAAGTTTTGCACCTCCTGCTCCAGCGTCACGTCCGGTTTGGCGGACTCGTACAATACATAGCGCAGCAGGTTCGCCAATTTCAACGCCACCGGTGCCGTTTTCGGCGATTTCATGCGCGCCAGCGCGTAGAGGTTGTTGATGGTGTTGAACAAAAAATGCGGGTGAATCTGACCTTTCAGCGCCCGCAACTCAGCCTCCGATTTTTCCGCACGGAGTTGAGCCTCCCGGCGTTGCAAAGTTTGTTGGCGAAAATAGAGCCGCGCCGAGAGCGCCGTGCAACTCGCCAGCACACAGTCGAACACGTCGTACATCATCCTAAAACTCCAAATTTCGATGGTGGCATCGGGAAAATGCACCGGCACCAAGTACCACAGTTTCAGCAACCTATTGAGTAGCCCACCACCAAAATTCGCCAATGCCGCACCACCGAATGCCAGCCAGGCGCTCGAGCCCGAAAAACGGTCGAAGCACCAAAAACACAAGTATGTCGCCAATATCCGGGCGGGCATTTGCAGCCCCTCGGTCAGCAAGTATTTAGTCACGTTTCCGTCGTAGCGGCTGTAAGTGTAGGCGTAAATGAACCAGAATGCCAGCCAAAACGCGAGGTGAAGAACGATGCGGCGTTTCATGGCGCAAACTTCGGGAAAAACCCGGCAGCGATGTCTGTTTTTCGGTCGGCGCAAACCGCTGTTCATAGACTTTTGGAGGCGGGGCGGGGCGGATGATTCAATTTTGGTGCGCCAACCCCACTTTTCCCCTTCTCGTTCAACCCCACCCCGACCCTCCCCTAAAAGGGAGGGAGCCGCGACGACGACGCGGCGTACTCTACGTCTCCCTCCCTTTTAGGGGAGGGTCGGGGTGGGGTTGAACGAGAAGGAGATTAACACAAAACTCAACCACTCAACATAAACACACCAACTTTTTAAATTTTGCTATGAAAACAAAACTTCACCTATTCGCAGCAGGCCTGTTCCTGATCTTTTCCCTGAAAACCAATCTCTTACAATCGCAAACCATCCGACTCGTTCCCGCCAACTATGCCACTGTGCAGGCAGCGGTGGATGCCGCGCAAGAGGGCGACACCGTGCTCGTCAGCCCCGGCATTTATTATGAAAATGTGCAACTGCGCGGGCGCAACATCGTACTCAGCAGTCGCTATTTTTTGGAAAACAATCCCGCGGACATCATCCGCCAAACAGTGATTGACGGCAGCCAGCCCGCACACCCCGACACAGCCAGTTGCCTGCTCATCTGGAAAGGCGAATCGGCGGCCACCGTCGTGCAGGGTTTCACTTTTCGCGGCGGCAAGGGCACCGTTTGGCTCGACCCCGCGGGCGCAGGGACTTTCCGCGAGGGCGGCGGCATCCTGACCGAATTTTCCGCGCCCGTCATCCGGCACAACATCATCCGCGACAACACGGTGACACCCGGCGGTACGGGCATCGTGAGTGTGGGCGGCGGCGGCATCCGCAGCGGCGACGGCGCGGTGCGCATCGCGAACAACCAAATCATCCACAACCGCGCAGAAGGTTATGGCGGCGGCATCGTGCTGAATTATTGCCCCGGCGCGGTGGTCGAAAACAACGTCATCGCGTTCAACTACGGCGGCAAAGACTTTTCGGGCGGCGGCTTTTGGACAACGGGAGCCAACTTGACCACCATCAATGTTTTGAAAAACAACACGATAGCATACAACCAATCGCCGACCGGCTCTTCCCAATTTAGCGGAAAAGGCGGCGGCATCTGGGTTTTTTCCGTCACTTTAAAAGTCGAGAACAACATCGTGTGGGGCAACACACAGGTGACTGGCAAACCCATCGCCTTCGCGGGCGGCTCTGTCCAAATGCGGTACAACTGCGTGGAAACGGGGTTCTCCGGCACGGGCACGATTTCGGCCAATCCGCTTTTCCGCGACACCTTGAGTTTTTTGCTGGAGGCTGGCTCGCCCGCCATTGACGCGGGGCACCCCGACGCGGCGTACCATGATTTTTCCAAAAACAGCCGCGCAGCAGCATTTCCCGCACGGGGAAAATTGCGCAGCGACCTCGGTGCTTACGGCGGCGCGGCTCCTTCCAATCCGGCTGCCACAACGTCTTTTTCCAATCAAAATAATTTTTCAAAAGTGCTGAACTCTCCCGTCGTCAACACGCCTGGCGACTCGCGCTCGGTGAATTGGATTGACGTGGACAGCGACTCGGATTTAGACCTTTTCATCAGCAATGGCCCACAAGCCGGGCAAAACAATTTTCTCTACTTGAACAACGGCACGGGCGGATTCGCCCCCCTCACCGGCGACCCCATTGTACAAGATAACAAGCCCTCCGACGGTGCTACTTGGGCGGATGTGGACAATGACGGTGACCAAGACTGCTTCGTCGTCAACTGGTACAATGTCAACAACTTATTTTACAAAAACAACGGCGACGGCACCTTTGAGCAGGCTACAACTGGGCAATTTGTCACGGAAGGCGGCTACTCCGAAACAGCCTCGTGGGGCGACTACGACAACGACGGCAACCTCGACCTTTATGTGACGAACAGCGACGGCAACAAACGCAATTTCCTCTATCGCGGCAACGGCGACGGCACGTTCACAAAAGTCACAACGGGCACGCCGGTCACGGACGCGGCCACCTCCCGCTCGGTCAATTGGACGGACGTGGACTTGGACGGCGACCTCGATATTTTTGTCAGCAATGAAAACAACGAAAAAGAAAATCTCTACCGCAACGACGGTAGCGGCTCGTTCACCAAAATCACCGCCGGCCCGCACCTCAACGACGGCGGCAAAACCATGAGCAGCAGCTGGGGCGACTACGACAACGACGGCCTGCCAGACCTCTACCTCGCCAACGACCAGGGGAACGACGCGCTTTTCCACAACGACGGCAATGGGGACTTTACCAAAATAACAAACAGCCCGGTGACCACGAGCGGCGGCAATTCCTTCGGCAGTCAATGGGCCGATGTGGACAACGACGGCGACCTCGACCTTTTTGTGACCAACTCTTTTTGGGGCGGCCCGTGGAAAAATTTCCTTTTTTGGAACAATGGCGACGGCACGTTCACCCGCGACACGGCGGAGATTTGTTCAAAAGATGAGGGCTGGTCGTACGGCTGCGCATTCGGCGATTTCGACCACGACGGCGACCTTGATTTGGGCGTAGCGAACTGCTTTAATGCGAACCAGCCAGATTATTTGTACGAAAATCACGCCTCCGAAAACACCAACAACTGGGTCGTGGTCAACTGCGTCGGCACCATGAGCAACCGCTCGGCCATCGGTGCGAAGGTGTGGGTGACGGCTGACATCGGCGGGCAACAGGTAACACAACTCCGCGAAATCAGCGCCCAATCGGGCTATTGCGGGCAAAATCAATTGGCCGCCCATTTCGGGCTGGCGGATGCGACGAGCTACACTGTGTCCATCCAATGGCCGTCGGGCATAGAGGAAATTTACGGCAATTTGTTCCCCAACCAGTACATCACTGTGACGGAGGGCCAAGGTGTCACGGGGGTGAAAACGCCCCAACTAAATGATGCTTCCTCTCGAATGTTCCCGCCCGTGCCAAACCCGTTTTCCGATTCGGTGGCGATAACTTGGCAGCAAACCCAAGCAGGCCCGGTGTTGCTCGAAATTGTTGATTTACAGGGGAAAACAATTTTTTCCGAAAAAATAAACGCCGCGCCGGGCAAACAGGAATGGCGTTGGAATGGCCAAAACGCGCAGGGGACAAAAGTGCCGGGCGGGGTTTATATGGTGTCGGTAAAGGGAAAAGATTTTCAGGAATCAGCACAAGTCATTCGGAGTCATTAGGACTTGATTGATGATTTCAAATGCAAAAAAACGCCGGAGCGACTCACCCTCGCCCCGGCGTTTGTATTTCCGCCATTTCTGAACAAAGCCGTACTTTTGCCTGACCAAACCAAAAACCTTTAACCCTTAATTCAGAATTTTGCCCGCCTTCGCATCGTTCTCTTGCTGTTCACCAAATTGACAAACCCATTTCTGATGCACTACAAACAACTGCTGCGCTTTTTCATGCCAGCCATCGTCCTGTTGGGCGTTTTTTACTCGGCCTGCAACAAAACCGATTTTGAGGATGCCGAACTGGACGACCACTCCGCCGAGTTTGCTTTTCCGTTGTTCACCACTACCCTACTTTTGGAGGATTTGATGGTCAAAGTCCTCAACGACACGCTCTCCGGCGACACGTTGTTGGTGAACCCCGACAACACCATGACGCTCTACTACACGGGCGATGTGGCGGAAAAACCGGCCTCCGACATTTTCCAGTTTTTGCAATTTGGCTTTATCCAATTGACTGATACTGTGGTGACCAACCCGATTCAAGCACCCAATGGCGTGACGATTCGAGAAGCGATCTTGAAATCGGGCAATATCGTTTTTGCCGTCACCAACAAATTCAGCGACACCCTCACCGGCTATTTTGAAATACCGGAAATGACCTCCGGGGGCGTGCCGTTCACCTACTCCTTCACGGTGCCGCCCGAAAGTGCGGTGCCGCTCTGGACTTCCGGGCCGATTGACCTCTCAGGTTATGAACTCAACTCCAACAGCAACACCCTCACTTTCCGCTACTATGCTTATTTGCCTGATGGCACACGGGTGAAAATCCCGAATCAGACGAGCGGTTTCGCCAACGTGTACGTCACGTTTTTGGACTTGAAATTCAGTTATGTGGAAGGCTATTGGGGCTACCAAGAATACCAACTCATCCGCGACACCATTGAGATTGACATCAACCAAACCGAACTCGTGGGCGACGTGAAGGTGAAAAACCCAAAAGTGACGATGCGGGTGTCCAACTCGTGGGGTTTCCCGACACGCGGCAAAATCAAGTACCTGAGTTTCATCGGGAAAGATGGCCAAGAAATCCCACTCGAAAGCACCGTTTTTGTGGACGACGCAGTGGATTTCAACTATCCCTCATGGGTTGCCGGAGAAGTGGGCCAGACGAAAATCACGGACATTTATTTAGATAACACAAACTCTAACATAGACACCATTTTCAACTCCCAACCTACCCGCCTCATCTACGAGGTGGACGGCATCTCCAATGCCCTACTCGACCCCAACCTCATCGGCTTTTTGACCGACAGCAGCACCATCAAACTGCAACTGCGCGTGGAATTGCTGCTCGAAGGCTCGGCCATGAACTTCGGCGCCGAGCAAACACTCGACCTCAATTTCGGAGATTATGGCGACCTTGACACGGCCAAATTCGAGCAGGTAGAATTCAAATTGGTGACCGAAAACGGCACCCCAGTTTCCGCCGCCATTCAGTTGTATTTCCTCGACGACGCGGGCATCGCCATTGATTCTTTGTTCACCGGCGGCACCACGATTCTCATGGAGGCCGCACCCATCAACAGCGAAGGCATTGCCACCGGCAGCACCCGCACGGAGAACTTTATCCCCATGTCTATCGAGCGATTCGACCGCGTGCGCAGGGCCAAACAGGCTTTTTTGAAAACATCCTTCTCTACCGCGCAAGGCGGTACCATCCCCGTAAAACTGCTCGCCACCGATGAGGCGACCGTTAAGATGGGATTGAAAGTGAAAACGAAATATTGATGGTTTAGATGGTTTAGGGAGGTTTAGATGATTTAGAAAAAAACGCGCATCTATACTTCTCTAAACCATCTAAACCCTAAACCCTCCTCAACTTTAAAAAAATGCTTTTCAAATATAAATTTGCCCTTTTCTGCCTCTTTTTGGCCGCCGGCCTGAACGCCCAAGAGGAATTGATGCTCCATACATTGCCCGATTTATGGCATTCCAATAATGTGAACCCAGCCTTTTTTCCCGCAGGAAAACGCATCGCCATCGGGCTGCCCGCTTACTCCATAGACGCGGCACATTCCGGCAACGTTACCTACAACGATATTTTGCGCAAAGACGGCGACCGCACCATCATTGACCTCGACAACGCCATCAGCAAATTAGACCCACAAAACGAGGTGTTCTTCGACCAGCGCATCGAGACTTTTTCGCTCGGTCTTCGCTCCCGCAACGACAAATGGGGGCTGCAAGTCGGCCACGCCATCCAACTCAGTGGTTTTGTGGATTATCCCAAATCGCTCGCCGAGGTTATCTGGAACGGCAATGCACCCTACATCGGTCAAACACTCAACATCGGCCCCAAAGCCGATATTTTTGACTGGCAAGAATGGAGCGTGGGCATCTCGCGGCGCATCGCCAATGTGAATATCGGTGCGCGCGCCAAATACTTGACCGGCATCAGCGCCCTGCGCACCACCGAAAACCGCAACACGATGAGCATCTTCACCGACCCCGATATTTACCAACTGACGCTGACAACTGATTATGCCTTTCATGCTTCGTCCGTCATCACGTCCATTGACACAGCGGGGCTGGCCTTCGATATCGTGACCGGCCCCGGCAAACCTTCCACCAGCAACAGCGGGGTGGCTTTTGACCTCGGCTTCGATGCCAAACTTTCGGAGCGGCTTTCTGTAAATGCTGCTGTGCTCAACCTCGGCGGCACCATCACTTGGAAAAATGAAGCGGCTTTCTTTTCCAGCAAAAACCAATACACCTACGACGGCACCACATTCCCCGGCTCGGATATCATCAACGGCACGGACAGCCTCACTTTTGAGGATAAATTGGACACGCTGAACGACATTTTCCAGTTCGTCAAAACACCAGAATCCTTTGATTCAAAATTGCCGCTGCGCATCTTGGCGGGCGCGTCGTTCAAACTCTCGGAACGCTGGATGATGGGTTTCAATGCTTATTATCAAAATACCGACCGCCGCACCCACACCGCCGTTGGTGTCAGTGCCCGTTGGTCGCCCCTGCGCTGGCTTTCGCTCGGCGCGATGTACAGTGCCAATACCCGTTCGGCATCCAACGTCGGTTTTCACCTCGCCGTGAAGCCCGGCCCGGTGCAAGTGTATTTTTTGTCTGATAATTTGCTCAATGCCTTTTCGCTGCGAAGTTCTCCGGCGGTGAATTTCCGGGCAGGAGCAGCGCTGGTATTTTAAATAGTTGTTCGTTGTTCGTTGCTGGTTGTTCGTTGCTGGTTGTTCGTTGTGGAAACAAATAACCGACAACCAATAACGGACAACCAACGTCGTTATCTTTGTCCAAGTTTTTCATAAAATCCTTCGGCTATGACACTTACAAAAAATATACGCACGCTCTTGTTTGTCAATGTTTTTCTTGTGACATCACTCGGGCTGCTCTTCGTCTCTTCATTCAAAGGTGACGACGAAAAGACTGGGGGCGTGGCCTCGCCCGAACAGATTGTGCGCTCCATCAACCTCGACAAAGATTTTGCATTTTGCGGCGAAGAACTCCCGATGGACAACTGGGACGTGCGCCAGCGCCTCGATGCGGAATTGCTCCGCAATGTCTATTTCCACTCCCAAACCATTTTGGCAGTCAAAAGGGCGAACGCCATTTTCCCGCTTATCGAGCCAATTATGAAAGAAGAAGGTGTGCCGAACGATTTGAAATATCTGGCGGTAGCTGAAAGTGCACTTTCCAATGCCGTGTCGCCGGCGGGTGCGCGGGGGGTGTGGCAATTTATGAAAAGCGCCGCCGACGGCTACGGCCTGGAGGTGAACGGCGAAGTGGACGAGCGCTATCACCTCGAAAAAGCGACTCGTGCAGCTTGTAAATATTTGAAAAAAGAAAAAGAACGCCTCGGTTCTTGGACGCTCGCCGCTGCCGCCTACAACGGTGGCCCTGGCCGCATCGCCGAAGAAATGGCAAAACAACGCGCCAAATCCTTTTACGAACTCAACCTCGCCGCCGACGAGACCATGCGTTACCCTTTCCGCATCGTGGCGATAAAAGAGGTGATGGAAAACCCCGAACAGTACGAGTACCAGATTGAAAAAGAACACCTTTACCCGGCGCTCACCGAGTTCAAAACGGTGGAAGTAAAAGGTGCGGTCGCCAATTGGGGCGATTTCGCCCGCGAGCACGGCACCAACTACCGGATGCTGAAACTCTACAATCCTTGGTTGGTAGATAGCAAATTGACCAACAAAGCGGGGAAGACGTACAAGATTCGACTGCCAAAATAATTTTTGTGGTTTAGATGCCTGACTTCAAAGCTTCCTGCCGTCGTTGTGCGTCCCGCCAACGACAATTTACCACTCAGACCGGGCGATTTTGATCTGTTTTCAGGTTTGGTGTTGGAAAGAAATGCTGTTGGCGGGACGCACAACAGCGGCAACGAATAAAAAACCGCAAAATGTAAAATGGCCTCTCTTTACATTTTGCGGTTTTGCTGTTCTGCGGTTTCCTTTTTAAATTTCCCTATTCCCCTTTTACATTTTCAATTTTTCGGTTCTGCGGTTTTGCTGTTGTCCTTTTTAAATTTTGCTGTTTTTATTTCCTTATCGCTTCCACCGGATCCATCCGGCTGGCTTGCGAGGCAGGAATAAGACCGGAAAGCACCCCGATCACGATAGAAGTCAGCACCCCGATGAGCACGTTGGAAAGAGAAAGGTGAATATCAAAGTCAATGGCTTTTGAAATGGCCTCGGTGACCATCCAAATAAACAGCAACCCAAGTGCGCCGCCCACCACGCACAGCACCACCGCCTCAAACAGGATTTCCAGCAGGATAAACCACCGTTTGGCGCCCAGCGCCATTTTGATGCCGATAAGGTTGGTGCGTTCCTTGACGGAGACAAACATGATGTTGGCCACCGAAAACATCCCCACCACGAGCGCAAACCCGCCGATGATGATGCCCGCCACGTTGATGACGCCAAAAAGGCTGTCGAATAGGCCGCTCAAAACAGACAGGGTATTGAGCGCAAAATTGCTTTCTTCTCTGGGTTTGAGGCGGCGCTCGGCGCGAAGCACGCCCGTGATTTCGTCTTTCATGTCCTCCATGTCAACACCCGCCTTTGCCTTCACGGCCAAACTCGAATCCGGCCCGCGCCCCATCTGCCGCGCCCCAAAACCGCGCCGCGCGAGGTTGTAACTTATCAGCACACATTGGTCGAAGTTGAAAGGTTTGAGGATGTCGTTGCCCGATTTTTTCAGCACACCAATCACCCGCAGTTTGCGGCCTCCGACGCTGATATCCCTGTCCACCGGGTCAATGCCTTCGCCAAAAAGCCCATCGGCGATTTGCCAGCCGAGGATGCACACGTCGCTCCCGCTTTGATATTCGGTCGTGGTGAGAAAACGCCCATCGCCCAAAAATTCAAGTTGAAAAAGGTCATAGCAATCTTCCGTGACCCCGATGAAATAGGAATTTTCCACGCTCGACGATTTCCATTTCGCCGTTTTAGAGCCTAAAAACCGCCAATAGCCCACCTTGTCCGCGAGTTTGAGCCTTTCTTTCAGCACTTCATATTCTCCAAAAGAAAAATTGGGGCGGCGCATCCACTTCCAAAAGTTGTCGCCGGGGTCTTCGCCCCAAGAAAATTTCTGGATATAAATCACATCGTTGCCCAGCTTCGCCATGCTGCCCCGGATGTTGTCTTCCAATGAGTTGACGGCGCTCTTCACCCCGATGATGCAAAAAATGCCAATCGTGATGCCGAGCAGCGATAGGAAAGAGCGCAGTTTGTTGGCCATCAACTGCTGCCAGGCTTGGGCGGCGCCTTCGGAAAGGATGCGGAGTATTTGCCTCATGGGCGAGCGGTATGAGAGAAGTGAGAGACGTGAGAAGCCAGTTTTTTGATTTTCAAAGGTAAATCCGTTGCAATTCGCCGGGATGAGGTTTCGATAAAAAGCGGGGGTTTCTCTATCAAATTCCACCTATACCTGCTTTTCATTTCTTTCTCGCTCTACAATTCGCATTTGTTCGCTCGTCATCCGGCTGCCGTCGTGACTCCAGCCTGGTGGGCCAAAGACGTACCAGAGTTTTTCCCGAAAGGGGATTTTTTTGCGGAAATCGCGCCAAATGCTCAGCCATTCATGGAAAACGATGCGCAGCGCGTTGGGTCGTTCGATAGGTTTGGTGAGGCCATAGCGGATGGGCTCATATTTGTCGTCCGTCAATTCCGGCTGGAACGTGCCAAACCACTTGTCCCACACAATCAGCAACATACCAAGATTTCGGTCGAGGTAAAGCGGGTTGGAGGCGTGGTGCACCCGGTGGTGCGAAGGCGTGACGAGGAAATATTCGAGCCAGCCCAATTTGCCCACATACTCGGTGTGGACGAGGATGCCCCAGATTTGTGTGGCGGAAAAAACGAACACGATGTCGAGCGGCTTAAAACCCGCCAACGCCAACGGGATAAAATAGACAAACCGGTACAGCGGCTGAAATACCGACGACCGGAAGCCCACCGTCAGGTTGAACTGCTCCGAAGAATGGTGCGTAACGTGTACCGCCCAAAAAAACCGGCTGTGGTGATCCACCCGGTGCAGCCAATAGAACAAAAAATCCATGCCCACCACCAACCAGAACCAGTACCAAAACGGGTTGTCAAATTGAAAAAAATGATGCCCGAAAAACCAAGCGAGCGCCACCACATACACGCCTCGGAACAGCAGGTCTATGCCAGCATTCAAAAGCATCAAGTACAAATTGCTCATTGTATCGCGCCAAGTGTACGAGGGGATGCGGCGGAAATGACTCAGCGCGATTTCCAGTAAAATAACCACGACGTAAATCGGCGTGCTAATGGCAATAAGGAGTTGTTCCCGAAAGGCTTCCATTTTTTATAGGTGGAGGGTGGAAGGTAGAAGAGGGTGGAAAGTTTCAAAAAGCATTTTTCACTACTTTGAATAAAATCCAGCTGCTCACGACAATCAAAATAACACCCGCCACACGGACGATTTTTTCCGGCACACCAGGCCTCATGCGCTTGCCGATTTGGTGCGCGAGCAGCACTTTCGCCAAGTCGGTAGCAAACACGACTGCCAGTGTCGCGATGAGAAAAGCCTCCATATAGTGGTTGTTTTCGGGCAGCGCATCCACCTGCACGATGGTGGCGAGGCTCAGCCAAAACAGCCAGTTGGAAGGGTTGGATATGTTGATTAGAAAACCTTGCAGAAAAGAATAGCGCCGCCTCGCAGTAGGGGCCTCCATCACTTCGAGCGAAATTTGTCTCTTCCGGGGCCACACCGCTGACACCCCGAAACTGAACAATATCAACCCGCTCGCCAAGCCAAATCCCGATTGGAACAGATCTTTTTGCGCAATCGCCGCCAGCCATGCCGCGCCCCACCAGCCACCAGCCACCAGCACGGCATCGCTGGCAAATGCACCGCCCACGAGCGCCACGCCGTTGCGCCAACCTTGGCTAAGTGTGACTTTCAAACTCATGAAAAACATCGGCCCCAGCAAAAGTCCGTAGGCCAAGCCAGCTAAAATTCCTTTGACAATTGGCTCCATCGCTTATTTTTCGGGCGCAAAAGTAGCCAACTACGCTACTGAAAGAAGGCATATTTTTTTAACGGGAGGTTAACCTTATCCTTCCCAACTAAACGAGGCACAGCGGGGGTCTTAAAAGAAAGTTCACTTTCAAAAATTTGTTTCCTATGAAAAATGCCTTTTTCTTTTTCGCCCTCTCACTTGTCGTTGCCGCTACAAATTGTTCAAAATCGGGCGACGAAAATTCCGCAACCTGCGGCGACACTACAGAATTTGCCCTCAACGAGCCGTTCTATTTGTGCTACGGGACGGAGGCGCACTTCACTGATGAGGCACAATTCACCCTGCGGTTCGATTCTCTTTTTGGCGACAGCCGATGTGTCCTCGATTCCCTCGCGCTTTGTGCTTGGGAAGGCCGAGCCGATGCGGGCCTCCGGTTGGACATCTTCGATTTCACCCGGCTGGACACATTTTCGGCAGCAGGCTTGAGCAATGCGGCGGTTTTTGATTCGACCGAATTCTCTGGTTACAAAATCAAGTTGCTCGCCATAGAGCCGTACCCGACAGCGGCCAATTCGCCGATTCCAAAAGAAGATTACAAAATCAAACTACTTGTCACACAGTGAATTGCCGGTTTAGAGTGGTTTAGATGGTTTAGAGTAGTTGAGAAGGGTTCAGTCAACAAACACAACCCATTTATTTACATAGCAAATTATTTTTTCTAAACCCTTCTAAACCATCTAAACCACTCTAAACCACTCTAAACGGGGCTTACCAGACGGCCTCATCTGCGAATTGGATGGGAGTGCAAATTGTGCTATACATTCGTGCATTCTTTCACCAAATCTTTTCACTTATGAGAAACAGTCTTTTTGCTTTGCTCGCCCTTGCCGCCATGTTTGCCAGCCTCGGCTGCCCGTCGCCACAACCGCCCGACAATTGCGCCCTCCAATTCGGCCTCAACGAATCCTTCACCCTGAATCACGGCGCCATAGCCTGCTCCAAAGACATGGTGGGATTCACCATCCGATTCGATTCGGTGTCGGGCGACAGCCGATGCCCCGTCGGGGTGCAGTGCATCTGGGCGGGCCGCGCCGATGTGGTGCTGACGCTCGCCCACGGCGCAGCTTCAGAAACCGCCACCCTCGCCTCCGGCGACATGAGTCAAGGCGGTAAAGGTGAGGCCGTCTTTCATGGCTACACCGTCAAATTGGAAAATGTGGAACCGCCCAAAGAACAGGGGCGGGACATCGAGCAAAAAGACTACAAGGTGAGATTGGTAGTGACGAAATGAGTTGGTTTAGAGAGGTTTAGATGGTTTAGATGGTTTAGAACAAAAGTGAGGAGTGCTGCTAAACCATCTAAACCCTTCTAAACCGCTCTAAACCATCTTAATGCCCCAACGCCCCCGCCGGCAACGCCTGTTTCTCCTTGCCCAACGGCGCATACCATACCTTCAATGCACCCGCGCCGCCGCTGTTGAAATAGACGACCTTGATTTTGTGCCAACCCTGCTGCAGGTTGGCGATGCCGGATTTTTCCTCAAAACCGTGGTCGCCGTCGTTGTCCACCACGATTTCATTGTCAACATAAAGAATGCTGCCGTCGTCGGATTCTGTCCAGAATTTGTAGCCGCCCGATTGGGGCACATTCAGGTAGCCGCTCCAGACCATGCCGCATGGGGCGGCGGCGCAGCGCGGGTCGAGGTCGAACTGGGAAGTGGTGCCGCTTTTTTCCACAAAACCGTTCAGGATGTTCTCCGCGGTGTACTTTTCACGGGTGCTTTTTACCTGCACATTGAGGCCGGGCTGCGGTGCCTGCACGAAATTGACACTTGCTTTTCGGGCGTACAACCGCACTTCTGCGGAGGCGTCGGTGCTTTCTATTAAACCGGTTTTAAAAGTTTTAGCCCGCACGGTACACTCTTTGGCTGGTGCAAACGGCTGCGTGTACGCGGTCGAAGTAATCGTCGGGGCAGAGCCGTCGGTGGTGTAGCGGATGGTAGTGCCGGGCGTTTTGGAGATGATTTTCACCGAAGGTTTCATCGTGGCCGGGTCGTAAGTCACGGCGATTTTCGGCTTTTCGGCAAACGCGCCGAAGTTGGCGATTTTCACCACAAAAGCATGGGGCGACTTGATTTTGTTCGGGTTGTATTCCGGCAAAAAAATGGTCGTTTTGCCCACCGCACTTTCGATGCGCAGTTTTTCTTTCGTTGCCAAAAACGTGACGACCGCACCGGCGGGCAATTGCAAATCTTTCAGTACCAATTTTTTATCGTCCGGATATTTGGGGAAAATGGCATAGACTGATTTCGTTTTGGGGTTCCAAGTATAAAAAACTTCTTTTACGGCGAAGCCCGGTTCGGGATCCACCGTTTGTTTCAACAACACGTCGCCGCCCGTTTTCCAGCCGTCCACCAGTTCGGGCTTGAAGTTGCGGTTGCCCTCGCTCCATTGGCAGGTCGTGCGCCAACGCCGCGTGCCATAAATCGCCTCGCCGTTGATGTTCAGCCATTTGCCGATGTCCAAAAGCCGTTCTTGCATAATCGGCGGAATCATGCCGTGCGCGTCCGGGCCAATGTCGAGCAGGAAATTGCCGCCGCGCGAAGCCTTGTCCACGAGATGCAGCACGAGCGATTGTGCCGAGTTGTAGTCCCACGCATTTTCGGCGCGGTTGTACCCGTAGGAAAAGCCCATGCCCCGGCTTTCTTCCCAAGCATGGTCTTCAAAATCCAAATCCGGTTGATATTCAGGCGTGTAGATGCCGCCGTGTTTGAAACGCACACCACTGCCCCAGCGGTCGTTGGCCACCACGCGGTCGCGCACGGGGCTTTGGTTGTAAAGCCAAGCAAGGAATTCCGGCGACTTCCAGGTGTCGGGCGTGGCATCCCAATCGCCGTCTGACCACACCACCCAGGGTTGGTACTGATTCACGAGTTCGTACAGTTGGGGCATGGCGTGGTCTTGGGCATATCGGGCGCGGTCAAATTTCCAAATTGGGTTGAACCACTCGTACAGCGAAAAATAGAGACCGGGCTTCACGCTCGTTTTGCGCAGGGCGGCGAAAAGATCGCCCACGAGGTCACGTCCGGGGCCGCGCACGTCGCTGCTCCACGGGCGGCCCCAAGTGCGGGAAGCTTGTTCGTTCGGCCAGAGGCAGAAGCCATCGTGGTGCTTGGAAGTGAGCACGACGTATTTAGCACCCGCCTTTTCAAAAAGTTTTGCCCAGCCGTCGGGATTCCAGAGTTCTGCGTGGAAATCGTCGGCGAGGTCGTAATAGGAGCGTTTTCCGTAATTTTTTTGGTGAAAATCGCGGATTTTGCCGTCGTGCAGGTTGTTTTCCAAAGAATGTTGGTACCACTCCGAATAGTTGCCGACCGTGGTGTACGACGGCACGGAATAAACACCCCAATGGATGAAAATGCCGAATTTGGCATCGAGCCACCATTCCGGCGTGGGGCGTTTGTCGAGCGAAGACCAGTCGGGAGTGTAGGTCGGCGTTTGGGCGGAAAGGGGGGGGAAATTGGAACAGCAAAACAGCAAAACGTAAAAGGGCAACAGGTGTAAGGTTGGCTTCATGATGAATGAGTTGGGTGGAGGAAAAGAACTAAATTTAAAAAGGAAAATTGAAACAGCAAAACCGCAGAACCGCAAAATTTAAAATGCAAAAGGTGCTTCAACCGAAAAATGTAAAAGGAAAATTGAAACCGCAAAACCGCAAAACCGCAAAATGTAAAAGGGAAATTGAAAGAGCAGAACAGCAAAATTGAAAATGTAAAAGGAACGAGGCAAAAAGAGGTCGGTATAACTTGTGCCAAAGTTATTGTCAAAGAAATTAAAACTTTAACGAAAATTCGTGAGGTGCTTCGCTCGTGCGGCTGCGTCGGAAATGTTAGAAGTTCAGCTCCTCCAGTTGGGTCTCCACGCGAGTTCAAAAAATTTTCGTCCAAATTGGAATAGAATACTTTTTTGTTTTAAAATTGCGTCGGTTTTTAAAACATATTTTTTATAAAAACTTCTTGCTATGAAAACTTGCACTTGTTCCCTGTTCGCACTTTTGTTTTTCCTCCAAAACCTCCACGCTCAAACGACCACCTCCCCCGAACGCCAATCCTACCTCGCGCATATCGCCGCTGCCAGTTCTGCCCAGCGCCTCAACGAACCCGCCGAACTGCGCCGCTGGCTCGACGCCGTTCCCGCCGGCCAACGCGGCTGGGAGTGGCAATACCTGAACGCAACGAGTGACGCAAGCCTCGCGAAGGCGGTTTTTGAAGATGCCCAACCGACCAACATAGCCGTCAGCCCCGATGGCAAATCCATCGTCTTGTCCATGCCCGACGGCAGCATCCAGCTCCGAGATGCCCAAACGTTGCTCGAAACCAAACGTTTCGACGGACACAAGGGCACCGTTTATGCTGTGGCGTTCAGCCCCGACGGCTCACGGCTTTTTTCCTGCGCACGCGACACCATGCTGCGCTGTCTTGATGCCGTTTCTGGCAAGGAAATCTGGAAAGTGCGCTCCGGCGGATTTGGCTTTGCCTGTCTTGCCGTTCGCCCCGGCGGGCTGGAAGTGGCTTTCGCATCCTGGTATCTTGTCAAAGGCAAAGGAGTCATCGGCTTCGTCAGCCTGCACGATGCTTCGGATGGCCGCCTCTTGCGCAAAACTGAATTCGGCGTAAAACCCATTCTCGGCCTGACTTTCAGTCCTGATGGAACGCGGCTCGCTGCAGGCAACTGGGACGCGCAAGTGGCTGTGTGGCAAGCAGACAGCCTCGATGCTTCGGTGCCGCAAGTATTCGATTTCGCCGACCGCCGCGACTATGCCGCCATTGACGACGTGGCCTTCAGCCCCGACGGGAAAAAAATAGCCGCCGCCACCAAATGCGGCGAGCCACGCATCTGGGATATCGAAACGGGCAATATGACGCTCGAACTGCGCGGCCACCGCCAAGCCGTCATGGCCATTGGTTTCACGCCCGATGGCCAGCGCATCGTTACTGGCGGCGACGATGGCGTGCTGCATTTCTGGGACGCCACGACGGGTGCATTGCAGGGCAAAATGTTCGGTCACGAAAACCGTATTTCCCGGATTTGCTTCGAACCCGATGGAAAACATTTTCTCAGCCTTTCATCCGACCGGACGCTCCGGCGTTGGGACAATCAATATGCCTCGGAATTCAAAAACCCTGAAGGACATTCTGAATACGTTTATGCTTTCGGCATCAGCCCCGACGGTAAGTGGCTGGCCATGAACGCGCCCGATGGCCAGGTTTCGGTATGGGATGCCACCACCGGCGCCTTGCTGCGCAAATTCAAAAGTCTCGACGAAGGTTTGAACGCCCTGCAATTCAGCCCCGACGGGGCGCGTATCGTGGGCAGTAACTGGGGCACGGAAGCGGGAGTCTGGGATGTTCAAACAGGTGAAAGACTGCATGTTTTGACCGGCTTGGAAAGCGGCAGCAGCGGTTGCGCGTACAGCCCTGACAGCAGGTATATAGCCGTCGCTACCCGGAAAAATGCAGCGTTCGTCTGGGATGCTAATACAGGCGCTTTGCTGAAAAAATTGGAACACAGCGCCGGTTTTTATTCCGTTGCGTTCAGCCCCGATGGCAAAACGCTGGCTGGGGCGGGGCATGACGGAAGCATCGTGCTGTGGTGGGCTGGCGGTGATTTTGAAAAAATCCGCGATTGGAAAGCACATGAAACCACCGTGTACTCGCTGGCTTTTTCGCCCGACGGCCAACGGCTGCTTTCGGGCAGCGAAGACCAAACCGCTGCTCTCTGGAACCTGAACGGCGAACTGCAACACCGGCTGAAAGGCCACGCCCAACGCATCTGGTCGGTGGCCTATTCACCTGACGGACAACGCCTTGCCACTGGCTCCGCCGACAGGTCGCTGATACTTTGGGATGCCCAAACGGGCGAGCGGGTGCTAAGCCTGCCCGGTGCCTCCAATATCATTTACAACCTGCTCTACTCCCCGGACGGGAAGCGGCTGATTGCAAATGTGAGCGGCGGGGAAGTGTTGGTGTTTGACGCGGTGGCGTTTAGGGATAGGGTGGGAAAGAAAAGGTGATGGAATCGCTGTCTCCGGAAGTTGGGATATCACTCAAACTTCCCCTTCACCGTCACGCCTTCCCAATCATCCGTGCGAAACGGGCAAGCCGGGAAGCCCTCGGCGTTGAACAGGTTGGCATCTTCCGGGGCATCGGCCCAAGCATAGCGCACGGAGGCTGGTTTCTGACCTTTTGGGTGGCGCAGCACTACCCTATCGCCCTCGATGTCGGCTTTGGCGTAGTGAAAAACGCGGTCGTCGCCCGCAATTTCAAAACCTTTGAGGTAGCCGTATTTGTCTTTTACCGTGAAGCCGCCGCCAACGTATTTAAAAGACAAAACCGCCCTGTCGTTTTCAAAACGAACCGACTCGAACATGGGGCCGCTGTGCAGCACGTTCTGGCCGTACACAAATTTCAACGCATTGGCAGCCAAGCGTTTGCCGACGTCTTGCTTGTTTCGGGGGTGAATATCGTTCGGGTCGCCGATGTCGGTGGTGACGGCCATTCCGGTGTTTGGGAGGCGCAGGGTCATGGTTTGGGCTTCGCGGAGTTCGGCCCAGTGGCTGCCCTGGTTGCTGTTTTGGGCATCACCGTAAGAGGAAAGTTGCACAAAATAAAAGGGGAAATCTTCGCCCCAGCGTTTGCGCCAATCTTCAATCATGAGCGGAAAAGAATGGCGGTACTCGTAGGCGCGGCCAGCGTTTGTCTCTCCCTGATACCAGAGTGCCCCGCGAATGGAGTACTGAATCAGCGGCGCAATCATGGCATTGTAAATCGCTGTGCCGACGTTGTTGCTCGAATGCGCGAAGGTGTGCGGCTCGGCGAAGGAAGGCATCAGCCGCCAGTCGTCACCCGCGAGGCTGATTTTTTGGGTCGGCGTGCTGACGTACAAATCGTTTTCAGAGCCGACCAAACCGAGGCCGTACCATTCCGGCTCAATGGCTTTGTTTGTTTTCACCATCAGACTGTTCGGGCCGGATTTCCAGGTATTGGCGGGGAGCAGAATCTGGCGCGTGCCTTTCATCAGCCCGGCGGCGGCGAGTTTTCCGTTGATGTAGATTTCGTTGTAACTGAACTGCTCGGCCAGACCCAGCGTGGTGATTTGGCTCGTCATTTCGGCGGGGATTTCGACTGTTTTTGCCATGAAGCCATTGCCGCGCCAAGCCCAGATGCCTTTCCAGTCCCACTGCCACATGGGGTCGGCTTTGAGCCAGTTGGAAAAGTCGTAGCCGGGCTGGAGGTATTTTTTCTCGTCGTCGAGCGAGGGGTTCGCGTCAGGGTTTCCAAGCAGTTTTTTCTTGATACTTTTTTCCAAACGCAGGTCGGCTTCTTCCCAATTTTTTGGCAGGTTTTCGCCGTAAGATTTCAACACGTCGGAGCCGCACATGGCTTCTTTGCTTATCCAACTTTCCACCTGCGAGCCGCCCCAGGACGAGTTCAAAAGCCCTATCGGCACGCCCGTTTTTTGAAAAATTTCTCTCGCAAAAAAGAAGCCTACGGCGCTGAAATCGCCGACTGTTTCCGCTGAGGAAGTTTCCCAACTTCCTGATTTTAAATCATCTTCCGGCTGCAACGAGACTTCGTGTTCCACTTTGAAATGGCGGATTTTCGGGAACCCGGCGTTTTTCTTTTCTTCCACATAATTGGCCGATTGCGACACCGTCCACTCCATGTTCGACTGGCCCGAACAGAGCCATATGTCGCCGATGAGGATGTCCGTAAACTCCAATCTCCCGGAAGGTGTCGAGGCTGTGAGTGTGTGCGGGCCGCCCGCTTCGAGGGGCGCGAATTTGACTTGCCACTTGCCAGTTTTGTCGGCCTTCGCTTGCTGGGTTTGGTTGGCGAGCGAGACTGTTACTTGTTCGTTCGGATTGGCACAACCCCACACGGGAATCGGCTTTTGGCGCTGCAACACGGCGTGGTCGGTGAAGAGGCGGGCAAGGCGAAGTTGGGCGGTTGTTGTGAGGCTAAAAAAGAGAAGGGAAAGTAGGAGTACGGATTTCTTCATGATGAAATTATGGCTATCGTATTGTTTATAACCCCCAGCCCCGACCCCACTCCCGAAAGGAGGGGCCGGGGCTGGGGATGTCACCGAACCCTCAGCACCACCACAGAAAACGGCGGCAATTTTACGGTCAACTGGTTTTCCTTCAAAACGGCGTTTTTGAAAACGACGGGTTTCACTTTGTCGGGGTTGTTGAATGTGTTGTGGTCTTGGAGGCGCTCGCCGTTCAATATCCGGCCTGTCACGGTGGAAAACGTCGCGCCACGCAGGTCAATCGTCACCTCTTGTGCCTTTTGCGCATCAATATTGACTAAAGAAATATGCATCACGCCGTTTTTGTCCCTCGATGCGGAAGCGGAAACGGCGGGTAATTTTTCAGCACCGAAGATGTATTCGGGCGAACGGAAGTTCAAAGGCAACATCAACGCATCCTGATGGACGTTGTACATTTCCATGACGTGGTAGGTGGGGGTGAGCAGCATTTTTTCGCCTTCGGTCAGGATGACGGCTTGCAACACATTGATGGTCTGCGCGAGGTTGGCCATACGCACGCGGTCGCAGTGGTTGTTGAAAATGTTGAGCGTGACACCGGCTATCATCGCGTCGCGCAGGGTGTTTTGTTGGTACAAAAAAGCGCCGTTCGTGCCCGGCTCGACATCATACCAGCCGCCCCATTCGTCCACCACCAGCGCCACTTTTTTTGCCGGGTCGTATTTGTCCATGATGGTGCTGTGTTTTTGCACCAATACTTCCATGCGCAGGGCGCGTTGCATCGTGGTGAAATATTCCTGTTCGCTAAATGCGGTTGCCGAGCCTTTTTTCGACCAGTTGATGACCGAATAGTGGTGCAGCGCCACGCCTTCGAGCATTTTGTGCGGGATGTCGCGCATCAGTACCTCGGTCCAGTGGTAGTCGTCGGAATTGGCGCCCGAAGCAATGCGCGATATGCCGCTGCTCGTCCAGCCAGTCATAAATGTGGCGTACTGGCGGTAAATATTGGCGTACCATTCTGCTTTCATGTTGCCGCCGCAGCCCCATGCCTCGTTGCCGACGCCCCAATATCGGACATTCCACGGCTTTTCGCGCCCGTTCTGCCTGCGCCATTTCGACATGGGGCTTTCGCCGCCAAAGTTGACGTACTGCACCCATTCGGCGAGTTCCTGCACCGTGCCGCTGCCTACGTTGCCAGCGAGATAAGGCTCCGCGCCAATCAGTTCGCACATATCGAGGAAGTTGTGGGTACCGAAACTGTTGTCTTCCGTCACGCCGCCCCACCAAGTGTTGACGATAGTAGGGCGCTGCGCTTTCGGCCCCACGCCGTCTTTCCAGTGGTAGGTGTCGGCAAAACAGCCGCCCGGCCAGCGCAGGTTGGGCACTTTCAGTTTTTTCAAGGCTCCCACCACATCGCTGCGCACCCCGCGCTGGTTGGGGATTTTGGACGTATCGCCGACATAAAAACCGCCGTAGATACAGCGCCCCAGGTGTTCGGAGAAATGCCCGTAAATGTGGCGGTTGATGGTGTCTTTGCCGAGGTCAGTGCTGATGACGATGCGTGTTTGCGCCGACACGAAGTTGGAGCAATAAAAGGAAAGTACAAAGGCTAATAAGGTATTTTTCATGTTCATTATCATTTCAAACACAGCGTTCACCGGTTTTAAACACATAGAACCGCTGAGGCCGGTTTTGAAAAACGTGTTCCGTGAACTCTGTGTTTTTTGCTTCCTTGTTCTCTGTATTAAAAGCAGTATCGCAAGAGTTCTTATTGTTTCACTACTTGTTTCCACAAGCCATCTACGCCGATGTGATAAACGCCCGCAGGCACGTTTTTCAGTTCAAAAACCGGCGCTTGTTCGGCGGTTTGTTTTTCCAAAATCAAAGTTCCGGCGCTGTCGAACATTTGAATTGTACGATGTTTTGCTTCCGAAAACCGCACTATAAACGAATCGGCAGCCGGGTTGGGGAATACTTCGAAAGCATCTTTTTCTACCAAAACAGGTTGCGCAGGTTCATTCGCAGGCACGGCAGTTTGTTTGGCAAAATGAGAAAGCAGGAGTATGTAAGCCGCGTTGTAATATATCGCAGGCTCGGTAATTTCCCAGGAATTTTGCGGCCAGCCGTCGTTGAAATCCTTGTACGATTTCTGCGGCGGCTGACCGGCAGGCGGTACGAGTTGCGTGTAGGTGAAATCCTTGTTGGGGCCACCCGTGACATAACCCGGGGCCGGGCCGGTGGGCGAAGTAAGCGCGTTGTCGTACACCGTGCCATTTCCAAACCAGGTGTGGTATATTTCATTGACACACACGTCGCCGCCGAAGGCATACATGTTAGAAAGCATGGAAAGGTTGAGCGGGTTGGTGCCATGCATCCAGTGGAGATATTGCTCAGCAATTTCGCGATACAGGTCAGCCTGGTTAGGGTTGATGTTAAATTGCACAAAATCCATGTTCAGGCTGCCGCAGTTCGCGCGCACCAGATTGCTGCCCCAGTGATGCGCCCAGTCGTCCATTTGAGCGCGGTAAAGATCGGTTTGGGCGTTGTAAGAGTCAATCGAAAATGCGTAGTTCATGGCCGCTTTTGAGCCCACGATGGTGTTCACGACAGAAGTGCTTACGCCAGGCAGACCCCCATATCGCAGCAAGGCATATTGATAGGGCGCGTGGTAAGGCCCCCACCATGTAGTGTTCACCGGCTCTATGTGGTAGTATTTCACTTCCACAAAATCCTTGTACTTGTCGTTGCCTGTGGCTTCGTACAAATAGATAGCGGCAATAACGGCGCTGCGCAATTGTTCATCAAAATTGCGGTCGGCATCGCCTGCCTTGATGTCGCCGTCGTCGCAATTGGTCTGAAATTGTGTTGAATTGGCGGCATTCAATTCAGCGCGCTGCCAGGCCGCTTCGGCGCGGGTGATCAAATCGGCGCCGTAGGTTTGGAGCGCAGGGATGCCTGCTTCGTTCAAAGTCACGCCTGCCTGTGCGAACATGGCACAGCCCGCCACCGTCGCAGAGGTGCATTCGGGCAAGTAGTAGCGCGGTCGTGTGTCGGCACTGGGCGGCGACACGTCGTTGTAATTATCCACACCGACTTTGAGCAAAAAACCGCCCGTTCCGGTCGCGTCCTGCATTCGTTTCAGGAAATCCAGTTCCCACATAAGTTCGTCGAGCAAATCGGGGATGCCGTTGCCGCTTTCGGGGATGTTGAAATCGTCGGTAAACGCAGTGGGATTGCGGCGGTAGGCTTCGAGCAATTGAAGTACAGCGCCTTCGGCAAAAGTGGTGTATTTGTTTACGTCGCCTGCGTCCATCCAGCCGCCATGCACATCGCGAGCGGTGGAGGGGTCGGTTTTCGCCCAACGGCTGCGGGCGGCTTTATCCTGATCCGCGCCTTCGAAAGCGGCGCCGTCGGCCCATTTCGGGTCGGTATAGGGCGGCTGTTTGGCAAAATTAAGCCGTTGGTAATAGTACGTACGCGCTGCTTGCTTCAATACATCCCGGTAAACATCTTCTGCAATTTTGAATGGGTGTGAAGAAACATTTTTCACCACGTCATGCAGATAATAGTCGCCCGGCACCGTCACGGCGGAGAAATCGAACCACCAGCCTTTGTCGCCCGACTGGGCGTGCGTTGCGCCATTATTCCAGGAAACAGGTGCGCTGGAAAATACACTTTGGTCATCGAAGACACGCCTGACTTCGTACATATTGCCTGGAGTGAAACTTTGTGCAGCATCGAAACCTGTAATCGGGTCGGCGATGACGGCGACTTTTTTGCTGTCAGGCCGGTAACCGAACTGGTCGAGGCGGATGAAGGTTGAGCCGGAACTTTGGGCAAGGAGAGCGCAGAAGGTGCAGAGGAGACCCGCCGTCGTCAAGACTTTGGCGGGTAAAAAGAGGAGGATTGTTTTTGTCATAGATTTCAAATCATTTTCCCCTCAATCAAAACTAACCGCTCTACAGATTGCTCCTTCAAATGCAGGTAGAATTGGCGGGCGGGATTGTTGGCAAAGTTTTTAAAATCTTCCGGCGACTCGAACGAAACGAGATGGATTTCGTACGGTTTTCCGTAGTTCGTCTCGATAAAACTCGCCGCGTCGGGACGGCAGCGGAGCAGGAGTTTTCCGTTGTACTTTTCGAGCAGGGGCAGGGCAATGTCTTCAAATTGATGAAAAATCGCTTCGCAGCCCGGCTTGATGTAAATGAGTTGGGTGAAATAAATCATTGCTTTTGATTGGTTGAGTAAAACCGTTCCGCCAACCAAGCAATCGGCAAACCGATACATACGACCAAAATCGCCATGTTTTTCAGCGCCGAATCCCACGCGAACGGGCCTTGCGGCGCATGGCTGAGCGGCACGGCCAAGAGGTTCATCACCGCCCACACGAATAAGCCGAAAAGAACTCCGCTCGCCCATTTGTTTTTTTGCAATAAAGGCAACCGGGGATAAACGAGAAAGTAGCCCGCAGCAAAACTCGTGGCGATAAAGTAGTGAAAAACAGTCCCCAATGCCACCATATCATAGCCGCCGGAAAATGCCATGTTGCCAAAAACGCCGCTGGCAATGAACTTCAATGTGCCTTCGGCATTGCCTTTCGCCAAAATAAGAATGGCCGCCAAAATGTCCAAAGTCCCGGCAAGCAGCCCGGCGCGCAGGATGATGTTTAGGTTGGGTCGTGTCATAGTTCAATTATTCAACCACACGGACATATAGAGTTTTTAGGCTCCGTTCCTGAGCAATTTAAGCGCCCCCTTCCGCGCCAGTCTGCTGGTTGATTTTCTTGAACTGTTTGTCCAAGTAGAACAGGTTGCGGTCTTCAAAGCCCATGCGCTCCACGACCGTGATGATTTCCTGCACTTTGCGCTCGGCATCTTGTTGCTCCAGCACGAAGGCTTGCAGGAAAAAGAAAGTGGCGTGCTCGCCGTTTTGCAGGCACCATGCGGACAAGTCGTTGATAGCCACCGTGACACCGTGTTCCAGATCAAAGACGTGTTTGAATACTTCGAGCACGGTCTTGAAGGTATCTTTCACTTTGCCGAGTTTGTCGCTGAGGTACGCCTCACCGCCATTGGCATTGATGTATTTGTAAAGTTGGAGCATGTGGTTGCGCTCATCGTCGGAGCTGAGGTAGAAATATTCGGCGATGTTGGGAAGCCCCTTTTTTTCGGCCCAAGTGGCCATGGCGAGGTAGGCATTGGAAGCAAAGGCTTCTTTCTGGATTTGCTCGTTGAGTTTTGCTTGAACGGCTTTGGACAGCATATTTTTAGAATTATGAATTAGGAGTGATGAATTATGACACCCGTTTGGGCAACTGAAATCGGAAGCAGGGGGCGATGAGAAGTCGAAATGCCCAGCAACTTTTTCAAGAGAGATGAGTTTTGTGTTTCAAACTTCATCCAACCCCAAATTGGTAAACGAGACGTAAAGATATATGGCACAACCGAAACCCGACAAAGGCTTTATCGAGCAATTTTCCGCGCTGCGCAATGTCCCGCCTTTTTTTCGAATGATTTGGAATGTCGCGCCGGGCATGACGGTGTTGAATGCTGCGCTGCGCGTCGTGCAGGCCGCTATTCCGGTGGCGATGCTCTATGTGGGCAAGGAAATCATTGACACCATTTTGCTATTGGTGGGGCAATACCAGGAAACGAAGGTGGTGGGCGACACGACGGTTTTGTGGCAGTGGGTGGGCGCAGAATTTGCGCTGGCGGTCGTCAACAGTTTGCTTGGCCGGGCTATCACGCTGACGGAGAGTTTGTTGGGGGATTTGGTGAGCAACGACAGCAGTGTGCGCATCATGCGGCACGCCGCCACGCTGGATTTGTTTCAATTTGAAAACGCGGAATTTTACGACAAACTCGAACGCGCCCGCACCCAGACTTCTGGCCGCACCATGTTGATGAGCCTCGTGATGTCGCAAATACAGGATTTGATTTCGATGCTGTTTTTGGTGGGCGGTCTGGCGGCGTTCAATCCCTGGCTCATCGTGATTCTGGTGGTCGCGGTCATCCCCTCTTTCCTTGGCGAGACGCATTTCAACCGGCGCTCCTACTCGCTCACCAATTCATGGACGCCCGAACGCCGCGAACTTGACTACCTCCGGTACATCGGCGCGAGCAACGAAACGGCCAAAGAAATCAAGATTTTTGGGCTGGAAAAATTTCTGACCGACCGCTTCAAAACCATCTCGGACAAATACTATGAGGCGAACAAAGACTTGACCATCAAACGCGCCGCGTGGGGCAGCCTTTTTTCCATTATCGGGACGGCTTCTTACTACGGGGCGTATTTTTTCATCATTTTGCAAACGGTGACGGGCGGCATTTCGGTGGGTACATTGACTTTTTTAGCCGGGTCATTCCAACGGATGCAAGGTTTGCTTTCGGGCGTGATGAGCCGTTTTTCGCGGGTGTCCGAAACGGCGTTGTACTTGCAGGATTTCTTTGATTTTTTGACCCTGAAACCGCTCTCCAGCAACCATCAGGGTACACACCGGGTGCCGCGCCCGATACGCGAGGGGTTTGTTTTTGAAAACGTTAGTTTCAAATACCCGGGCAGCGACCAGTGGGCGTTGCGCAACCTGAGTTTCCATCTCCGCGCTGGCGAAAAACTCGCCCTTGTGGGTGAAAACGGTGCCGGTAAAACGACCATCGTCAAATTGCTCGCCCACCTGTACGAACCCGATGAGGGCCGCATTTTGCTGGACGGCGTGGACCTCTGCGACTATGACCCCGACGACCTGCGCGACGAAATCGGCATCATCTTCCAAGATTTTTTCCGGTATGCGCTCACCGTTTCTGAAAATATCGCCGTCGGAAATATTGACGAGCGGCAAAACCGCGCCCTCATCGAAGAGGCTGCCCGCAAAAGTCTCGCCGACGGCGTGGTGACCGGTCTGCCGAAAAAGTACGACCAAATGCTCGGCAAACGCTTCACCGGCGGCGTGGACCTCAGCGGCGGCCAATGGCAAAAAGTCGCACTCGCCCGCGCCTATATGCGCAATGCTCAACTGATTATCCTCGACGAGCCGACGGCGGCATTGGATGCCCGCGCCGAGCACGAGGTGTTTGTTCGTTTCGCAGAATTGATAAAGGGGAAAACGGGTGTGCTCATCAGCCACCGATTCAGTACCGTTCGCATGGCCGACCGCATCTTGTTTTTAGAACACGGCCAACTGCTCGAAATCGGCAGCCACGAGGAATTGTTGGCGAAAAAAGGGAAGTACGCGGAGTTGTTCCGGCTGCAGGCGAAGGGTTATTTGTAGCGATCTGTCTGTTTAAAAAAGTTCGTGGTGGATATTTGGGCAAAACGTTTTTTTTGCCTCGGCATTTGCGCGTAGTTTGGCGCGATTGTTTAAAAAACGAATCCTTTGCCTCATGTTTGCCACCCCGCATTTTTGGTTTGAGCACTTTCGTTCCCACCGTACTTTCAATCTTATTTTTTTCTTGCTGTTCGTATCCGCGCTGGCGGCGCTCAAGTTCGGCTACCATGAACTTTGGAAGGACGAATGGCAGGCTTGGATGTTGGCCCGCGACCTCAGTTGGGGCGACATGCTGGCTTTTCTGGACTATGAGGGGCATCCCGCGTTGTGGTATGTGTATTTAAAAATTGCACGCTCGCTCACGGCCGGTATGGGCTGGGAGGAGGCGAATGTGTTGCAGGCGGCGCATTTGCTGACGGTGGCCGGTGTTTATTACTTCTTGTTTTTCAAGCTGCGGTTTTCTGTGTGGCTGCGGCTGGCATTGGGTTTGGGGTTCTTTTTGTTTTTTGAGTACGGGATAGTCAATCGCGGCTACGCGCTCACGGCGCTGCTGGCTTTTTGGGCGGTTGATTTGGTCAGCCGGGCGCAGGGTTCGGCGAGCAGCCGACCGACCGCGCTGCTCACGGCGCTGGTTTTTTTCCTGCTGTTCCAGACGGAGGTGCAGGGCGGCATCATCGGGGGCGCGTGGTGTTTTTATTTGCTGCTCAGCGCGCCGGGCACATGGCCGGGCGAAAAAATCCGCCATTTTTTGAAGCAACCCGCTGTGGTGGGTTGGTTGTTGGGGCTGCTGGTGTTTTTGTGGACGGTGTATCCGCAAGCGCACGGCGGCATCACGCGACCGTACAACGCCAACATGGGCACGCTCGGCGAATCGGCAGCGATGGCTTTTCAGGGCATTTTCGCAAACACTTTTTTGATAGGTGTGTTGCCCGACACGCAGGTTTTTGGTGTCACGGCTGTCGGACTGGTGCTAAGCGCTCTGACGCTGGCAGCGTTGTTTTGGCTGTTTTGGTGGGAGCGGCGGGTGTGGGCTGTTTTTATGGTGGGGATGTTGGTGTTTGGGTTGTTTTTCGGGTTGGTTTATGTAGGCGGGGTGCGCCAATGGGGCACGGTGATGATTTTTTTCATTGGTTGTCTGCATTTGTGGTCGCTGGCTGCGCCGCAGGTTGGGTGGCCTCGGGCGGCCATTCTGTCGGGCATTTTGGCTGCCCAAATATTCTATTGCAGCACGGCGGTGGTGAAGGAAATGCGCCACCCGTTCAGCAATGCCAAATCCGCAGGCGTTTTTATCCAAAAAAATGTGCCAATCGGTGTGCCGGTGGTGGCTATCAATCCATTTGACGCCACGCCCGTGCTGGGCTATGCGGGCCGCAAATTCTATGCGCTGCCCGACGGCGAGCCATTTTCCTATTTTCGCTGGCTCGACAAAGTGTATCTGCCGCCAGAGCAGGAGTTGCAACTATTCGCGGCGTTTAAGAAAGTGGGCGGGTTGGTCGTGGTGTCGGGCAAACCGCTGGATACCAGCCGGTACCCGCATTTGCAGTTGTGGAAATCGTTTGACGGGTATAGCATCAAAAATGAAAACTGCTATGTCTATACGCTGGCAGCGCAGCGGGGGCAATGAGCATTTGCATGGTTTTCAAAAAAAAGAGGATGGTGGGGTTGTTCCAGCTGCAGGCGAAGGGGTATTTGTAAGTGATAAACAGCAAAACCGGAAAATCAAAAATGTAAAATGTAAACCGTATTTTTGAGCAAAATTTGAAAAATATGTCTGCCACTGCTGCATCGGCTACTGCTCCTGTCGCTCCTAAAAAGGCTCCATTGCTGCCCAAAACTTTGCAGGAGCGTCTTGAACTGGAGGAAATACTTGAAGTCCCCGCCACGCTGGACGAGTATTTTGATTGTCTCCCTGAGTGCGAGTACCGGATTGACTATTCGGACGGAAAAATTATTTCTATGGGATATGCTTCTTTGACACATGAAGCCCTCGTCATGCGAGTAGGGCATTTGCTAAACCTCATTTTTGGCATTGACGGCCCCCATCATGTGCTGGGCAGCAATGTCGCCACATTTATCCCGGATGCCCAAGCGGTGCATAATGCCGATGTAGTGGTTTTGCATGGCAAACCGCAACACTACATCCATCAAGGAAAAAAGAAAAAAATCAAAGCCCTATTGAACCCACATATCATCGTAGAGGTGCTGTCCAAAACTACATCGCGCTACGATTTAGGCGTGAAATTGCCGCGCTATAAAACCCTGCCGAGTGTGCAGCATATCTTATTCATCGGGCAACACAACAAGGCCGTATCGCTTTACTCTCGTACCAATCGCCCCGGCCAATGGCTCAATATTGAGGAGCAGGATGCCGAAAACGGCTTCGTCACCATCAACCGGAAAAAACTGCGGCTGGCGGATATTTATCGAAATACGGTGGTGGAGTGATTCGGAATGAAAATGGAGGTTCGACTCACAGTCGAACCTCCATTTTTTATTACAAGCAGGGATGTGCGTTGGAGAAGTTCTCTTCTATTGATTTTTATTGAGTGTGCGGCGAGTGGGTGGATGAGTGTTTTTTTGGCATATCACAAGTCGCCTAGTAATTCGAGAAGCAAAACTCCCCAGAAAAACGCTCCTAGTATTAAAATTAGCATTTGTAGAAAATATCTCTGCTTGTAGCTGCTTATGGTCAAACTGATGAGTATGATTGTCCAAACAAGCGTAAACAAAATGCCATGCTCAGTTTCCCTAAAGTCCAGCGCAGAACCTATCAGCCATGCTGTAAACATGGAAAGGCCCAAAGTCAGGACAGAGAAAATCAATTGCGAGCTAAGTTTTTTCGGTTTTCTGTTTGCGTTGCGAGAAATGGGTTTATTGGGGGCAGAGGTGGTTTCAAAGGACTGATGGGAATGTTGGTTCAGATTTCGAGATTTATTTAAATGGTGGCTGTACCATACTGTAAACAATCCAAAAAATCCTGTGATGAGTGCGGCTAATACTTCCATATTTGATTACGTTGTGGGTTAAAAATGTCATTTTCCCCCGTTGCCGACAACAAACGGCGGAGTGAGCAGCCAAGCAAGGGCGATTACTTTTTCTAAATTTTTCCCAAATTTTCATTCTGAGCGAAGCGAATAATCCAATAAAACCCTCTCATCGAGCAACTTATCCAGATTCCTCGCTGCGCTCGGAATGACACAGCACGGTACGGCGGATTTGCAAATCCGCCGATACAAAAGTTACAAATTCCCCTTTTTCAACTCACTCACCGCATGGTCGGCGGCTCGCGCCGTTAGTGCCATGAAAGTCAACGACGGGTTCACGCAGGCGATGGAGGTCATGCACGAGCCGTCTGTGACGAACACGTTGGGCACGTCGTGCATTTGGTTCCAGCGGTTGAGCACAGAAGTTTTTGGGTCGTTGCCCATGCGGGCGGTACCCATTTCGTGGATGGCCATGCCGGGGAAGGAGCCTCGGTCGTTGGTCTGTACGTCTTTGACACCTGCGGCTTCGAGCATTTCGGCGGCATCGGCCATCATGTCTTTGCGCATTTTGTGCTCGTTTTCTTTGAGTTCGCAGTCAATGGCCAGCACATATTGCCCCCACTTGTCTTTTTTCGTTTTGTCGAGTGTGACTTTGTTGTCGTAGTAGGGCAACATCTCGCCGAAGCCGCCGAGGCCGATGCTCCATTGGCCGGGCTCGCAGAGCGCTTCTTTGAAATCGGCACCGATGCTGAGTTCGGCTACTTCGCGGTTCCAGTTTTCGCGATTGGCACCACCTTGGTAGCCAAAGCCGCGCAGGTAGTCGCGTTTGTCGCCAAAAAGATTGCGGTAACGCGGCACATAAATGCCGTTGGCGCGGCGGCCATAAACGGTTTTGTCTTCATAGCCTTCCACTTTGCCACCTGCGCCGCAGCGGAAGTGGTGGTCCATCAGGTTGTGGCCGAGTTGGCCGCTCGAATTGCCGAGACCGTCGGGCAGTCCGCCCATTTCGATGGAGTTCAGGAGCAGTTGGGTAGAGCCGAGCGTGGAGCCGCAGACGAAGATGATTTTTGCCTCGTATTCAATGGTTTGCATCGTCTCGGCATCTATGACCAGCACACCTTTTGCCCGTTTTTTGTTTTTGTCGTAGAGAATTTGATTGACGATGGAAAATGGCCGGAGCGTGAGATTGCCGGTGGCGACGGCAGCGGGTAAAGTGGAGGATTGGGTACTAAAATATGCTCCAAACTGGCAGCCGCGGGCGCACAAATTGCGGTATTGGCAGGAGCCGCGACCGTTGTGTTCTTGCGTCAGGTTGGCGACGCGACCGATGATCATGCGGCGGTGCTCCCATTTTTCTTTGATGCGGGCGGCCACGTCTTTTTCCACGATGTTCATGTTCATCGGCGGCAGGAATTTTCCGTCGGGCAGCTGCGGCAAGCCGTCCAATGAGCCGCTGATACCGGCAAATGTTTCCACATAATCGTACCACGGCGCGATGTCTTTGTAGCGAATTGGCCAGTCAATGGCGATGCCTTCTTTGGCGTTGGCCTCGAAATCAAAATCGCTGAGGCGGTAGCTCTGGCGGCCCCACATGAGCGATTTGCCACCGACGTGGAAGCCACGATACCAGTCAAATCGTTTGACCTCGGTGTACGGGCATTCGAGGTCGCTGACCCACCAGTCGGGCGTGAATTCGTTGTACGGGTAGTCGCGCTTTTGCACGGGGTGGGTGGCTTTCATTTCGTTGGTGAGCCGACCCCGGTGTGGGAATTCCCATACTTTTTTGGTGGCGGACGGATAATCCACGACGTGTTTAACGTCTTTGCCACGTTCGAGCATGATGGTTTTGAGGCCTTTTTCGGTGAGTTCTTTTGCTGCCCAGCCCCCGGCGATGCCGGAGCCGATGACGATAGCATCGTATTTTTCTGCCATTGTTTTTAAGATAAAGATTTGATAGTCAGAACAAAATTTGATTTCAAATTCAATCTTTGGGATGTGGCAAGAGTTGGTCGGGCGAAAAAGTAGTTAGCACAGGAGGTTAATTAGGGAGGCAAATTTTTTCTAACACAGAGCCGCAGAGTACACAGAGAAATAAAAGTTTGATTTTCAGAAAGATAAAACTCAGTGAACTCAATGACTCTGTGTTGAAACATTTGTGTTCGCCTAGCCCCCGAATTTTTTATACAACTTCGGATAGCGTTTTTTCAGTTCGTCGTCGTCTTCAAAGTCCCAATCGTGCTCAAGTTCCGGGCGCGGGTTTTTGGGGATGCTGTCGTAAAAATCATCCAAGGTGCCGCCAGTTTTGGCGATAAAAGCATTGGCGGCAACGCCCATCATTTCTTCGGATTCGTACTCGCCGAAATTGTAGTCGTCCTCGCTGACGTATTTGGCGAGGTTGTCGGGGTTTTCCAACGCGCTTTGAAACACCTCTCGGCCTTTCGCGATGAGCCAGCCCCTGAAATAATCGAATCCATCATCGGAGCATCCGGCGTTCATGAGGTAGGCGGCACCCCAAAGGTTGGCAGTGTATGATTTTGCGTAGAGTTGGTCGAGGATGCGGTTGAACTCAAAAATATCTTCCACCGTGCGTTGCGACAGGTATTCGGTCAGCAATTCGACTTGGCTTTCCACATCTTCCGAGTTTGTTTTTGCCCGTTCGATGAGGTTCCAAAAATCGGCCTGCCCCAATTTCTCGATGACTTTTTCCACCGTTTCGCGGTAGCCGTTCCGCACTTTGTCTTTAATCATTTTAGCGACTTCGCGTTCGGCGGCTTCTGGGCTTTCCATCTTTTTGGTATGGGTGACCCCGAGTGTATGACCTTTCCCATACACGATGGTTATCGTTGTGTCCGCGATGTCAACAGACCAAAACTTTTCAGTTTTTTCGTCTTTGTAAGTAAAATAGCGCTTCATTTTTTAATCTTTAAATGTCACAAATATCAATCGCCTTTGCTAACGACCCCAACTTGTTCTCCGCGACTGGGATGAATTCTTGGGCCACGTAGCCTTTGAAACCGGTGGCCGCAATCGCCCGCATGATGGCCGGGTAGTAGAGTTCTTGTGTTTCGTCAATCTCGTGGCGACCCGGCACCCCGGCGGTGTGGTAGTGGCCGAAATACTGGTGGTTGTTCTGAATGGTGCGAATCACGTCGCCCTCGTTGATTTGCATGTGGTAAATGTCCCACAGGATTTTGAAGTTTTCGGAGCCGAGGCGTTTGCAGAGTTCCACCGTCCAGGGCGTGTTGTCGGCCATGTAGTCGGGGTGATTCACTTTGGAGTTGAAAACTTCGATTTGGAGCACGACGCCGTTTTTTTCTGCGAGCGACATGATTTTCTTCAACCCGTCCACGCAGTTTTTCAGCCCCGTCTCGTCGTCCATCCCGCGCTTGTTGCCGCTAAAGCAAATGAGGTTTTTGTAACCCGCTTTTGCCACGAGCGGTATCATTTCCGAATAATTCTGAATCAACTTTTCGTGGAATTTCGGGTCGTTCCAGCCGTCCACGAGGTTGATTTCCGCGCCGTTGCACATGGAGGAGTCGAGGCCGTGTTTTTTCAAAATATCCCACTCTTTTGGCCCCACGAGGTCAATGGCGGAGATGCCGATTTGTTTTGCAAAAACGCAGAGTTCGTCGAGCGGCACCTCGTTGAAACACCATCGGCAAACGGAGTGGCGAATATTGCCCTTTCGCATCGTTGCTTGTTGTTTGTTGTCCGTTGTCCGTTCGTTTTCAGTTGTTTCGGCAAAAGAAAAAGAAGGAGATGCTGTGAGTGCGGCAGCTCCAGCAAGCAGGGTTTTTATAGCGCGGCGACGAGTGTGCATCGTGTTGAAAGATGAATTGTGGATGACAATTGGACAGCCCCGATTGTGCGGGGGCAAGCCTCGATTTGGTGTCTTTGCTGGCCGGGTCACGCAGCCAAATGACGAGCATATATCATTTCCGGGGGCAAACTAAGTTAACTTTCCCGACAATATTTCTGCATTTTTTGTGGAAATGAAAAATTTGTTTGTGTTCTGCAAACGGGTCAGAAAATAATTTCACCACTTTGCGTCATTCACTGCCGGTCATTCCTCTCTGAATCACATCCCGGATATTTGGGTACACCACCGGCTCGGTCGCCAGCCAAGCCTTTGGCTCCACCCAAAGAATCTCCTCGATGTCCTCCTCCGTTTGAGGCACAAGTTGCGTATCGGTCGTTTTCATGCGGTACCACCATGTTATTTTTAAAATGCGTTTGTCTTTCAGTTCGTAGGTGTGGTAGGTGTGGCCGAGGAAATCGCCGAGTTCCAGATTTACCAAACCTGTCTCTTCTTGCACTTCGCGCACGGCGGCCTGTTCGGGCGTTTCGCCGTCGTCTATTTTCCCTTTTGGCATATCCCATGAAGCCCGCCGATGGAACACGAGCAATTCATTCTGAGCGTTTTGCACAAACCCACCTGCAGCTTCCAGCACTTTGAAACACGCCTGAAAATCTGCCCAGAGTTTTTCCAAATCATCGTGGTGCAGCACCACGGTGCGCACGTTTTTGTTCTTGTCGAGCAAGTCGAGATATTGCAGAAACATCTTTTTTTTGCCAATGTAGGGCGCGATATAGGTGGTTTTGTCCGGTTTAAATCCCAGTTCGGCAACACCGCCGGGCGTGGTAAGAAAAACGGGTATGCTGTTGTGGTAGATTTTATAGTTTTGCGCCATCTTTTGAAGCATTTTTGCCGCGAATGTAAATCAAATGGTTTCAAGGTACCAGGGTTCAAGGTTTAAGGGTTGAGGTTCAACCAAATAAAAAAACCTTGCCGCTCTCCAACTTTGCGACCCCGCAACCTCCTAAACATGCAAGCCGAAGTCGCCCGCAACTTATTAGAAATCAAAGCTGTGAAGCTCAGCCCCCGCGACCCGTTCACATGGGCTTCGGGCATATTGTCGCCCATTTATTGCGACAATCGCGTGGCATTGTCGCACCCGGGGGTTCGGACTTTTATCAAAAATTGCTTGGCGGAAAAATCGGCTGTTTTCGGCGATTTCGACGTGGTGGCTGGGGTCGCCACCGCAGGCATCCCACACGGCGCACTTTTGGCCGATGTCTTGGGAAAACCATTTATTTATGTGCGCAGCAGCGCCAAAGACCACGGGCGGCGCAACCAAATCGAAGGCGAACTACATCCTGGTCAGTCCGTTTTGGTCATCGAAGACCTCATCAGCACGGGCGGCAGTTCGCTTTTGGCGGTAGATGCGCTCCGGGAGGCGGGTGCCGATGTAGTGGGCGTATTGGCTATTTTCCAATATGGTTTTGAAAAAGCACACACCGCATTTGCCGAAAAACAACTTAAATTTCAGACACTTACGAACTACGACGCGCTCGTGGAGGAGGCCGCCCGAACGGGCTACGTCACGGGCGAAGATTTGAATATTTTGAAAAAATGGCGCGAAAACCCAGATGGCTGGGGTGCGCTCTATGCCTAACCTGAATACTGAATGTTGTATGATAAACGATGAACGTCTTGCCGCGTTTGTCATTTGTCATCCACCATTTGTCATCCATCATTCAGAAAATGATTACACCCAATTCTGAGACTTTCCTTCGGCAATACTTGAACAATGCCAGCCCTACCGGCTTCGAATGGTCGGGGCAAAAACTGTGGCTCGAATATTTAAAGCCCTATATTGATGAGTGGAAATTGGACAATTACGGCACGGCTTACGGCATCATCAACCCCGGCCAACCCTATAAAGTCGTCATAGAAGGCCACGCCGACGAGATTTCGTGGTTTGTCAATTACGTCACCGACGACGGCTTCATCCACGTCATCCGCAACGGCGGCAGCGATTTCCAGATAGCACCTTCCATGCGCGTGTGGGTACATCTGCGCAAAGGCGGCCGCATCGAGGGCGTGTTCGGCTGGCCGGCCATCCACACCCGCACCGACAAAGACGCAAGCCTCGCCCCCGCGCTCGACAATATCACGATTGATGTGGGCGCAAAAGACAAAGAAGAAGTGTTGAAAATGGGCATCCACGTCGGCTGCGTCGTCACCTTTCAGGACGAGTTTACCATCCTCAACGACCGCTACTATGTGGGCCGGGCATTGGACAACCGGATGGGCGGATTCTGTATCGCCGAAGTAGCCAGATTGCTGAAAGAGAATAAGATACGCCTGCCATACACTCTGTACATCGTCAATTCCGTTCAAGAAGAAGTAGGCCTGCGCGGCGCAGAAATGGTGACCAACAGCATCCACCCCGATGTGGCTATCGTCACCGATGTGACGCACGACACACAGACGCCGATGATAAACAAGAAAAAACACGGCGATGTGCGCTGCGGCAACGGCCCTTCGGTCACCTACGCCCCGGCGGTACACCAAAAATTGCTTGATATCATCATCGAGGCCGCCGAGACAAAAGAGATTCCGTTTCAGCGCGAGGCCGCCAGCCGTGTCACCGGCACCGACACCGATGCGTTCGCGTATTCCAACGGTGGCGTGCCGTCGGCGCTCATTTCGTTACCGCTCCGGTATATGCACACGACGGTAGAAATGGCACACAAAGACGATGTGAACAACCTGATTCGGCTGATTTATGAGGCGTTGCAAAAAATTGAGAACGGCCATGATTTCCGGTATTTCTCCAAAATATGAGCATATTTCTACCGACTGGCCACTACATCTTAGCGACCGCCTGAACCACCCCTCTATTCGCCTGTTTTTAGCAGCAACATCGCCGGGAACAACTGACCCCGGCCTATCGCACCATGCATAAATTTCTGGTTTTCATTTTTTCAGCGGCGCTCACCGCGTTGCTCGTTCAGGGCTGCATCACTGCCGAAAGCACCTTCACCCGCGTAGCGCCCGGTATATGGCGCGGCGTGTTGGAATTGGATAAATTTCAAATCCCAGTGCGCGACAAAGACACCATTATCGTCTTGCACGACCAATTCAAAGAGAACGAACTGCCTTTCAATTTTGAAGTAAAATACCTCGACGAGGAGCGTTTTTATATTGAAATCATCAACGGCGCAGAACGCATTCGGCTCGACAGCATCCAATATGGCCGCGACCGTACCCGAGCCCGCGACACGATGAACATCCATTTTCCGGAATACCAATCCTACCTGCACGTCGAAATCCGCGGCGGCGTGATGCAGGGCGAATGGGTGGTGACGACGCGAGAAAACTACCGAATCCCGTTCTACGCCCATGCCGGGCGCGATTACCGATTCACGCCATTGAAGCAAAAACCCGATGCCGACCTCAGCGGCGAATGGGCGGTCTTGTTTGGCACCGAAACCGACACGCAGGAAAAAGCCATCGGCGAATTCAAACAAACCGGCAACCGGCTGGAAGGCACATTTCGCACAGAAACAGGCGATTACCGTTTTCTCGAAGGCACGGTGCAAGGCCGAAAATTCTGGATGTCCACCTTCGACGGCACCCACGCCTACCTGTTCAGCGGCAGCATCCGGGGTGATACCCTGAACGGCGAATATCGCTCCGGTAAACATTTTCGCACCCTCTGGGCGGCTTGGCGCGACCCCAATTTCCAACTCTCCGATGCCAACACGCGCACGAGTCTGAAGACGGGCGCAAATATTTCTTTCAACGTCAAAACACCTGAAGGCCGCGACTTGTCGTTTCCCTCCAAAAACTATGACGACAAAATCAAAATCTTCACTGTCATGGGTACTTGGTGCCCCAATTGCCGCGACGAACAGGTGTTTCTCCGGGAATATTTGAAAGAAAATCCCGACGCTGCGAAAGACCTCGCCATCGTCGCTTTTTCCTTCGAACGCCACAAAGACCCCACCCAAGCCAACGCCCATTTGCTGGAGTACAAAAAGAAAATGGGCATACCGTTTGACATAGTATATGGTGGAAAAGCGGATAAAGCCGAAGCGGGGAAATTGTTTCCCGCATTGGATAAGGTGCTGGCTTTCCCGACCATGATTATCATAGACAAAGAAAACCAAGTGCGCCAGATTCACACGGGTTTCGACGGCCCGGCCACCTCCAAATACGGAGTTTTTAAACAAGAATTCTCTGCATTGATAGATAGCCTGCGAAAGTAAACCTTCCCAAATTCGCGATATACAATCTGCGCCTTTGGTCGCCCGCACGGGACTGACAAATGGCGGCAAACACAAAAGCATGAACCGAATTATTCTTGCCTACTGCCACGACAACGCCGAATTGGCCGAAACCGTCGAACAGCAACTCAGCCGCATCGGCATCCCTTTCGAGCATATCACCGACAAACCGGGCGAAGCGCCGGGCGGCATCAGCGCTCGGCTGGCCGACACGAACGACCCCGTCGTGCTGTTCGTCACTGCGAATTTTTTGAAAAGCCGCGACTGCATGGACGGTGCTTTGCCTATGGTGCAATCGCTCCTGCGCGAGCGGCGACTGCTCACCGTGGTGGCCGATGGCAAGTTGAGCAACGACGGCGGCGCGACTTTTGAATACGTCGAAACCCATTTCGACCGCATGGTGTATGCCTTGCAGTACATGAATTTTTGGCAAACGGCATGGCTCGACCTCAGCACCCGACACCAGCAGGCCGAGGGCGAAGAAAAGGCCGCACTGGAAATCGAACTCAACGCTACTCGCAACATTGCCAATGAGATAGGCGAACTTATCAGCGCCCTGCGCGAAGCTGGATATGTGACATGGGAACAATTTGAGGCCGACGATTTTGCCATATTTTTCCGGCAATTTGGCCTCCAAGAATGGCACGAACAATACCGCCAATTGGCCGCCGCCGGTTACGCCCAAGAAGTTGTTCCGCCCCTGCCTCAAACCGCTCCTGCGGTGCCTTTGGCCGCAATGCCCGTTGTGACTGGTCCGCTTGCGCCATTGCCGGCAGAAGAAGATGTTGATTTTTCGCAAGAAGAAAAACAAGGTGAAAACGGGCATTCCTCAGAGGCAAATGTCTGGGTGCATGAGAAAATAGATGAACCACTTTCTTTCGTCAATCCCGCAGCGGATGAAAGGGTTGCAGCAACAGAAGAAGAACTGGCCACCGAGTTCCCCGCCGCCGATTTGAATTTTGTGGAAACCGAACTCCCGGATGTTGATTTTTTGGAAGAAGAAACACCCGCGCCGCGCAACGAAGCAGCCGAAGTAGAGCAGGCCATCCGCGATGCGTGGTTTTGGTTGGAAAAAGGGCATATCGAACGTGGACTCGAATTGTTCAGCTTCGCGCTCGAACAACACCCGGACAATGAACAACTCCGGCACGAATACCAATCGGCGCTCGCAAAATATCAGCCCCAGCCAGAGCCAGAACCCATCCCCCAAGAACCACAAGTCGAAACTCAAGAGCCAAAGCCCGAAAACGAGGCAAAATCCTACGACCTCATGGGCGATATGGCCGCCGAAAAAGGCGATTACCTCTTCGCCAAATATTGCTGGGATCGCGCCGCAGAAATTGACCCGAACTATCCCCACATTTTCCGAAAACTCGGCCTGATGACCAGCGAGCATCTGCGCGATTACCGCGAAACCGCCGTGCATTACCTCAAAAAAGCCCTCGAACATGACCCCAACGATGCCGATATCCACCTCGCTTTAGCAAATGCTATCCTCCAAAACGAGGATGCCGCTCAGGCCGAGGCATACTACGCGCAAGCCGTTTTGCTCAATCCTGCGCTCCGCACCGCCGAAAACGAACGGTTGTACCCGGCCACGGTACCTATTTTGGAACCCGCAGAAGTAGCCCCAGAGCCGCAGCCCGCAGAAGATGAATTCACGCCACAGCCAACACCCCAACCCGTCGTCGAGAAACGCGAAGTGCTGACCGTACTCATCACGGGTGCGACTTCGGGCATTGGCCGCGCTACGGCGGAATTGTTCGTGCGCCACGGCCACCGCGTCATCCTCACGGGTCGCCGCGTAGAGCGTTTGGTTTTGCTAAAAACTGAATTTGAAGAAGAATTGCACGCCGATGTATTGATGCTCCCATTCGACGTGCGTGAGCAAGGCGCGGTGCAAGCCGCCCTCGACAATCTGCCTGAATCGTGGCAAAACATTGATATTCTGGTGAATAATGCGGGCCTTGCCAAAGGTCTCGCTCCCATCCACGAAGGAAATATTGACCATTGGGAGCAGATGATTGACACGAATGTAAAAGGTTTGCTCTATGTCACCCGCGCCATCGCGCCGGGCATGGTGGCACGCCGCCGGGGGCATATCATCAACATCGGCAGCAGCGCCGGAAAGGAAGTTTATGCAAATGGCAATGTCTATTGCGCCACCAAATTCGCAGTAGATGCCCTCACCCGCGCCATGCGCCTCGACCTCCATGCCCACAACGTCCGCGTAAGCCAAGTCAGCCCCGGCCATGTGGAAGAGACCGAATTTGCCATCACCCGTTTCGACGGCGATACCGAACGCGCCAAGATTTACAACGATTTTCAACCGTTGAAATCGAGCGATGTGGCCGAGGCGATTTATTGGATGGCCACCCGCCCACCGCACGTCAATGTGCAGGACGTGCAGCTATACGCCGCGCAGCAGGCGAGTGCGACGGTGATAGATAGGAGCGGGAGGTAAGCGGGTAGCCGCTGTATATTTGTCCCGGCATTTTGCCAATCCCCACCGCACTCCCAATCATGCGTTTCGACATTATCACCGTCCTGCCCGAACTTTTGGAAAGCCCGCTGAATCATTCAATTATGAAGCGGGCAAAAGAAAAAGGACTGCTCGAAGTCTATCTCCACCACCTACGCGACTACGCCCTCGGCAAACACCGGCAGGTGGACGATTACCAATTCGGAGGCGGTGCGGGTATGGTGATGAAACCCGAACCCATCGCCGCCTGCATCGAACAACTGCAAGCCGAACGCCCCTACGACGAAATCATTTACACCTCTCCAGATGGCGTCCGGCTCGATCAATCGCTCTGCAACCGCCTGTCCATGCAGCAAAACCTGCTCGTTATCTGCGGCCATTATAAAGGTGTGGACGAGCGCATCCGTCAAAAATATGTCACGCTCGAAATCAGCATCGGCGACTATGTGCTTTCAGGTGGCGAACTCGCCGCAGCCGTGCTGGTGGACGCGGTCGGGCGGCTCATCCCCGGCGTTTTGAACGACGAGACCTCGGCCTTGTTCGACAGTTTTCAAGACAATTTGTTGGCTCCGCCCGTCTATACCCGCCCTGCGGAATGGGAGGGCATGAGCGTCCCGGAAATCCTGCTGTCGGGCAATGATAAATTGATTGACGAATGGCGGCACGAACAAAGTTTGCTGCGCACCAAAGAGCGCCGGCCCGATATCTGGGAAAAGTTTGTCCATGAAGGCGGTGGGTAAATTTGCTCATTTTCAGACTTTTTTCTGTCAATATTTCTCTTTTCCCGCCTTTCCCTTTCTGCACCGCTCGCTGCAATACTTCACCTCCTCCCACACTTTTTCCCATTTTTTTCGCCATGAAAAAGGCCTGCCGCAGGTGACGCACACCTTTTGCGAGAGGTCGGATTTTTTGATTTTTTTCGCCATTGCTGAAAAAGAAATTGCTGTTGGTGCAAAAAATATTTTTCCCAAAATTTGTTTTTAAAAACAAATAGTTTCAATTTTGTCGCCTGAATTTCATCCTCAATAATGGGTGAAACTCCCGCCTTCGTTGAAAACTACGGCGGGTAAAAATGACGAATCACCATGCACCTCTGTACAAACTGTGCCGCCGAAATAATCCCCGGAGCGAAGTTCTGCCACCGCTGCGGGGAAAAGTTCTTGGAAAAAACCAAGCCCTGTCCGGCTTGCCATGCGCATAGCCCTTTGGCATCGGTGTTTTGCCACCATTGTGGTTTTCATTTTGAGCAGAAATCGCGGAAGCCGAGCGCGTACGAACCCGTTTATCCCCTCGACTTTGACCCGGACACTTTAACCGAACAAGTCAAGGCATTGTTTTTCAACAGTCTGCGCCGCCGCGTGGAGGAGGAACACGACGCTGCGCGGTACAGCGATTATGTGGAGCGTTTTTACCAGTCGCGTTTTCGAGAGATCTACTCCGTGCGGGCGGAGCAAATTGCAGAGGATGTGCTCATCCAATGGGAGCGTTTTGGCACGGAGGCTTTGCCAGATATTGACCGGCGGCTCGACACGGCGTTTGATGGGCTCCTCGATTATTTCATCATCCAGTTTTGCCCCGATTTGAATGGCGTGATGTTGCCGCCGTCCATTTTGAAATATGAAAAAGTGCAGGCGGGAAAAACCGATTTGCGGGAGATGATTTGGGATTTTCTCGATTTTGAGCGTGAAGAAGAGTTGTTTTACTTTGATTTTATCTCCATGCCCCCAGAGCTGTTGGCAAATGTTTGCAAACAATTTCTGTTCGCCGACCGCAAAGAAAAAGTTTGGTTTATCTGCGATTTGTCGCTCAAAGGCAACTGCAAAGAAGGTTTCGCGATGACCGACCGCGGGCTGTATTGGCGCGCACCGTTCGACAAACCGCGCCGGGTGTTGTACAACGAATTGCGCGACATCAAAAAAGAGAAAAAGTGGATGACCGTCAACGGCTATTTTTTCAACGCCAACCCCTCGCTCAATCTCAAACTTTGCAAACTGCTGAAAAAACTGCGGGGTTGGCGGCCTGCCCCGGCGGTGGCGGTGTAGCGCTCGAACAGAATTAACCGCAAAGAGCGCAAAAGATTGATTTTTAAATTTTTAGCGGACTTGTCGGTCTTTGTAGTGAATTAGAATAACCCAAATTAGACCCACCGAATTAGAAAGATTGGAAAACGGATGACACGGATTTTGCGGATTCAAACAGATTTTTTGAAAAAACCAGAGAAAAATAATCCGTTCAAATCCGCAAAAT
>CAYZVM010000019.1:17863-45790 GCA_964481485.1 uncultured Saprospiraceae bacterium | reverse complement strand
TAACTCCATAAAAATTCAAAATTATATCGTTTTTTAATCTGACAAAGTAGAATTAATACATCAATAATCAACATTGTGATCATTATGAAACTGCTTTCATTTCTTAGTATGCTTCTTTTCATTTTCCCAGTCTTTGCCCAAAAAAGCGATAAATTGAGGGTGGAGATGAGCGCACCCTATGAAAATGAACGGAAACGCACATATGTCAAGGATATATTTCAGGACAGTATCGGCCATATTTTCTTGGTCAAATCTGAAGATAAGGTAACAGCCGGAGAGGTCTTGTTCGGCTCTATTGCAGATAAAGACCCGACCGTTTTGATTGAAAAATACGATCAGAATCTCAAGCAGATATACTCTTTGCCGCTTTCGGTCGGCAAGGCTGGAGAAAAAACGGTTTATTATTACGGTGTTTATGTCCTCAACCGGCATCCTTACTTTTTCTCATCCTACTTTGACAAGGAGAAGGATATGCGATATATGTTTCGGCAAGAACTGACCGGAAGTGGCAAGTTGGGCAAGGCAGTCAAAGTGGCCGAAATGGAATCGAAAAAAGGGGGAGGGCGTTTCAATATTATTATTTCGCCGGATAGCACACTGCTGGCAGTCGTTGCCCGTCCCGCCGTGAAGGGGAAAAGTCTTGAAGAGATAACATTTACTGTATACGACGGTAAGTTTCAGGTGGTTCGGAAAGGAGCGGCGACTTTCCCTTATATCCATCGCGATATGGGCATCAGAGGGCTTTCGCTCACAAATCAGGGCGACTTCAGCGCACTAATTTCGTACGAGCATGACAAGAACAAAGACGGGAAGCAGTTCTCCGAAGAGGTATTCATTTTTCCAGCGGGAGAAGATGTGCCTCGGCGAGTAGTGCTTGATTTGGGTCAATACTTTTTGCTTGATTTTCAAATCAATGCGGACAAGGAAGGAAATTTGTACGGGGTTGGTATGTACAATCTCACAGAAAAAAGGCGAAGTTTCAAAAATGGTCTGCCACCTACTTCTCTTGGGACGGTTTGGCTCAAAATAGACCGTTCGACTTGGAAACCCAGCAAACCGGTGCTGAATCCTTATATGTCTGCGACCAAGACTTTTATGGAGTCAAAATCAAGCCTTATGTACGGCTATGGTTTTCAGTATTTCAATATATTCAAAACTTGGTTGGCAGAGGACGGCAGAGTTTATCTCGACATGGAACAGGATTGGACGGTAGAAACGCAGGGCAAATCGTTGCACAGCGTCAACAATTATTCGGAAATGATTGTGTTGATCCAATTTGATCCGGCCGGAAAAGTGGAAAACGAAGTTGTCGTACCGCACAAAATTACCGGCGGCGGCACGATTCAGGGCTTGTTTCACATCCCTGTCCGCATGGATGACACGTTTTTCTTTCTCTACAATGACAACGCAAAAAACTTTCGCAAAGAGTTTAAAACTGTGAAGGACATTGATGCGGTGGTGGCGCCCGGTTCGTCCGGGATTGCCCTGAAAAGTAACAAACCCCATGTCGTGCTATGCACGGTGGGGCCGGACGGCAAAAAAACCTTCGATTCTGTTTTTGATTTCAAAGAAGTAGAAGTATTCCTGCATACGCCTGATGTATTGATGCTAGGCAAAAACCGGCTTCTTGTAGTGGGTAGTTATGGTCGCGATTTCAGGTTGTTTAAACTGGAGATTACGGAGTGAGGATAAAAGCTATCGGTTTCTTCCGTTTTAGAATCTGTAGCAAGCTTAAAATGTCTTTTATACAAAACGTCCGCCAATGAATGCTTTTTTATCCCTCGGTCGCTGGCTTTTTGCCATTCCGTTCGCCATTTTCGGCTTTTTCCATTTTATGAACGCCAGCCAAATGGTTGACATGATTCCGAACTACCTGCCTGTGCCGTATTTCTGGCTTTTTCTCGCCGGGGCGGGTCTGATTGGTGCGTCGGTCGCCATGCTGCTCGGAAAATACGACAAACTCGCTGCCACCTTGCTGGGCGTAGAGCTCATTCTTTTTATTCTGCTGCTACACCTGCCAGCCATAATGCGGGGCGAACAAATGGCAATGGCTGTCTTGTTGAAAGACCTTACGCTGGCCGGTGCTGCGCTGCTTTACGCCCAATATGTGGCAAAAGACCGGGCGGTTATAGGGTAATTGGCAGCAATAAAAAGCCCTCGCAATTGCGCCTACAACTTTTAACTTCCCTTGATTTTCTGTTCAATATTCGTGGTGGAATACCCGTGAATAAACGGCAGGCTCAGCACTTTCCCGCCTCGCGCCAGCACCACTTCGGAACCGATGATTTGCTCCGGTTGCCAGTCGCCGCCTTTTACAAGTATATCAGGCTGAACGAGTTTTATCAAATCCAACGGCGTGTCGTCCTCAAAAATCACGACCGCATCCACGACTTCCAAAGCAGCGAGCAAGTGAGTACGGGTGATTTCGTCATTGATAGGCCGGGTGGGGCCTTTGAGGCGGCGGACGGAGGCGGCGCTGTTGAGACCGACGACGAGCCGGTCGCCGAGGTCGCGGGCATCGGCCAGATAGTGCAGGTGGCCGAAGTGCAGCAGGTCGAAACAGCCGTTGGTGAACACGATTTTTTCGCCGTCCTTGCGCCAGCCATCAAGGGTGGCGGGGAGTTGTTCCCAAGTGTGTATTTTTGAAGTTATAGTCGAAAAATGAGACATTTTCGGCGTACTTTAATTGCGTGATTTACTTTCGATTGCCCAAATTTGGGACAACAAAAAATGCTTTCTCCTATGAAAAATCAACCCATGCTCGACTTGCCCAAAACCACTCTCGAAATTTGGCTGGATGTAGCCTCTTGGATTTTTGCAGCCTTCGGTTTTGCGCTCGCACTCGGTTCTTTTTCCGACTTGCCGGAGCAAATTCCCATACATTTCAACGCTGCTGGTGAGGCAGACGGTTACAGCTCAAAAAGCACGATTTTTCTCCTGCCTGTTATGTCGTCCGGCCTTATCGTCTTGATGATCTCATTGGCAAAATCCCCACATCAGTTCAATTACCTCCGTAAGATTACTACGGAAAATGCAGCCTTTGAGTATCGCAAAGCCAGGATGATTATCCGTGTGACAAATGCCTTAGTCAGCCTAATGTTCACCGCAATCACTTGGCATATCATTCGGGTAGCCAATGGCAGTCAGGCAAAATTGGGTCTATGGTTTGGAATATTGATTGCCATCATTGTCATTGCTCCTATTATGTTATTGGTTGCTTGGCGGGATAAAAAAGGTCAATGAGTTTTTTGCTCGTCCATTTTTCGATTGATGATTGGCAAAAACACCAGCGCAAGCACTCCCGCCACGATATTGTAAAAAATCTGGATAGCGAAAAAGGCGATATTGGCATAAGAAAATGCGTCGCCGCCGCCGATGCCGTACAGTGCCAGCCCCGCAATAGCCAGCGCGTGAAATGTGCCCATGCCGCCCGGCGAGGGGATGACCATGCCGAGTGTGCCAAATACAAAAATCATCAGCGCCGCGCCCGCGCCGAGCGAGGCTGTGGGCGGGAAGGCGATGAGATTGAACCAGCATTGCAGGAAAAACATGAGCCAAATGCCCCCGGAATAGAGCAAGAACAGGGCGGGGTTTTTCAGTTTGAATACGCTGCGCAGCCCGTCCCAAAAACCTTTCACCAATTTGGCAATTTTCTGATAAACAGGCAAATGCGCGATTTTTTCTCTGAAAATAAACAGACTGACAGCACCGGCCAACATCAAGCCGAGCGCGGTGAGCACCAACGTATTTTGGAGCAAACTTCCACTTTGAGCGCCGCCGCTTTGGTTCTGGGAAATAAAATTGAGCAGCGTTTGACCTTCAAAAAGGAAAGCCAACCCGACGACCAAACCGAGGCATAAGAAATCCATCAGGCGGTCTACGACGAGCGTTCCCATCACTTTTTCTAACGGAATTTTTTCGTAGCGAGCCAGCGAACCCGCACGCACCACCTCGCCCATGCGCGGGAAGCCGAGGTTGGCAAAATATCCTAACAAGATGGTTAGCAATGAATTGGCAAAACCTGCCCGGTGACCGAGCGGCTCTATCAGCATTTGCCAGCGCAGGGCGCGGAAGATGTTGCTCACGGTGAAAGCGGCGGCGACGGCCAAAATCCAGCCGATGTGGACGGTGGAAAAGTCGTGGAGCAATTTGTCCACCAAACTGCATTGGTCGGTGGGGATGCCGTCGAGGCGGCACTGCTCTTGAAAAGCGGTGTTTTGGCTGCGAAACACGAGGTACAGAATGCTGACCCCGATGCCGAGGAAGAGGAGGAATTGGAGGATTTTTTTTGTCATTGCGGGCGCAAAGTTGGCAAAAACACTTGTAGCTGTCTCGCATTTTTATTTCCTGAAATGCAAGAATAAAATATTTGTCAGTGGCAAAAGTCAGTTCCCAGCAAGGCAACGATGCCCCCACTTTTGCCTCAACAAAATTTTCAGACACAATGAAAAACAACGTTCGATTTTCGCTTAAAACCTTGGCTATCATATCTATATCTTTGTTGGCCAAGCCCCTTTCCTCCCAACAAAATTCTATTCGAATGACCCCGCTCCAACCAGTTATCGGCAAATTTTCCCTGAATTATGAACGCGCTATTTCGTCCAACACCACCTTCATGATAGAGTACCAAAGATGGTTTGAACGCCGCACCAGCGGCGCAAGCCTTTGGATGTTGGGTATCCCTGCTTCGTCTTGGGATGAGACTTACAACAAGGGCTCCCGTATGAGCGCTTTCGTGCGCCAATACAGTGATGCAGCTATGCAAGGCGTATTTATCGAAGGTGGTTTGTATTTCGGCCAACACGATATCACGACGCGCAGCGAGACGACTGTTATTGACCCTAACTCGATTTTTATTTTTGATTTTGTGAACACGGTGGTCGAAGAACAACGCTACGAGGACGTAGGTGTCTATGGCCTTAGGCTCGGCGGCGGTTGGCATAAAGCAAAAGGCAATTTCTCGCTCGAATTTTCCGGTGGTTTCAACTACAACGGCAATTCGCAAGGTGTGCGCCCCACCTTGGGCATGAAGGAATTCGCCCCCTACACCCGCTTTGCTTTGGGTGTGGCTTTCTGACAAATTTTGATAAAAAGAAAACCCCTCGCGGTACGGCACCACGAGGGGTTTCCCTCTTGAACTTGAATTTTAATCGCTCGTTTTCAAATAGTTGTGCAGGCTGTGTCAATTAAAATCTCCCCGCATCCACGTCTTTCAAAAAGGAAATCAGGCCGGGGAAATAATGCGCTTGGTCGTCCCACATACTCATGTGGCTGCCGTTGGGGCAGAGCAGGAAACGGCCTTTTTGCACCTGCCCGGCCACCCATTTCATGTGCTCCGGATCCATCGTGTCGTGCGTGGCGCCGATGCTCAAAGTCGGCACTTTGATTTTGGGTAAATCCTTCGTGACATCCCATTTTTCCAATTTTCCCGAAATGCCGAACTCGCTTGGGCCTTGCATCGTGACGTAGATGGTAGGGTTGATGTTGTCCAGCCCGCGATTCACCGGGTCGGGCCATTCTTCGAGGCGACAGATGTGTTTTTTGTAAAAATGCGGCTTCAAAAGTTCCATGTAGCGCGGGTTGGAAAAATCGTCTTTTGCCTCTATTGCCTGAATTTCGGCCAGTACTTTCGGGTCTAATTGCTTGGCTAACACCTCGTTGGCATATTTGTCGTAGTCGGGGCAACTCATCATCATGTTGCTGATAATCAAACCTTTCAGGTTGTCTTGATACTTTTGCGCGTACTCCATCGCGAGGATGCCGCCCCACGAGTGGCCGAGCAGGTAGAAATTGTCCTTGTTCAGCCCCAGCGCCTGCCGCACCTGCTCCACTTCTTCCACAAAGCGCGGCAAATTCCACAAGCTCGTGTCCGTCGGTTGGTCTGAATAGGCCGAGCCGAGTTGGTCGTAATAGTAAAATTCGATGCCCTCTTGCGGCAAAAAACTCTCCATACTTTCCCAATATTCGTGGGTGCAAGCGGGGCCTCCGTGCAGAAGCAGGACTTTGACGCGGGGGTTGTTGCCGATGCGTTTTGTCCAGACTTTGTATTTGCCGCCGTCAAGCGGGATGAGACGGATGCCGCCGGTTTTCACGCCAGTTTCTTCGTTTTTCAGGTAGTCGCAAGTACCGCCAGAAACGGTCGTCGCCACTGTTGGCGACTGGTTGCAGGAAAAAGTTGCGGTTAGCAAAAATGCGAGCGAGAGCAGGAGAATATTTTTCATAGTCGAACAGTCATTTTGTGCGAAAGTAGGCAGTAGTTGCAGATGATTTCAGTCATTTACCAACACTCTTCCAAATCTTGCTGTTGTTTACAAAAAAAGCGACAACAGACCTTTCCCATGTCCACACACCACGTCACCACTACTTGGGTCAACAAATTGGCCTTCGACAGCGAAGTCAACAACCACATCGTCCGTATTGATGGTAAACCTCCGCTTGGCGACGACACTGGCCCCGGCCCCAAAGCTCTGCTGCTGACCGCGCTCACCGGCTGCACTGGCATGGATGTGGCCGCGCTGCTGCCAAAAATGCGCGTCGCGTTCGACGGCCTCACCATTGAAGCAGAGGCCGAACAGACCGAAGAACACCCGAAGGTGTACAAGTTTATCAAACTGACTTTCCGTATTTCAGGAAAAGATGTGGACGAAGACAAGGTGCGCAAGGCCATCGAATTGTCGCAGGAAAAATACTGCGGCGTGACGGCTATGCTGCGGGCACATTGCCCCATCACATGGGAGTTGGTGGTAAACGGGCAGTGACATTTTTTCAAAAAATCGCTACCCCTGGGCTTGCGGCATACCGCTATATCAACAGGCTGCGGCTACAAAAAAACGCTCGCCCCATTTCTTCTTTTCAAAAACTACTTGGAGCCGAAAACCAGCATTTCCTGCAATCGCTGTTATTTTTTCAAAATGGCAATCTTCGGAAAGTATCATCCAAACCGTCGAGCGCGTGGGCAGAGATTCAAGAGAGCCTGGCGTACCCGAAGGGTTTAAATACTGCGGTAGTTGGCGGAACAGTTTTTCAAAATATTCCCAATTTTCACCGGCAAAAAAGGCGCGTTCGGCGGCATCGCGGGGCGGGCGAGGGTAATACGGCGGGTTTATCAGCACAAAATCGAAACTTTGCGGCGGCAGCTGGTCGAGCAAGTCGCTTTCGACTGCGGTAAGCGAGAGGCCATTCGTTGTGGCATTCCGGCGGGCGGTTTCGACGGCTTTTGGATTGATGTCCAAAGCCGTGACTGCCGCGCCGCGCCGGGCAGCAAAAAGAGCGAGCAAACCGCTGCCCGTACCCACATCGAGTACCTTCTTTTTCTGAAAATCAACGTTTTGCAAAAAAGAAACAAAAATCGGGGTGCTGAAAAATATGCCGGGATGAAACACGCCCGGCGGTACGGTGAGCCGCAAACCTGCGTGGCTGAACACCCGCTCCCGTCGGATATGGCGCAGCGCCCAAAGCCGATACAGGGGAAGCCAAAAAAGGCGAAATAGAGGGCGCATTCTGATTTGTTTAGATGGTTTGATGGTTTAGAGGGGTTTGATGGTTTTGAAAATCGAATGTGGCCTCTACAATCTAAACCATTCTAAACCATCCCTACCATTCTCAACCGTTTTAGAACCCCGTATTGATGCGCAGGAAAAACCCGTTTTCGCCTTTGTCGTTCCAACTCCACTCTACTCGGCAGGTCTTGTTGTACCAAACCACGAGGTCGAGGCCAAAGCCATAACCCCAAAGGAGGTGATTGGAGAGCGGGTTTTGGACGCCGTACCACGGGTCGTTGGCGTACCCGATGTCGTTATTGAGCGAGAGGTAGAGTTTCATTGGCAAATTGCGAAATCCCTCGACTGGCATATATTTTCCCAAAAAGAAAGTCCGGTTGAAAAGTTGGATGTGCGCGGCTGTTTTGAGCAATCCAAAGTCCAGCCCGTCGGCCACATAATATTCGTAGCCGCGCACAAAACTGCCGCCGTATCCGAGCGCCTGATTGTTGAAATAAGGTGGTCGACAGCGCGGCAGGCTGGTGCGAGCTCGTAGCACAGTCTCAAAACTCAGGCGTTTTTCCCAAAAAGGGAAGTATTTTGCAAACTCTGCATATGCGCGAAAAAGCCGCAGATTGTCGCCGGGCAAAAGGCCATTAAAACGCACTTCGCCGGAAAAGAGCCAGCCTTCGAGCGGGTAAGGCCGGATGTCGCGGTAGTCGAACGTCACGTTGTAGAGCAAACTGAGGTGGCGTTGCCGGGTGTCGCCATTGAGGAAAAAATTGGGATTGAAATAACTGGCAATCGAATCTGCGACGGTGATGGAGCGATATTCCGCTGTCAATCTGTGTGTTGTGAACAATTTAGGCCGCCACAGCAGACTGCCCCCGGTGGAAAGTTGGATGATTTGCCAGATGTCGGGATTCACATGGAAGCGCAGTTTGTTGTCCTCGGTGGCGTAGGCCAGTTCGCGCGAGCGGCTGTATGTGATGCCGGCCTCAAAACCCAGCGTCCGGCGTTTGTTGAAATTGGGGCGACGGTACTGGACTTCGTATTTGTTGGAGTAGCCGAATTGGATTTTGGCTTTCAGGATATCGGCGTTGCCAGTGAGGTTGAGTTGGTTCCAGTCGAGGCCGTAATTGACCCGTTTCAGGGAGCGGTTGAATTCTTTCCACCACACATTGAAGTTGCGGTCGGCCAGTTCGAAAATGGGCGCGGGATATACAAACCACGTCTCTATCAGGGTGATGTGCAGCACGACGTGGTTGTCGGCGTTCCACGAGCGCACGTTGATGCGGGCGGTGTTGAAAATGCCGAGGTTCATCAAACGAAGGCTATTGCGCTCCAATGTGGCTGCCAGGTTGGTGGTGGAAAGGGTATCGCCTGCAGCAAATTCGAGTTCGCGGAGAATGAGCGAGGTGCGGGTTTTGCGGTTGCCTTCTATCGTGATGGAGTCAATATGGATAAAGGGCGCAGCAAGCGAATCAGACTGGGCAACAAGTTCGGCATTGGGCAAAAACAGCAATATCGCTTTGACAATCAAGCCAAAAATTGGGGGGCAGCGGTAGTGTTGTTTCATGCGCGATGCGGTATTTGAAGTATTTTTTTGGGGCAACAGTTGCGTATTTTTGTCCGTGCCGTCATGGTTGGTTTCATGGCAAGATTTGCTTTGCAAAGTTCTAAGTTGCTGATTTCCAAAAAGTTTAGAACTTTGCGGGTCAGAAAGCGCTCCCCAACGACATTTGAAGGCCGATTTGATAATCCAGAAGAATTGCTGCTTGAGTGTGCGGAGTAACGCAAAAGAACACAAAATCCGTGCGGAAGGCACAATTTTCGCAATATTTCTGCCACCTTTGGTCAAAACCGTGTCACACCTTTTGCCTTTATACGAAGGTGCGGGCACCAAAAAAAATCAGTGGTCATGGACGAATTTATGCAAGACCCGATTTTTTACTGGCTCGTATGGGCCATTTTCACGGTCGCCGGTGCTATCATCGGCTGGTCGCTCCGTGCCAATTTCCCAGAAAGGGACGTGCGCCGCGCTTTCGACCGCAGCGAACACGACCGCAGTGTGCTGGCACGGCTGTACACGCACATCAAGCACCAGCACGATTTGCGCGAGGCGGATTTCAAACGGGCTTCGCTCGAATTGGACAACCTCCGCGACAGGCTTGCTGTCATCGAACAAGAGCGCGTTGTGTTTGCCAATATCGAACAATCCGCCGCACTCCGCGTGGAACAAGCCGAGGCCAACGCCGCCCGTTTTGCAGAGCGGTTCCGACTCATCGAAGAGCAAGCAAACACCCTCCGCACCCGAAATACTCAACTCAACATCGAACTTGGCCGGATGCAGGAGGAACTCAACGCTTGGAAAATGCTCTACCGCGACTTCCAGTCCATGCAACAAAAACTGTTGACTTTTGAAAAAACAGCCGCCGAATTGGAAGCCGAACGCAACCAACTCATCCAACTGCTTGACACTGCCCGCGCCGAAATCGAACATTTGCAAAAAAACCAGCCTGCTCGCAGCGGCAAAAAACAAACCGGCATCAGCAAAGGTGGCCCCGCCCGCTCCGCACCGGGCCCCGACAATCCCGACGATTTGAAAATCATCGGAGGCGTCACACTGACTATCGAACAACAACTGCATGGGCTGGGCGTGTTCACTTATGCACAAATCAGCCATTGGGACGACGATGCCATTATCAGCGCAGCGAAGAAAATCGGCATCAGCCCCGGGAAAATATATCAGGAAGATTGGGTCGGACAGGCGAGACAGTTGATAGGAGAGGGGAGAGTCTGACCGCAAATTGATTTTAGAAAGACAGCGCCCTCGACGGAGAGAATCCGCGAGGGCGCTGCCTTCTTTTTAAATATCGCGCTCTACTTTTTAATCAAAGTAGCCAACACCTTTTCGTCTATTTTGACCGGGTATTGCTTGCCGAGTTCTGCAATCCATTGTTTTTCAAGAAAATCCTGATAGTCGGCCACAGCATAGCCGCGTGCTTCTGAAAGGATTTTGGCAGTGGGCGGTATTATTTCCTCGATTTTGAGGAAAGATGCGGTTTTGGTACCGGCGTCAGTTTTGGCCTCGGTCATGTCGCCCGCTTTCCAGAGGTTGCCGAGTTCTTTGTACTTGCCTTTTTCATAAGTCCGCTCCAGCACGGTAAGCACCTCGCCTTCTTTCTTGTTGAATTTTTCGAGCACTTTGGCGGCGGGATTTTTGGCGGCGTATTCGCGCACTTCGGCCAGCACCTTGGCATCGTCCGTTTTGAGGGTGTAAATGCTCAGGCGGGCGCGCTCGTCCCAACGGTATTTCTCGCTCAGGTTGGTTTTGAAATAATTTTCGAGACCTACGGAATCTTGGTTGGCTTTGTCCCACACATTCTGTTTCAGCGCCTCGAAAAGCAGGATGCCCTCCTCGTATTCGCGCATGAGCGACTTGAACTCCGGGTATTTTTTGTCAAGTTGGGTTTCCTCGTACTGCATGGCCGTTTCGTCTGTCCAGTTTTTGTAGAGTTTCTGGATAGTCTCCTCGATGGGCAGGCCTGCGCCGCGCATACGGTCGCGGCTGGCGCGGGCGCAGTATTCTTCAAATTCGGCGAGGGTGTAGTTTTTGTCTTTGAATCGCATCAAAGGTGTCTGCGGATTTGTGGGGTCGGGTTTCCAGCGGAAAGTATGGAAAACGGAGTCGGTCTGTTTGGCAGCCCACGTAGCCAATACTTTGGGGAATTCTTGGAAGTTGCTCTCTTTTTTGATGCGCCCAATCATGCTTTGCTTGGCTATCTCGCTGCGGCTATCGCGTTTGACGCGCTCTGTGAGGGCGCGTTTCAGGGTCTCGAACGAGCCTACCGGGCGGCGGCTTTTGCGCTGGATGATGTGCCAGCCGATGCTGGTCTCGGCGGGTGCGGAGAAGTCGCCGTCTTTTTCGAGGTTGAAGGCAGCATCTTCGAAACTGCGTTGGTAGCGGTTGATACCGAAAAAGCCGAGATAGCCGCCCTTGGGGGCCGACACCTTGTCCTCGGAATAGCGGGCGCAAACTTCTTCCCACTTCATGCCTTGCTGGAGCGCGGCGTATGCACTGTCGGCACGCATCCGTTGCTTGGCAGTTTTTTCGTCAGTGTCGCCTTTTCGGATTAGGATTTGTGCCACCTCTACTTCGCCGCGCGCTGGGCGGAAAGCATTGACGCGCACGATGTGGTAGCCCGAGTTGGAGCGCACGAGGCGGATGTCGCCGGGTTTGGCGGCATAAATGGCTTTTTCCATTTCATAGTAGCCGTCGGGCAGCATGGCGGTCACGAAACCGAGGGCACCTTTATTGTCTTTGGCCGATTTGTCCTCCGAGCTGTCGGCGGCGATTTTTTCATAAGCCATCCCGCCTTTTATCATTTTCATCCAATTCATGGCGCGGGAATAGGCGCGGAGGGTATCGGCTGCTTTGGCATTGCGGTCACAGGCGACGAAGATGTGGCTGATGTCCACGTCCTGCTGCATCCGGTCGTAAACCTCGCGGATGAGTTTGTCGGTCACTTCTTTGTCCACGAGGTACGAGTTGGCCAATTGGCGGCGGTAGCCGTCCAGTTCGCCGCGCAGGGCTGGCACGGTGTCCAGTTGCATATCGCGGGCTTTCTGGACTTTCAGTTTGAATTTTGTGTAGAGGTCGAGGTAGTCGCGCAGGGATTTTTCCGAAAAATCTGCTTTGTCCTGGTTGGTTTTGGTGTAAATGTATTTGAACTCGGAGGCGGTCACAGGGTTGCCATTCACGGTGAACAGCACCGGGTCGTTCTGGGCAAAAACTGTCGAAACGCAAAAAAGAATCAGGCCGAGAGCGGCGATGAAATGTTTGACCATGATAGAGGAGGTGTAGTTTGGTGTACTGATCATTTTTCTTTCGGTATTGGGAGGGGTGGGAAATTTGGCGGGCAAAATTAGGAAAGGGCGCTCAATGCGCCGGAGAAGGTTTTTATTTTTCAAAATGTTAACAGCAAAATGACAGGAAAAGAAGTGCCGCCGGAAAGATCCTATATCAAAAACTTCCCACTCTCATAAATCTTCTCTCCGTCCGCCCAAATCTCGCCGCCCTGCGTCATGTCCGTTATCATGTCCCAGTGCACGGGCGATTCATTTTTGCCGCCAGTTTGCAGGTAACTCTGGCCGATGGCCATGTGAATGGTGCCGCCGATTTTCTCATCGAAAAGGATATTTTTCGTCATGCGTTGGATGTCGTAGTTCGTGCCAATGGCGGCCTCCCCAAAACGCCGCGTACCCGGCAGCGTGAAAATGTAGTCGAGGTATTCCTGCCCGCGCCGGGCTTCCCATTTTTCGATGAGCCCATCTTTCACCCACAGCGTCACACCTTCCACTTCGTTGCCCTGATAGATGCAGGGATAGGAAAAATGCACCGTGCCATTCACGCCATCCTCCACCGGGCTGGTGTACACCTCGCCCGAAGGCATATTCGTCTGGCCGTCCGAATTCATCCAAGTGCGGCCTTTGGTAGAAAACGTGATGTCCGTGCCGTCCGAAAGATAACGCACTGTAGAGCAGTTGTTTAAATGGTCAACGATGCGTTGCTGGTTGGCGCGGACTTTCAGCCATTCGGTCTGCGGGTCATCGGCAAAAAGTTTGCAGGCGCCGAACACAAACTGCTCGTATTCACTTAAACCCATGCCTGCTTCTTGGGCAGCGGCATCCGTCGGGTATTGGCAAAGATTGCGTTTCAGGCGGCGGTCAGCCGTGCGCTCGAAATAGGCCTTGTTGATAGGCGCGAGCGCGTCGGTGCGAAGATTGGCCTGTTCGGGTGTCGCGCCGGAAGTTTCGCGCAGGTTGAAAGGTGCGCGGATGTTGAGGTAGCAGTCGAAAGTCTCCATCGCCAGCCGGGTCAGCGTGGGCGGGTTTTGCAGCGCGTTGTCATTGGCATTTTCCATAAAAACCCGCTCGCGCTCGCGGAAGGCGAGGTCGTACTCCACGAGTGCGGCTCCGGCGGCGTAAGCTTCGCGGAATACTTCGCGCACCAATGGCTCAGCCAACAAAGTGCTGGAAATGAAAACCTTGTCGCCAGGTTTTACTTGGAGGCAGTAGTGGGTGAGCAGGCGGGCGTATTTGTTCAAAATGGTTTGCATTGGGCAAAGAAAAAGGTGCGGCGCGAATTGGCGGGTGAAAATTTCAAGTTTGATGCGTTCTAAACTTCCGGGAATTGACGATTTTCGACAAGTTCTGTTTTACCAAAAACAGCAAAATCGCGTACTTTCGCCGCCAGAAAAGGTTTCGCCACAGAAAAAACTTCAACCTTCTACCATCCACCTTTTACCATTTTTTCAAAATGTTTCACCTCACCGAAGAGCATCTCGCCGTACAGCAAGCGGCGCGTGATTTTGCCCAAAACGAACTCAAACCCGGCGTCATCGAGCGCGACTCCAAAGGAATTTACCCTTACGAACAAGTCAAAAAAATGGGCGAACTCGGCTTCCTCGGCATGATGGTGCCGCCCGAATACGGCGGCGGCGGAATGGACACGCTCGCGTATGTGCTGGCAATGGAAGAAATCAGCAAGGTGGACAATTCCTGCTCGGTCATCATGTCTGTCAACAACTCGCTGGTTTGCTGGGGTATCGAAAAATTCGGCACTGAAGAACAAAAGCAAAAATACCTGCCCAAACTCGTCACCGGCGAATGGATAGGCTCCTTTTGCCTCTCCGAACCCGAAGCCGGCTCAGATGCCACCAGCCAGCGCACCACCGCTGTTGACATGGGCGACTACTACCTCCTGAACGGCACGAAAAACTGGATTACGAACGGCGCCACTTCCAAATTGCACCTCGTGATGGCTCAAACTTACCCCGAAAAAGCGCACCGGGGTATCAACTGCCTCATCGTGGAGGCCGACTCGCCGGGTGTCACCATCGGTGCAAAAGAGGATAAACTCGGCATCCGCTCCTCGGACACTACCTCCATCATGTACTCCGACGTGAAAGTGCCAAAAGCCAACCGCATCGGCGACGACGGTTTTGGGTTCAAATTCGCCATGAAGACCCTCTCCGGTGGCCGTATCGGCATTGCTTCTCAGGCATTGGGCATCGCGGCGGGTGCTTACGAACTCTCCGTGGCGTACTCCAAAGAACGCAGCGCCTTTGGCAAACCCATCAGCCAGCATCAGGCCATCGCTTTCAAAATCGCCGATATGGCGACCGAAATCGAAGCCGCCCGTTTGCTCGTTTATCGCGCTGCCGTGATGAAAGACCACGACATGGATTACACACAGGCGGCTGCCATGGCCAAAGTATTTGCCTCCGAAGTTGCTATGCGCCAGACCGTCGAGGCGGTGCAAATCCACGGCGGCTACGGTTTTGTAAAAGAATACCATGTGGAGCGCCTGATGCGCGACGCGAAAATCACCCAGATTTACGAAGGCACGTCGGAGGTGCAGCGCATCGTGATTTCGAGAAATGTGCTCAACGGGGAGTTGTACATCCCGGCACTCACGGGTGAGGCGGTGGAGATGTGAGTCGTGAAATGGTTTGAAACAAGGCTCGGATGTTGCTGTCCAGCAGAATCATGCAGGCTCGAATTTACGGAAAGGTAGGTCGCGCTCTTTGCGCTGCTCGCGCTGCCACTCGGCTGCATCGCCGAAGTAGGAGGCATCGCCGCCAGCAGCGATTATTTCTTGATATTTCACTAATTGTGCCGCGCTCAATTTCTTTTTCCGCGCAGGTGTATATTCTATTTTGAGCCGCTCCAGCAAGGGGATGAGCACTTCCAAATCTTTTTCGTGCTTGATGTTCAGCGTGAGTTGTGTCATGGCTGATATTTTTTACAAAGAAACGGGATTAGGGGTGATTTTCACAGGTATGCGCTTTTCCAAAAATTTCCGATGCTCTACGCTGAAAGAAGAAAAGGTAAATGATTGCAAGGTTACCATGCAAGCCGGAAACCGAGGTTATGGCCGCAAGAGTCAGAATAATTCCAGTCGCGGAACGAGACGGAGCAGTGGCGTGGAGCATTGAGCCAGGAGCCGCCACGAACGACGCGCCGCCATTGGTCACCATCCGATTCCCATGCCGAGCCTTGGATAGGCGCTCCTTTATAATCAGGATGCCAGACATCCTCACACCACTCCCACACATTGCCGCTCATATCGTAAAGGCCCAGTTCGTTAGCCTTTTTCTGTCCGACAGAGTGGGTTATTCCGCTGGAATTGCCCGAATACCAAGCTACTTCATCCTCATTGTCACTGCCCGCATACATGAGATTTTTTCTTTGCTTGCCGCCACGAGCAGCGTATTCCCATTCGGCTTCGGACGGTAGTCGGAATCGTTTACCTGTCATCCTATTAAGGGTTTTGATGAATTCCTGCACATCGTTCCAACTCACTTGTTCTACCGGTCGGCTATCGTTGCCTAAGAAAGAAGATGGATTGTTGCCCATAATCTGTTTCCATAGTCCTTGTGTTACAGGATATTTGCAGAGATGAAAATCAAAGACACCAACACCATGAAGAGGTCTTTCACTATAGGAACTGCTGCCCATTGTAAAAACCCCACCTTTTACTAATACCATAAGGTCGTTGACTGCAGTAGAGAGGCGGCGGCGTTCGGCCTCCTCTTTTTCTCTTTTAGCTCTCTCCTTTTCTTCCTTTTTTTGTTGTTCGTCAGCTAGGCGCTGCTTTTTTATCTCCCCAATCACCCTATCCAAACCCTCCACCACATTGTGATAAGCAGTATCCCGACTCGACCAATTTTCTACCGGAAAAGCCTCTTTCGGCAATGCCTGCAAATTGCCTAATTTTTTCTGCCACAAACAGTTGCGAACAATTACCGGCACCACAACGCACTCACCCGCCGCGTGACGGCTAAGGGCGGTAGGCAGTTCCGTACCTTTCACATAATCGGAGGTCAAGAAGTCAATACTAACCAGCAGAAGGATAATATCGGCGGCTTTCAGGCGGGTTTTGATGCTCGCGTCCCACCCCTCGCCGGGCAGTATTTCGCCGTCGTACCAAATGGACACGCCGTCGTCTTCCAGCACTTCGAGGTGTTTGCGGAGCGGACGCAGGAAGGCTTCGTCGGCGTGCGCGTAGGCGATAAAAATTTTGACAGGTTTCGCGTCTGGCATGAGAGGGTGCGGCAGTCGTGTTTTGCAGCAAATGTAAAATCTTTTGAAAATCCCTTTTCTGCTACTTTCGCCCCTCACTTCTCACCCCTCGCTTCTCACACATGGAACGCATCAGTGTTTTCGACATTTTCAAAATCGGCATCGGCCCCAGCAGTTCGCACACCATGGGGCCTTGGCGGGCTGCACAGCGTTTTTTAAAAGAAATTGATTTGGAACAAACTGTCTCTGTGCAGGTCGAACTCTACGGTTCGCTCGCCAAAACGGGCAAAGGCCACGGCACCGACCTCGCCGTGTTGCTCGGCCTGAACGGCGACGACCCGGTGACGATTCCGGTGGAGGCGGTGCAGCAGAATTTCCAACACATCCATGCGACCAAAAAACTCCGGCTCGGTGGCCAGCGCGATATCCCATTCGACCCCGACCGCGATGTCGTTTTTTTGTACGAACAAACTTTGCCCTATCATGCCAACGGCCTCGTTTTCAGGGCTTTTTACCAAAATGGAGATGGCACGAGCCGCACATACTATTCCGTCGGTGGCGGTTTTGTCGTAATGGAGGGAGAGCAGAATCAGGACGGCGAAACCCTGCTGCCTTTTCCAATTGACCATGGCGACGAACTGCGCAACTGGTGTGCACAAGAAGGGCAAAATGTTTCTGAAATCGTATTCCGCAACGAACTCATCTGGCGGCCAGCGGAACAGATTCGCGATGATTTGATGAACATCTGGCGGGTGATGCGCGACTGCATTTACAAAGGTTGCCACACCGACGGCATACTGCCGGGGGGGCTTGACGTGGCTCGCCGTGCCGCGCCCTTGAGCCGTAAGTTGTTGAAAAACAAACCTTACCACGATGTGGACGACTGGGTGCGCCAAATCAGCCGGGGCGGACACACCTTTCAGGAAATCCTGAAATGGGTGAGTTGTTTTGCACTGGCCGTCAACGAAGAAAACGCCGCATTTGGGCGGGTGGTGACGGCGCCGACCAATGGCGCGGCTGGCGTCATCCCGGCGGTGCTGATGTACCACGTTTGTTTCAGCGACAGTTTTTTGGAGGAAGATATTGTGAAATTTCTACTGACGGCGGGCGAATTGGGCAGCTTGTTCAAAAAAGGCGCGACCATTTCCGCCGCGATGGGCGGCTGTCAGGCCGAAATCGGCGTGTCGTCGGCAATGGCTGCGGGTGCGCTCACCGAGTGTCTCGGCGGCTCTTACGCACAAGTGATGATGGCGGCAGAAATCGCAATGGAACACCACCTCGGCATGACCTGCGACCCCATTGGCGGGCTGGTGCAAATCCCCTGCATTGAGCGCAACACGATGGGTGCCATTAAGGCCATCACCGCCAGCCAAATCGCGCTCGAAAGCGACCCCTCCAAAGCCAAAGTCAGCCTCGACGCGGTCATCAAAACAATGAAAGAAACCGCCTCCGACATGAACACGAAGTACAAAGAAACTGCCGATGGTGGGCTGGCGCTTTCGGTGAATCTGACGGAGTGCTGACATCCACTTGCGGTTACTCTATTTTCGCTCCACGGCCTCGCCGCTCACCAAATTTCCGAAAAAGATGGCATTGGCAAACAGCCGGTTGGTGCCGTACCAAAACGCGCGAAAATTCGGATTTCCAGCAAAACATATCACCCGCCCACGGCCTGCTCCACTCACCGTCACAGCGGCAGAGTTGGCTGCCAGCGGTTTTTGTTTTGGATGAATATAGCCCGCCAAAAGCGGTTCTTTCGTGAAAACCACCGGGGTCGCATACGGGTTTTTGGTGGTTTCTATAAAAATCGTGTCGCCGAGAAACATGGGCAATCGGGTGCGTTCGTAGCCAAAACAGAGCGGGTGGGTGAGGTCAAGTTCCGCCTCGAAAATAGCACCTGCCATACGCCGCGCGCCGCGGTCTTTGTCCAGAATATCATAAGGGCGACGACCCAGCAAATCGAAGGCTGCGTTGCGAAATTCGAGCGCGGCCAGCCCGTTTTTGCGCAGCCATTGCAACGCGTCGCCGATGGCTATCACGGTGCCACCGCCGTTGATGAATTCGCGCACTTTATCCGGAACCAAGCCGGTGCTATAGTTCCCGTCTGGCATAATCAACACATTGTATTTCTGCAAGTTGACTTGTGAAAGGCGGTCATTTTCCACCATCGTCACCGGTAGGCCATAGCGTGTGTCGAGCAGGTGCCAGATTTCACCGGCGGCTTCCGGGGTGATGCCAGTACCTGTGAGCATCAATATTTTTGGTGGGCGCAGGGTAGGGAAATTGCTGCTGCCGAGGTCGGGGCCGTCGGCGGTGAGGCCATTGGTGACAGGAAATACGGGAAGTTGGGACGAAATACGGTTCATTCGCTCCAGCAGTTTTGCCTCGTCGAGCGGCTGTTTTTCTGAAGGAATGACGATGCTACCGGCTGTAAACCGCTGTCCGTCAGCCTCAAAAGGTTTGAGCGCTACTTTGACGCGGATACCTTCTTTGGCCAATTGGCCCATCAGCTCCGGCAGTTCGTAAGCCACTGCCGGGATGACATAAGCATAAGCCGGCTCGGCAATGAGCGAAACGCCATACCGGGAAGTCAGCGCCACGCCTTTTTGCTGGCTCACCCAGCGCGGGTTGAATTCTTTGGAAGTCACGCTCGTCCAGTTCACGCCAAAAGCATCGGGCAGCGTCCACGCCGAGATGTCGTAAAAAATGCTGTCTTGAAAAGAAGTTTGCCGCCCAAAAATGGCTTTTACCAATCGGTATTGCGGCTGTTCGCTCGGCACCCAAAAGGCATTGCCCGCCGCAAAAGTTTGGCCGTTCAGGGTCGAGTTTTCCTGCACATTCCGCACTTCGATATTGTGGCGGAGCAGCACGTTGAGCAGTTCGCGCCCTGGCAAGTCGCGGTTGTCGGCAAAGAGGTAGCCTTTCACCTCATCTTTCTTCGCCTCGTCTATGGCACTTTTGTAAAAATCGCGGAGATACTCGTTCAGTTCTACCCGCATTTCGCCCACGGCTTTCAAGGTAGAAAGGGAGGCAAGTAGCTGATTTTTAATAGAATAAGGAAAAGTCAAAAGGCCGTTTTCTGTTTCCTGCGCACTGCCCCGGCTACTGGCCTGCTCGAACAAAATACCGATACTCCCCTGCGCGTCGGGGTAGGTGGAGCCTTTGCCGTAGTAGAAATCGTCGAAGTTTTCGCTGGTATAAAAAAGGACTCTTTTCTCCGACAAAAGTTGGGCATGGTACGTCGCGATTTTTGCCGTCAATTCTTGGTTGCGGGGAGGGGTGATGGGGTTCACACGGGTAGGCACACCGGGCTGGAAAAAGAAGGTGGAATTGCTGCCCATTTCGTGGTGGTCGGTGAGCACATTTGGGTGCCATTCCTGAAAAATAGCGACGCGGCCACGGCTTTCGGGCTGCTGTGTCACGAGCCAATCGCGGTTGAGGTCGAACCAATAATGGTTGTAGCGCCCGCGTGGCCAAGGTTCGTTGAATTCGTCGGCCACCGGGTCGGGAGCGACGTGCAGACTACGGCGGCTGTTGACCCAAGAGGAGAATCGCTGCAAGCCGTCGGGATTGAAACAGGGGTCAAAAAGTATGATGGTGTTGCGTAAAAGTTGTTCTGCCTCAGCGGTTTGTGCGGCAGCCAAATGGTAAGCCACCAACAGTGCTGCGTTGCTACCACTGGCTTCGTTGCCGTGTATGGAATAGCCCATGTAATTCACGGCGGGCAGGTTTTTCACCTCCAATCTGCCGCCCTGTGCCGGGTCAATGAGTTGTGCGCGGGTGTTTTTTATTTCGTCCAGCCGGGCGTGGTTGGCCGGGTCGGTGATGGTGAGGCACAGCATGGGGCGGCCTTCATGTGAGCGGCCATATTCTTTCAAAGTAATGCGTTCGCTGGCGTGGTCAAGTTCGCGCATATAACCCACCAATTGGTCGTGGCTGACGTGCCATTCGCCCACCTCGTAGCCAAGAAAACTCGCGGGCGTGGGGATGGCGGGATTGTAGTTGGCCGCGGGCAAATAGTAGCCCAGCACAGGTTTTGTTTGGGAAAAAAGCAGGCAAGGCAAACAGGCAAAAGAGAAGATGAGTGTAAAACGATTTTTCATCAGCGATTGAATTTTTGGGAAAAGTACAACAATCACGAAAAAACAAGCCCCGGTTGACCCAATTGGGTCAACCGGGGCTTGTGAAAAGCCGGGAAGATTCTAAAAATCAGAAGCGGATACGCACGCCGGCGTTGGCGTAGAAAAGGTTGTTGCGCACCGCACCGTCCACGTTTTCAAATACTTCCGACAAGCCGAATTCGTAACCGAGGTCAATAAAGATGATGGATATGTCAACACCCAGCCCCGCGTTCCAACCAAAAATAGCGCTTTTGATGTCGTCTTCTTCTATGATTGGGTCGTCGTCAGTTTTGCTGGACAAGTTGATGGCGGCATTGGGGCCGGTGAACACCCGGAAGGAAAAATCGCCGTCCACTTCACCAAAACTGTAGCCCACCACCACGGGGATGCGTAGCATAGAGCGGTTCAGTTTTTGGTCATCGTCTACACGCGGGTCTATTTTGTTTTGCCGAAATTCAAGTTGGACACCGGGCTGCACATAGAATTTGTTGCCGATTTGCAAGTCGGCACCAATCTGAAAACCCAATTGGTTTTTGAAAGTAGCCGTGTCGAGATTCTCCGTCAATTTTGAAGAGTTGGCACCCACATAGGGGCGGAGAGCGACCTGTGCTTGGGCAATTGCGGCAGTCAGCAACGCCACGGCAAGCATCAGAATATGTTTTTTCATAGGAAAAGATTTAGTTTGAATGTTGAGTAATTGCCGGCTTTTTCGATGTAAAGATAACGGCCAGCACAAACCGCGCTATATCTTACTGGCTGCGTTTTTCTCGTATTCCATTTCCTTTACCCGCCGTTCAAACGTCGTCAACACTTTTTCCTGAAAATGCAAAGGGTGGTGTTTCGACACATAACGCCGCGATTTGAGGGCTATATTGAATGCATCGAGGTCAAAGTGTTTGAACTTCTTTTTCCAAAAACCGACCGTCAGGCGCATAAAGCGGCTATCCAACCAATCGCCCATTTTTCCGTTTAAACTCCATTCAAACAGCCTTTTCAGAAACGGCCTCGAATGTTGGGGCACCCCCTCCGCAGGGCGCGGCGCGGCATTGGGGTATTGCTCCCACGCCCAGCCGTTGGCCGCACAAAAAGCGGCATACCATTCTTGCCCGTACATGGGCAGCAAGGTGACGGTTTCGGTGGCGGTGAATCGGTTTTTTTCTTGGATTTCCAGATGGCTCGTATCCACAAAATAATTGACACAGAAATACTTGCGCGAGTTCAGGAGGAAGATTTTTTTAAAAAAAACCAGCATCGTGCGGGCGAGCCACAACCGACCTGGTTCAGTGACGAGAAAAAAATCAATGTCGCTGTCGGCACTCATGCAGTGTTTGGAAAGAGAACCCGACACAAACACGCCCCTGATGAAAGGGAAACCTCCAATAAGCCGCGCCCTGTGCCGGGCGATGGGCAGATGGCGGTCAGCTCGTCGGTTGCACTCAAGGCGGCGAACCTCCCATGCGGGATTGTTCTGTGTTTGATAAAAATGGCCGAATTGAAAAACAAGCCCTTTCCTTTCCAAATCCTCCAATTTTTCACGCACCTCATCTATAGTAGCGCCGGCACAATCGGAAAATCGAAACACCTCTTCCACCGTGAGCGGGTAGGAAAAAACTTCAAAGTACAACAGTGCGTGCAAGATGGCACGCGCGGTCGGACATTGGGCTGCGGGAAGAGGGATTGTCTCGGTCATGGGCACACAGTTTGGGCGAAAAGCAAAGCAAGGTATCAAGTCTGTGCAAAACCTTGTATCAGCCCCACATCACTCTGTACAAATAAATAGTTGAAAAGCTATTTTTGAGCATTTTCTCACAGCCTTTTGATGCTACTGTATACAACGCGAGAGCCCGTGGGCGAAGTCGCCGACGGGCTCTCTATCAAATCTGAAAAACCAATTTATTGATTCAATCAACCCCAATTGGGCTTACTCAAACCTTTGTCATCTTCTCACATTCTGCCAGCAGAAATTCCGCCTTCGGGCGATAGCGCAAGTTCGGGTCGGAATCGGAGAATTTTCTTTGCAAGAAAAAACGCAGCTCGGTCATCGCTTCATCGTAGCGCTTGGCGCGGTAAAGGCTGTCGCCTTTGCGGAGCCGGGCCAGCCAGTGGATTGGCTGCACCGCCAGAGAAAGTTTGATGGCAGCGTCAAAATCTTGCACAGCCACCTCCCATTCGTTTTTCAGCATCCGCACCTTGCCGCACCCGTAAAAAGGCTCCGGGTTGTTCGGGTTGATAGCGATGCTTTTGGAAAAGTCGTAGAGCGCGTCGTTGAAGTTTTTGAGTTTATAGTTCACATAGCCGCGCCGTTCGTAAGCCAGTGCGTTGCGCTCATATTTGGCTATTGCGTTGCTCAGCGCCTCGGAAGCAGATTCCATGCCGCCCTGCTGTGCGAGGTCGCGGCCACGAATAAACTCTGACACAGCAGTTTTGTCCGATTTCGGCTCGATGTTGTGTTCCGCCAAAATCTGTCCGTTCTGCACCCACCATGCGCCCACTTTGCCCGCCAAGGCATACTGCGCCACTTCTTTGAGCAACGCCGTCGTGCTGCGCCAATGCTTTTCTGTGCTCATCAGCACCTGCTGCGGCACGGAGAGGGCAAAGTCGTCGGCGCTGAAAACCTGCTCGGCTTTGAACAGAATATCCGATTTGAAATAATTTTCAATCCGGGTATTCCAGTGGTTCAACACCATATTATAGGTGCGTTCCGAGCCGAATTCGAGACGGCCTTTGAAAATAAGTTTGAGCGGTTGAGTTTGTTGTGCGTTCATCCTGCCTGCTGTTTAAAAGGACGTTGAAAACGTTTTCATAGGCGGATTAAAGGGGGCGGTCTGATGGTATTTTCTGCTTAGGGGGTATGCAGACGCAATGAGGCGCAAAAAGTTTCTTCTTCGGCGAGCCGCAACACATCCACTTTCCACGAGAAGGTGCTGCCGAAAAAACGAGCGATATTTCCGTGCTTGACGGACTTCAATAGTCGTCAACGCTCAAAATCCCACAAAATCGTTGTTAGATTACTTTCTTCTGAAGAGAAACCGGTAGCCTTTTAAAAGATTCCGGTAGAAGAAAAGTGCTTTCCCAAAAGGACTACAAAAGTGAGATGTTTTTGCCGCCTGTGCAAGTTTGGATGCGAGCTTTTTAGAAAAAATTTTTTGTTTTAAAATAAAAAAGCCAATTTTTATTTTAACAATTCTTCGCGGGATAGCACAAATGGCAGTATTATCGTTGAAATAACGAAATCGCACTTTTTAAATGCGCCCTAATGCCCGACTTTAAATTCTTTTCCTAATTTTTGCGCTGCGAATGAATTACATCATAAAAGCAGGTTTTTTACAATTTGTTTTATCAAATGTCGGATAAACGTCTTTTTGATTATCTCTACGACCAGCTGCGAGAACACCCGCTTGACCGTGCTTTCGGCGCTAAAACCGCCGATGGCGGCCAGTGGCAATATCGCTCCACTGCCCAAATGGTGGAATTGGCAAACCGCGCCAGTCTCGGATTGTTGCAGCTCGGCCTCCGCCCCGGCGATAAAGTCGCCACCGTGGTGTACAGAACACTCCCCGAATGGATCGTCCTCGACTATGCCATGCTGCAAATCGGTGTGCTCAACGTGCCGATGTACCCAACCATCAGTTCGCGAGAATACGAGTACATTCTCAATGAGTCCGAAGCCCAATACTGTTTCGTCGGCGATGGCGACCTTTACGATAAGGTGCTGGCAGCCAAAGAAAAAACACCGGGGCTGAAAGAGATTTTTTCCTTTTTCGACCACCCGGTTGCCCGCCGTTGGGATGCGATTTTGGCACCGGCTGATAGCGATTTTTCCGAAGTGGAGCGCATCAAGGCCACCATCCGCCCCGACGATGTGGCTACCTTGATTTATACTTCCGGCACCACCGGCAACCCCAAAGGCGTGATGCTCACCCACCGGAACATCGTCTTCAACGTGGAAGCCCTGCGCCGCCTCGCACCCATCGCGCCGGGCGACCGCATTTTGAGTTTTTTGCCCGTCAGCCATGTGTATGAACGAGTGGCAGTGTATGCCTACACGGCTTACGGCGGCAGCGTTTCGTTCACTGGCACGGACAATCTCGGCGGCGAAACAGGCGATCTCCGCGCCATTCGCCCGCATTTTTTTACCTGTGTGCCGCGCTTGTTGGAAAAGGTGTACGAGCGCATTTATTCCAAAGGTTTGGAGCTGAGCGGCCTGAAACGCGCCCTCTTTTTTTGGGCATTGGACTTGGCCGAAAGTTGGGATTTCGGCTACCGGCCTACGGGTTTGGAGGCGTTGAAATGGAAAATCGCCGACCGTTTGATTTTTTCAAAATGGCGCGAGGCTCTCGGCGGACACGTCAAGGGCATGACCACTGCGGCCAGTGCCTGCCCGATGAAAATATTGCGCACGTTCAACGCCGCTGGCATCCGGGTGCGCGAAGGCTACGGTCTCTCAGAGGCATCTCCGGCACTGACTTTCAATGAATTCGACGATGTTCACACCATGCTTGGCACAGTCGGCCCGGTGCTGGAAGGCGTGGAACTGCGCATCGAACCCAGTCCGGAATATCGCCCCGGCGAGGGCGAAATCATCGCCACAAGCCCCGGCATCATGGAGGGTTATTACAAACAACCCGAAAAAACAGCAGAGATGATTCGCATTATTAATGGCGAGCGATGGTTGGTGACGGGCGACGTGGGGATGTTCGTGGACGGCCCCGGCGGGCGGAAGTTTTTGAAAATCACCGACCGCAAAAAGGAGTTGATTAAAACCAGCGGCGGCAAATATGTGGCTCCCACGCCCATCGAATCTACGTTCAAAGAGCACCGCCTCGTGGAGCAGGCGATGGTGGTGGGCGAAAACCTGAAATTTGTGTCGGCGCTGCTCGTGCCTTCAGAAGCCGGCCTGAAAGAGTGGTGCGAAAAACACGATATTCCGTGGACGAATCTCCCCAACATGATACAAAACCCGAAAGTGCTGGAACGCTATCAGATGCTGGTAGACCGTGTCAACCCCTTTTTCAGCCATCCCGAGCAGGTAAAAAAATTCACCCTTTTGTCCGAGCAATGGGAGCCGGTAAAAGCCGATGGCTCTGATGCCGAACTGACGCCGACACTGAAACTGAAACGCCGGGTGATTATGAAAAAATTTGAAAAGGAGATTGAGCAGATGTATCAATAGCCCCTGCCTTTCCCCATTTTTGCGGCCTCAAAACTTGCTGTTTCTCATGCTCCTCAACAAAATCCAAGAATCCATCGCGGCCTACAAAAAGTGGCTCGACGCGACGAAACACCATCCGTTTGTCCACAAATGGGAGTCGCTCCAACATTTTCAGGCCAACTGGAATCCTGACGCTGCCGACCCGGCGGCCATGTTTGACCAAAGTTTTCAGAACACCGAAACGCGCCGCCTGTGGCAAACGGAAAACTGGTATCCCAAAAAAATGATGTCCGAATTCTGGAAAATGGACAGCCGCATGGTACGCATGATGTTCGACGACCTTTTCAACGAAACCCGCGAGGTGGAGGGGCGTATCGGGCGGTTTCTCTTTGGCTGCGACGAACTCCTGCGCGACTTCCGGCGCGAACACCCGCTCAGCGCGGAGAACAACCATTTCCACGGCGACTACCGGATGATGGCGCTTTATCTGGCTTTTCGATACCCGGGGTCTTATGCGCCGTATGATTTCCCGACTTTTCAAAGCACGATGACGCACTTTGGCGCGCGGGATATTCCGCAGCAAAACGATTTGCCCCGTTATTTTAAAGTGCTGCGAACGCTCACAAATTTTCTGGAAAAAGACGGGGAAGTCGCGCCGTTGATGCACCAACATTTGCACTCCACGCGGCATTTTCAGGGAAAAACATTGCTGTTGGCGGAAGATTTTTGCCGGTTTGTTGCGGAAGAGAAATAGCCGAAACGTTATCCATAATACCGTCCCAAAATATTCATCGCCATCGCCAAGTTGCTCATTATCAGAACAAAAACAACTCCCCACCAAAACTGCTTTTCGAATCGCCGCAGCCAAGTTCCCGCCAACGCCAATGCCAGCACCGGCGCAATCGGCACAAAATACCGCCCCTGAAAATTGGTGACTTCCGCCGCACCCACCGGGCACCACAGCGCGTACATCGTGACGGTGAACATTCCGAGATATAATGCAGCCACTCCTGCTGCCAACAATCGTTGCCGCCCGGTAAGCGGATTTGCCTCCGTCATCAGCAGTGCCGCCAAACTCAACCACAACAGCCCCAGCCACATCGAGGGCAGGTAATTTTTCTCCCAACCAAATTTTCCGACAAAATGCGCCGCCGTGGAAGGCAATGCTTTCGCGATAGACTGGAGGGCGATTTTTGTAAAATAAACAGGATTTTCGAGCATAAATGCCTGTTGCCGCGCCGGGTCAACGCCCTCGTTCAAAGTCTGCGCGTCGCGAAAGGCGGGATCGTAAGCATCGTAGGGGATAAACCATTTTTGGGCGAGGCTGCCCCAAGTGAGGGCGGCAGTCAGGCCGATAATTGCTAAAATGCTGAATTGGAAAAGGTGCTTCCGTTCGTTCAGCCCACACCAATACACCAACACCAGCGGCAACGCAATCAGTTTATTGGCACAAACGACGGCAAAGCCAACAGCCAAAATTGCCATATTTTTCAAACCCGGCAGGTTTGCGCAAAAACCCGCCACCAGCCACCAGCACAGCCCGTTCGTGATTACGTCGGCATTGGCAGAAGCGGCGATGACGAGCGAGGCCGGGAGCAAGGCCAGTGTCGCCATTGTGTTTTTCAAAAACGGCATCAGCCGGATAGCCAAAAATACCAGCAATGCCCACGCCAGCAGGTTTGCCAACCGGGTGGCATAGAGCATTTGCAAGGGCGTGGTACCGAGCGGGCGGAGCAGGGCGATGGCTGCTGCCTGAGGCAAATAAGCCGTCGGGGCGTAAACGGCGGTATTGGGGAAATCGGCGAAAACGTGTTGTTCCGCATGGAGCGGGCGTTTTAAACAACAGAAAATCAAGTCTTTGTCGAGCCGGGCATTGTAGTTCATTTTCAAAAAAGAAAACGAATCGCGCACTTGGGCCAGCGACGCGGGCAAAGTGCCGCCGAGTCGTTGTTCTCTTTTTTCCGGGAAAAAAACGCCCTCGCTGATTTGGTATGCCCTGAAAAAATGCCCCGGCTCGTCGGGCGATTGGAACGGCGGGATGAGCAGGGCGAATATGCTGCCGAATGTCAGTGCCAGCCACAGAAAA
>CAYZVM010000019.1:0-17763 GCA_964481485.1 uncultured Saprospiraceae bacterium | reverse complement strand
AATTTTTGTTGCCCCCACACTTTGCCCTGCGTTCGGGCGAAGGCAACATAAATGCCGGGGACGAATTGCTGCAAGTCGAATGGGCTTTCTTGGCGCTGCGCCCCGTCGAATGTTCCTTGCCAAACGATGCGCCCCGAGAGGTCGGACACGAGCACGTCGGTGGTTTGTTTTGCCGACAGGTTTTCCAAAACCACGTTGGCGCGGTGGGTCGCCGGGTTGGGCGTGATACTGAGTTTGGGCGTTTTCAATCCGCCCGGTGTATAGGTGGACACGTTGTCGCCCATTTGCAGCGAATCGAGCGGGAAGGTCAGGATACTGCGGGCAAAAGTGCCAGCCATGAGGGTGCGCTGCACAGGGTTAATGTCAATGTCATAAACTGGCACGATGGGCATCCCGGTGCCGAGACGCTCCCAACGTTGGCCGCCGTCGAGGGTGGCAAATACGCCGCCGTCGGTGGCGACAAAAATGACGGAGTCTTGATGGCCGGGCAGGATATGGATGTCGTTGATTGCCAGATTGGGCAGGTCGCCGGAAATGGGGATCCATGTACTGCCCCGGTCGTCGGAGCGGTGGAGGCGGGGCGAGAAGTCGTTGGATTTGTAGCCGGTGTGCGCCACAAAAACGCGATTGCTCAGGCTCGGCGATGCTTTCACGGAAGATACATAGCGGTCGGGCAGGTCGGCGGTGATGTTTGTCCATGCTTGGTTGGTTGGACTGCCGAGCCACACATTGCCGTCGGTAGTGCCGACGTAGATGGCATCAGGGTCGAGCGGGCTTTCGTCCAATGTGCTGATGGTGTGGTAGCGACTGCCAAAAATGACCCCGTCGGTCAGGTCTTCGCTGATGGGTGTCCAAAATGGCTTGTGGCCGACGCTCTGATAGATGCGATAGGTGCCGGTGTACATTATTTCTGGGTCGTGGCGGCTGAGCATGTACTGCATATCCCAATGGCGGCGGTCGGAGAATTCGATTCCCTCGGTAGCATCGTCAAAAAATCCGTCGTCGTTGACTGCCCAGATATTGCCGTTTTGTGTTTCAAAATAATAAATGGTCGGGTCATCAGGGTGAAACACGGCTTGAAACCCGTCGCCGCCAAACAGCCGCGGCCAATCTTTCATAATATTTTCATTGCCGCCCGCTGTACCGTTGTCCTGCATCCCGCCATAGTACCAATCAGGCTCGAATGGGTTGTACGCTACGCGGTAAAATTGTGAGGTGGGGATATTCTCGATTTTGAGCCATGAGAATCCGTTGTCGGTGCTTTTGTAAAGGCCGCCGTCGGTAGCTAAAAGGCAAGTATTGGCATCAATAAAAGCCATGTCGTGCATATCGGCGTGTACTTCGTAGAACCACCATTCGGGCGTGGTGCGAAACCAAGTTTCGCCGCCGTCAACGGAGCGCCAGAGTTCTACGCCGCACACGAAAATGTCGTTGGGGTCGAATGGGTTGATGAATATTTTGCCAAAATACCAGCCAAACCCGCCCATAAAGCCCAAATCCAGCCCATCGAGCGGGAGCGGCGACCAGTTGTTGCCACCGTCGGCGGTTTTGTACATTCCCTGAATGTCCAAAGAAGTACCGACATACACAGACACTAAATAGTTGGGATTGCCAGCCGAAATGGACAGGCCGATACGGCTGTTTTCGTCTTCCGGCAAGCCACCAGAGAGCATGGTCCAGTCGGCACCTGCGTTCACCGTTTTCCAAATGCGAGCGTTGTTACCACTCACGATGCTTTCTTGGTTGTTGCGGATGCGGTCCCAAGCTGCGGCGTATATGATATTCGGGTCATTGGGCGACATGGCCAGTTCGGTGATACCGGTAGAATCAGACACAAATAGTATTTGCTGCCAAGTTTGCCCGCCGTTGGTGCTTTTGTAAAGCCCCCGGTCGTTGTTGCGCTCGAAAGGTAAACCCATTGTAGCCGCATAGAGGGTGTTGGCGTTGGTGGGATGGATAAGGATTTTGGAGACAATGCGCTGGTTTTCAAGACCGAGGTGCTGCCAAGTTTGGCCGCCATCGGTACTTTTCCAGAGGCCGTCGCCGATGGAGGGGTAGCCGCCGATGTTGGGGTCGCCGGTGCCGACATAGAGGGTGTTGGGGTTTTGCGGGTCAAGTTCGATATCACCAATAGCGAGGAACGGCTGGTCGTCAAAAATGGGCAGCCAAGTTTGCCCGCCGTCTTCCGTTTTCCAAACGCCGCCTTGCGAATAGCCGATATAAATGGTGTCCGGGTTGGTGGGGTGGACTTTGATGGTGTTGATGCGGGCGCCGATGTTGGCGGGGCCTTGCACCGTCCAGGGCGCGGAGAATCCGGGCTGGCCGCCGCGTTGTTGGGCGGCGTTTTTCACCTCTTTGAGTGCTGAGGAGTAGGTTTTGATGTCGGTGCGGAAGTCGGGGTATTCGCGGGCGATGTGCCACCATTCGGCGGGGCGGAGGTCGTTGTTGTCTTTTTGTTCGCCGGTTTGCTCGGCAGGTGGAGGGGCGGCTTCTTCTTTTTTATTCAAACTTTTTAGCAAAAAGAACAAAAACGCCAGCACGACGGCGGCGAAGAGGAGGATGTTGCGGATGGGGAATGGCTGGCGGGCCTGGCGTTGGAACATTGTTTTCGGATTGTGTTGATATGCGTTTGTGTCCGCTAAAATAGATGCCTTGATTGTATGGAAGGTTGGCCGGGCTTGGAAAAGTTTTGTTTTGCTTATTTCGTCATTCGTCCAATGCCTATGAGAGAGAGTTCAGAAATCTGTTTCATCTGTTTTGCAGTCCCATTATATGTGCACTTAGGTCACAGCTTGGGTCAATTATTTGGCTCAACGAGCATCGCCAACCAACCCATTATCGCAGAAATTCCGTCTTTAAATCATTTGTTCTGCTCAATGAGAGGTCGCATTTGTCTGCGTAGCGGGCTTGTTCAGTCATTTCCAGAAAAATTGAAAAAACAGGTTTGCTATTTTGGCTTTCCAATTCAAACAACTTCCAATAATCGCTTATCCCTCTTTTCATCATTTCAAATTTTCTCACCATGAAGAAAAAACTGTTCTCCTTTTGTGTCTTGTTGCTGCTCGCATCGGGCATCGCACAGGCACAACAATCTGCCGCTTGCTCCAACCCCAATTCTCAAATCAATATCCATGGCAACAACATCCGTGCGGGGCTGCTGAATGCCGGCGATTTGTTTTGGGATTTCAATGACGCACAATTTTTCCCCAACTACACGCCAGGTGTCCTTAACCCGGCCACGATTTATGCCGCTGGGCTATGGATGGGCGGAGTTGACCCCGCTGGCAATCTCAAACTCGCCACCTCCACCTATCGCAGCAACAATAGCCTTGATTATTGGGCCGGGCCGCTCAGCGACCAAGGTGTCACCGAAGAATTTACCTGCGCCAACTGGGACAGGCATTTTCAGGTGAAAGGTGCGGACATCAAGGCTTTTTTGGACGAGTTGCCAACTTTGGCCAACAACCCAGCCCTCGCTTTGGCACAATACAAAGGCATTATGGGTTGGCCGGGGAAAGGCAACCCCTACTTTTCTGATGCTTGGGGTTTTGATTTGCCGTTCACGCTTGCGCCGCTCGCGCCCTTTTTTGATGCGGACCAAAACGGCATATACAACCCCCTCGCGGGCGACTACCCGGTGGTGCAACTGCGCAACAAAGCACCGTTCGTGCCGGCGGAAATCGTCTGGTGCGTTTTTAATGACCAAGGCGGTGGCGCCGTACACTCTGCTAGCCAAGGCTCGCCGATTCAGGCGGAGGTGCAACTCACGGTGTGGGCTTTCAATTGCGCCGACGAACCCATATTGAACAACACGCTTTTTACTTCGCACAAAATCATTTATCGTGGTGTTGAGCAGTTAGACTCATTTTTTGTGGGGATGTGGGTGGATTTTGACCTCGGCTGTTACACGGACGATTATATGGGTTGCGCACCTGATTTGGATGCATTTTTCGTGTACAACCAAACCCAGTTTGACGGTGGCCCCAGCGGCAACTGTCAGGGTGGCGTGACTACCTTTCCGGGTGTCCCGCCAGTGCAATCGGTCACGCTGTTGAGCCGCCCGATGGACAAATTTGTTTACTACAATAACGCGGCAGTGGGTGTTCATCCCGCTGGCACCACTGACCCGGACTTGACGATTGAATACTACAATTACCTGACGGGCAGATGGAAAGACGGCTCGCCGCTCACTTATGGTGGATCTGGCTATCAGCAGGGTGGTGCCGAGGTGGATTTCGCCTTCCCCGATCTGCCTGCCAACCCAAGTGGTTGGACTATGTGTGCAGCCAACATTCCTTTAGGTGACCGCCGGGTGTTGGCATCCAGCAAAATCGGCACTATGCAACCGGGTGCAATAGAAGAATTGGTCACGGCATGGGCGGTGCACGCCGGTTCCAACTCTCCATGTAAAGTGGGAAACGCTTTTGACGATATTGCCTTTTTGCGCAGCGAATATGAAAATGATTTTCCCAATGCCTGTTCGGGCTTAACGATTGCTGCCCCTGAACCCATAGACGCACCCGTCGGTATTTTCCCAAACCCGGCTGCGGAAACGGTGACTTTGCAATACGGCGATTTGCCCGTCCGCGAAATCAGGCTCTTCGCCGCCGACGGGAGGCAGGTGCAGAGTTCGCAAAAATTCAACCTGAACAAACTGTGCTGGATGTGGCGCGTTTAAAAAACGGTGTTTATACGGTGCAGCTGCTCACTGAACGGGGTAGTGTGGTGCGGAAAATTTCGGTGCTGAAATAATTAGCCTGTGTTTTTGGCAAATTAGGCGGGATGGGAAAACGGATGACGCGGATTGGGCTGATTTTGAACGGATTTTTTGAAAAAAGTGGAGAAAAAACATCCGTTTTAATCCCGTTCGTCCGTGCCATCCGTTTTCCCTTCCTGCTTATTTTACGGATTCAGGCAAATCTGTTTGGGCGCAAAAGGTCAGGTTTCCAATCCCCAAAAACCTATGCGCTTTCAGCAGTTGGCACCGGCTCTTGGGCAATTGCGGCGGCAGATTGTTCTATCGGCTGCACCCGCCCTGCCAGCCATACACTTGCCAAAATTAGGGCAATAGAAAAATAGCCCACCCAGTCATAATGCTCGATGCGCCCTCCGGCGGTTTTCTGCACAATAGCCCCGCCTATCAGTGCCGCCACGCCGGTGGCCAATTGTTGCATGGACGAATTGATGCTCATAAAACCACCGCGCTGCTGCGGATTGACCACGCCAGATATGATGGCCTGCGTCGGTATCATGCGACCGTTGACGACGATGAAAAACAGCCCGGAAATAATCAGCACACTCCACAGCGGCATCGGCCAAAGGTTGGTGATGAGCCAAACGGGAATGAGCGAGAGCAGCGCAAACACCACAAAAACCGGGTATTTGCCGCGCCGGTCAGCGATTTTGCCCACCAACGGCGAGGTGAAAATCGTGAGCGCCCCGCCGACGAGGTATATCAGGAAAAGGTTTTGTTCGCTATAGCCCACGTTGCCCACCAGCGACGGCGCGATAAAAGGAATGGTGACAAAATGCCCCATCATCAGCACGATGGAGAGCGAAAGTGCCTTCATCTGGTTGGGCGTTTTGAAAATATCGGTGAGGACACGGAGCGGATTTCCGCGCGGCGCCCCTTCCACGATATGTTTGTTGACCGGCTGCACAAATATCCCAATCAGCGCAGCGACTGCCAGCCCCAGCCCACCTATCGCCACAAACGGGATATGCCAACTGAACTTGGCCGCCAGCCACAAACCTATCGGCACACCCGCCACCGAAGCCAAAGAAAAAGAGGTCATCAGGATACCCATCGCCCGCGCCCGGCGCTCGTACTCAAAAGTGTCGGCCACAATCGCCAGCACCTGTGCGCCAATCATGCCGCCAAACAAGCCCGCCAGCACCCGCGCCGCCACCAACAGCTCGTAATTCGGAGCCAACGCGCAAGAAAATGTGCCAATCACAAACCCGATATAGGCAAACAACAGCACCTTTTTCCGGTCAAATCGATCCACAAAAAAGGCCGAGATAAAACTCGAAATGCCCGCCGTAATCGCATACGCCGACACGGCCAAACCGAATTGTTGTGGATTGATGTGCAGCAAGTCCATCAACTGCGGCCCCAGCGGCATCATAATCATGAAGTCCATGATGTGGGTGAAGTTGACGGCAGCGAGGATAAAGAGGAGGAGGCGTTCTTTTGAATTCATAGCCCGACGTAACAGCAGAGCGGGGGAAAGGTTTTTTTTGCAGGGGCGGGTTTCCGAAAGCGGGCAATTTCTCGAAAAAAGAAAAGCGACCCGCGGGAAAAAAATTGCCAGATGACGGGGCGTCAAACTGGCAAGATGCCTCAATGGCGATTGATTTTTTCTGAAAGGAAAACAGGTTTACTCGTCCTTCGCAGGGTGTTGCACCTGCTCCCACTTGATGCCGAGCATTTCTTCCAACCGGAATTTTGCCAACATCACGTCCGTCTCCGCTTTCATCCGGCCTTCCTGCGCCTGATAATAGGCGACCGAAGCCGTGGTGTACTCCTCGAAAGTCTTCTCGTCGGTTTTGTACAACTGCTGGATAAGCAAGTAGTTTGCGCTGGCCTCTTGCTCGGCGAGGGTGCGGGTTTTGAACAACTCTTTGGCGAGTTTGTACTGGGCGTAGCGCATGAGCGTCTCGGTGCGGATTGCGAGTTTGCGCTGGTTGACCTGATGCTCGGCGATGCGCACGTCGCGTTTGGCGATGGTGTTTTTGTTCTTTTGGCTCAAGATGTTGAACAGGTTGACACTCACGCCGAAGTTGTAGCGCGGGAAAAACACGTTGCCCAGAGAGTCGGAGCCGCGCAGGTTGCCTTCGTTGAGGTTGAAGGTGGCCTGCACATCGCGCATCCATTCCTTGCGGGTGTTTTTTTCCTCATCTTGGGCGTTTTTCACCTCGTCTTGGGCAATGGCACTTTCGGGCTGATTGAGCCAGGCGACCTGCACGAGGTATTCGGAGAAGTCGCGGGCCTTCATTTCCACCGGCAACACAACGGCATCAAAATCACTTTGTTGGGCGTCCAAAAGGTTGTTCAGGCCGAGCAAAATGCAAAGGGTAAAGGTTAGTTTTCTAAACATAAGTATGATTGAAAGTTGATGGCTGGTCGTTTGCCTATTTGGTGATTTGGTTATATGGTGATTTGGTTATGGCCTCTCGCGGTTCTCACTCCTCGCCCTCCTCACTCCTCGCCTCTTGGTAAGCCGGGTCAAAATTCTTCAGCGTCACCAGCATGGCGAGGAACACGTTGTAAATCACGTTCATCGGCAATTGCAAAATCGCCTCCTGCGCATAGCAAGCCACGGTGAGCATAAACGCCCAAGTCGTGATGCCCGCGTAAATCGCCTTGATGAACGGGTCGCGGCATCGGATGAAATAGTACAACCCCGTTCGGAGCACAAAATAATGCAGCAATGTGTACAGAATCAGCCCAATCCAGCCCAACTCAACGGCCATGCGCACAAAACTCGAGTCATGAGGAAATTTGGAAAGTTCCGAATCGGGGTTGAAACGTTTGCCCCACATCCCGCAACTGCCAAGTCCGCCACCGATGGGATGGCTCTGGATGTATGGCTGGATTTTTTTCTGATTTTCCAGGCGCAAGTTCATCGAGTCGTCCTGCGCAGGTTTGAAGGCCGACTGGATGCGAAAGATGACCCCGCTGCTGGTGGATTTCAAAACAAAACCGGCGCCCAGCACCGCCAAAATCCCACCAACCAACAGCACTTTTCTGTTCAATATAAGACCCGCGTAAAAAATCGCCCCCACTGGCACAAGCGCAAACGCGGTGCGTGTCCCCGTGTACGCCATCACCCACAATGAGCATATCAGCATGATTATCAGTGCCAATTTGTGGTTTCGTTTCGTTGGTCCGATGATGAGCGCCAGACAAAACAAGGAAAAACATGCCATCAAAATCCCAAACGTGGTGGGGTCGTAACAAAATGACGGGATGCGCATCATGTTCCACTGGTAGTAGAGTTGGAAACGCTCTGCGTCGGCCATTACCCACGCTGTTTCTGTATCGCTGAACCCGATAAATTGCTGTTTCAAACCATACAGCGCGGCGAAAAAACACAGCGCGATGATAAGTTTCAGTACGGCAAAAAGCCCCTTTCGGTTGTTTCGGAAAGCATACGCCCCAATAAAAAACACCACCTGCTGAATCGCCACGCTGCGCACCGTGTAAAGCCACGCCATTTTCGACTCGGCGTAGGGGTTCAGCACCTGCATCACGTTGTAATACAGCCAGATGAGAATCATATAACTCAGCGGGTATTTGGCAAAAGACCAATCGCGCTCCTTGATTTGCCGCAATAAAATCCCTACCGCGCCGATCAAAATCAGCAAATCGAGCAAAGTACCCATCGGAACGGGCAGAAATTTCACCACAAATGGCACCATGAGCGCCACGAACAACATCATGCCGATGGCAAAAGCGACATTGAACAAACACAGCACTATCAACGGCGCGCCCACCAGCACCACATACAGGATAAAACTCGTGCGGATGCTCAGCGACGACATCACCCACGCTACCGCCAGCGAGGTCAGCAGCAGCAGCGCCACACCCAGCGGGTTGTTGAGTTTTTGCACCCACAACTGGCGCTCGAGCCAAGTCTTCGCCCGCCCAAAAATGGAGGTGTGGCGCAAAAAAAGATGTCCGTGATTGAATCGGCGCATTGGTTTATTATTAGCGTCATTAAAGTCATTCCACCTTCCACCCTCTACCTTTTCAAATAACCAGCACTTTCAAAAATATCGCCAGCAGCGTGATGATGATGAAGGCGTGCACCATCGTCTCGATAATTCGCTGGTAGCGTGTGAGTTCTATTTTTGGTTCTTTCATGTTTCAATGCGTAAATGAGTGGTCGTGTGCATGAGGGACTCTTTTAGTGCGTGATTCTACAATCTCCCAAAATTGCCGAATCCGCGCTGCCCAAGTGTTCGATTTTGCGCTTTCAAAACGGTGCTGCACAAGTTCAGGGTTGTTTTCCAAAATAGCCTCGTCAATCAAGTTGATAAATTCCGCGTGACTTTCGGCCAAATAAATACAATCCGCAAAACTGCGAATATCCTCCGAAAAACTCGTCGAGACAACGGGTTTCCCGGCAGCCAGATATTCGTTGATTTTCAGCGGATAAATGCTCTCCGTCAGCGCGTTGCACAAAAAAGGAATCAACACCACGTCCATGTATTGGAGCAATGGCGGCAATTCTTCCAATCGGCGGCTGCCCGTGAAAATGATATTCGGCACTTTATCCAAACCAATTTCTCGCGGCTCCAAACTGTTCACTGGCCCGACGAGCAACAAGGTTTTGTCCGGGTGCGCCAGCGCGATTTTTTTCAATAGAAGGTAGTCAATCCGCAGTTCGTCCAGATTGCCGATGAAGCCGATGACTTTGCCCGTGCGGCCTTCCAATTCCACCGGGCGCGGGTATTTTTCGGAAATAACTTTTTGAAAAACAGCGACATCGGCGGCATTGAAAAAAGTGGCGATGCGGTCAGAATAAGGCTCTTTCAGTCTTTTCAAATTCGTGCTTGTCACCAGCGTCACGTCGGCATTTCGCACGGCCTCTTTCTCCAAATCCGCGCCGTGTTTGGCCGTGTAGGGATTTTGTGTGATGTCGTCAATGCAGTGGTAAATGCTCAGCGCAGCACCCATTTTTTTGGGCAAAAAACCAGCAAAAAACGGGTTGTAGCAATTGATATACACATAGTTGCGCACCGCATGGTCGCGCAGCACTTTCTGAATGGCGCGGAGGATGATGCCGTTATTTATCTTTTGAAAAAAATCGTAAACACGGCCTTTCGGTAGCCAGTTGATGGGCAACGTGAGTGGCGGCTGAGCAGCCACAAAGTTTTCGGGAATCGTCTCCACACCCTCGTAGCGCACCCGCCCGGTGAGCAGCCACGTCAGCCGCGAACGCAGCATTTTGTCGCCGCGCAGCAGCCCAGTCACGAGGTCTTTCAGCGAATACGGGTGATTCACATAAAAGACGCGGCTCGTTTTCGCCAACTCCTTCGCCATAGAAAGCGAGATGGACGAATACGGATTGTCCGTGCGGAAAAGGGTGAAAAAAACGATGTCCATAATTTATGCGGTTTCGGGGTTTGTCTTGTACGACGCGGCTATCTTCTGCCTTAGCATTCCCCAACCTATTCCATACACCTCCGGCACATACCGAAAAACGTTCAAAGCATTGATTCTAAAATGTTTGAACAAATAAATCTGCATCAAGATGAAACTCACGGCATACCCCAAAAGGGTTGCAAATGCCGCGCCAAAAAGCCCGAACTCCATCACGAACCAGTAACTCAACGCCAGATTGAGCAGCGCGGTGAACGAAGTATAAATGAAGTTGGTGGCAGGCCGCCCGGTCGAGTCCAGCACCGTGCCGAACTGCACCGCAAAAGGCAGGAACAGCCCGAAAAACGCTGTCAACCGCAACACATCCGCCGAAGCCATATACTGCTCTCCGGCAAACACCCGGATGATAGGCTCGGCAAAAAGCAGCACCAGCACTAAGAATGGCAGGATGATGGCGAGGGTGGCCGCCACGCTGCGTTCATAGAGCCGTTTCACGCCCGCCGCGCCTTCCAGCGCCATGCGTTCGGCACTTTTGGGAAACACCACGGCGGCGATGCTGAACGAGGGCATTTCTATCAATTGGGTCACTTTACCTGCCGCATCATAGATGGCAAACGCCGCCGGACCAAGCAGGTGACCGAGCGTGAGTTTGTCAATATTTTTGTAAAACATGGTGCTGAGGTTGGTGCCAAGCACATATTTCCCGAAAGAGAAAAGTTTTCTAACCCACTGAAAATCAATTTTTTTGGAATAAAAAAGAAACGGGCGGGCAAACAGCCAAACAGCCAATCCGCCTGCCATCGCCCCTGCCAACATCGCCCAAGCAATATGCGAAAGTTCAATCGGCTTTCCGCTCAGCCAGCAAAACAGCACCCACAAAAAAGGCATACCCCGAAAAAATGCCGAGCCCCAAAAAACGCCCCGAAACTCGAAATTGGCTTGCTGCACAAAAAAGAAATGGGTGTAGAGCGCCATCACCAGATTGGTGGCAAAATAGATTGGCAGCAATGCATCTATTTGCGGGACGTGGTATTGCTGCGCCACCCAACCCGCGCCGAGCCACAGGAGCAGGTTTGAAAGGACGGAAAAGGAAAAATTGAGAAAAAGAGTGGCCGTCGAAATGGCGCTATACTTCTCCCGGTCGTCCCGGTGAATGGCGAGGTGGCGCATCAATGCATTCTGAATCAGGCCGCTGCGCCCCATCTCCACAAAATAACTGATGATGATGAAGATGCCCCACGCCGCAAAATTCTCTTTCGTCAATCCCCGCAAGAGCAACACCGTGGTGCCCAGCGAAAACACCAGCGCCGCCCCTTTTTCCAGCAGGGAAAAGAAGCCGGAGCGAAGCCAATTGCTTCGTGGTTGGTCGTTGGCTGTTGGTTGTTGGCTGCTCACTTTTATTGACTTTGGGTGCGTTTTTTTGCCATGCTTTATGGATGGCAAAAAAGTCACGTTCTACGAACTATCAACCAACAACTAATTCATGTTGCGGGCATCCACCTCGGTGAGCACTGCTCCGGCAAATTTGTCGCCGATACTTTGGAGATATTGGATGGAATCCTTGTCGGCGGGCTTGATGACCGAGCGGGCGTTGAACACCGCAATCACCTTGTCGGCAAAAGGCTCGAGTTCCTGCGCGTCGGAGAATTCATTGAGCGATGCCGACTCGAAGAAAATATAGTCGTAGTGTTCGCGCAAATCCTTGAGAAACTGGCGGAACTGCGCGGGTTCGAGCACCTCGGAAGGCGATTTTTGTAGGCCGTGATTGCCGATGATGTCCACTTTTTGCTTTTTGGCGACACCGAGCGGGGTCTTGAGTTGGAACACCTTGGCGAGGCTGTTCTCGCGGATGATTTTGTTCAAAATAGCGCTGCTGCTGGTGGGCCGGTCGGTGTAATCTTCCGGGAGCGGCTGTTTGAAATTGGTGTCGAGCATCAACACGCGTTTTTGGTTGGCGGCCAGCGAATGGGCAAGGGCGTGCATGGCAAAGGTCTTGCCTTCGTTGTTTTTTGTGCTGACAATGAGGAAGATGCTGTCGTTTTCGTTTTGCAGCAGCCCGGTTCGGATTTTGCGCAGGCTCTCCCGGAAAAGGGTGAATTTGGGCAGTTCGCCATTGGTAGAAAACACCTTGTTCAGGTCGAGGCCCTGCAACGGTACGGTGCTCATAGCGCCGAGCAGGGGCAGGTTGCCGGTGTAGCGTTTGAACAAATCGGGCGATTGCAAGCTGCCATCCAAATAGGCCAGCAGGAAGAGCGCGATGGTGGTCAGTGTGCCTGCCACGATGGCCGCAAAAAGGCTGAGCAGGGTGCGGCGGTCAGGTTCCGGCCATTCGGGCAGCTGGGCGTTTTCGACGATGGAGAGCGGGCTTTCTTGTTTGGAGAGGTCGAGTTTGGCATCAATAAGTTGTGCGTTCACCTTGTCGAATTCTTCCCGTGCGCGGGCTTCATCCACGGCCAAATTGGAAGAGAATTCATCGTCCACCACGATGCTGCTCATACGGCTTTTGAGAGAGCCGATTTTCCCGCTCAATTGGCTGATAGATTTTTCCGCGTCAATACGGGCAAGGTCGGCGCTCACGCGCTCTTTGTAGAGGTCTTCTTTCGTTCGTTTGGATTCGTCTTTTTCCTTGGGCTTGCCAATGCTACGGGCAGAGTTGCGGATGGATTGTTGGAGTTGTTGTTTGGCATCGGCAAGTTCTTCTTCTATTTCGGGGTCTTTGCCCCCGGCAGCGATGCTTTTTTGGGTCAAATCGCGCACGCGCTCGAGTTGTTCGTCGGTGTCGGATTTGTCCAAAATGCGGGCTTGGGTTTCGCCCACGTCGCGGGCGCCACGCCGGTTGAGATAGTCGTCTATTTTTCGCATCGAAGCCTCTGCGGCGGCGCGTTTTGACTCGGCCTGCTCTTTGTCGCGCTCGTAGTTAGAGATTTGGGTAATCAAATCCTCGCTTTGTTTCCCGATGGACGGCAGCCCGCGGGTGCGGAGGTAGGTATAGCGCATCTCCGTGATGGAATCGAGCAGGCGTTGTTTTTTGTTGGCTTCGATGCTCAAAAACTCTGCTTTTTTCCGCTTTTCCCGCACAGAGATATTTTGGTAATACACCATGAAACGGCTGACGAACTCATTCGCCATGTATTGCGAGAGCGCGGGGTTTTCGGTCGTCATTTCGACTCCGAGATAATCGGTGGCGGTGCGGCGCTTTACCAAAAGGCCGCGCAGCACGGCATCATTGTCGTAGCCATAAGCACGGGCCACTTTGTCGAGCAAATAATCGAATTGTTGGTTGAAAGAAGGGTCACTGATGCTGTCAAGGTTGATTTTCAAAAGTTGGGCGAGCAGCGTGTCCCGTTCCTCATCGGTGAAGTCAGAAAGACTTTTGTTGGCTTGTCGGAAAGGGCGGTCGGGGCTGTGGCCGGTTTCGGCCAGCAGGTCGTGCTTGAGCAGTTGGATGGTCAGAAGTTTGACGCTGGAGCGCGAGCGGATGAACTCGATGAGGTTGGAAAAAGCGTTTTCCACCTGATATTGCTGCACGAAAGCGTCGGAGTTGTCGGAGTTGATGCCTTTGTAATTGACGATGCCGGTAGCCATGATGACCGTCGCTTTGTAGCGTTCCGGTTTGTGGCCAATAAAGAAAAAAGTAGCGACCGCAGCCGCGAGCATCGCGGCGAAAATGAGCCATTTGCGGCGAGCCAGTATGCGCAGAAGGTAGCCTATGTCCATGAGTTGCAACAGTTTTTGGCAAGCAACAAGGCATTGTTGCCGGTTATACGATTAAAAGGCGGAAAAGGACTAAAAAGCGGCTGGTTTATTATAGGCAAAGGTAATGCCAAATGGCGGGCGGGAAAAGTTTTGCACGATACAAACTCTTTCAACCCTTCGCAGTGCCCGAAAACCCCTGCCTGTCACAAGTTTGTAGAAAAAAACTCCGCTGTCCGACACAAACCGTGCTTTATTGCGTTTCAATTCAAAATGCAAGCCACGGCATCTTTTTTGCATAAAAACAACACGCTTCCGTAACCGCCACAACTCATTGACGTTTATCTTTGTTCATCAAAAAAATCCTCGTATACGATGTTGAAATTTAATGGCCCCTTCGGCAAATTTGACCTTGATAAATTTCTCTTGGACATGAAACTAAAATCGTCCGTTGTATTTTTCTCCTTCCTCGGCATCGCGGGCATCGCGTATTTTGTCACTCAGTTCAACCCTTTTCGCAGCCCCGCCTCTACGCCACAAAAAGAGGCTGCACTGATGCAGGCCATCCTGCAAGGGCTCAACCGGCTGCACTTCCAGCCCAAAGAAATTGACGACAAATTTTCCCAGCAAGTATTTGGCCTCTATCTACAAGACGTGGACGGCGGCAAACGCTTTTTCACCAAAGCCGACATTGCCCAACTGGATGATTTCGAAAAACAGTTGGACGACGAGGCCAACGCCGGCACGTTTCGCTTCTTCGACCTATCCGTCGCGCTGATGGATAAAGCTGTGCCAAAAACCCAAAATTGGTACCGCGAAATACTTGCCAAACCATTGGATCTCAACAAAAACGACATCCTCGAAGGTGACGGCAAAAAACTCGACTGGGCAAGAGACGAAGCAGAACTCCGCTCGCGCTGGGAAAAGCAAATGAAGTATGAGGTGCTCTCTCGCGTGACCGACGAACTTGACAAACAGGAAAAACCTGACTTCAAAGGCGAGAAAAAATCATTCGCCCAACTCGAAGAGGAGCAGCGCGAAAAGGTACTCGACACTTACGACAAGTGGTTCAAGCGGATGCAAAAAACCGACCGCACCCGCCGTTTGGAAGTTTATCTGAACGCCGTCACCAATGTGTTCGACCCGCACTCCGGCTATTTTTCGCCAAAAGAAAAAGAGAACTTCGACATCCAAATGTCGGGCAAACTGGAAGGTATCGGCGCCCGCCTGCAAAGTGATGGCGAAAAAACCACCGTCACCGAAATCGTGCCCGGCGGCCCAGCTTGGAAACAAGGTGTCCTCCAGCCCAAAGACGTGATTCTCAAAGTCGCCCAAGGCGATAGCGACACCGAATCGGTGGATGTGATGGGCTGGGACATTGACGACGTGGTAGGAAAAATACGCGGCTCGAAAGGCACCAAAGTCACCCTCACGATCCAAAAAACCGACGGCACGGAGAAAGTCATCACGATTACCCGCGACGTGGTCATCATGGAAGAGGGCTTCTCCAAATCGCTCATGCTCAGCGCGGACGAACCCGCCAAATCGAGCGACAAGGTGGGCTATATTTACCTGCCAAAATTCTACGCCGACTTTACACCGCAGGGCCTTACCTCTTGCGCCGCCGATGTGGCGAAGGAAATTGACAAGTTGAAAAAAGAAAACGTGAAAGGGATCATCCTCGATCTGCGTGGCAATGGCGGCGGTTCACTCCGCGATGTGGTGCAAATGAGCGGGCTTTTCATCGAAGAAGGCCCCATCGTGCAGGTGAAAAACCGCACTCGCAAACCGGAAATCATGACCGACAACGACCCGCGTGTCCAATGGAGCGGCCCGCTTGTGGTGATGGTCAACGGGTTCAGCGCATCGGCCTCCGAAATCCTTGCCGCTGCCATGCAGGATTATGGCCGCGCCGTCATCGTCGGCTCGTCAGGCACCTACGGCAAAGGCACGGTGCAGCGCTTCCTCGACCTCGACAATGCCACTGGCGACGAATCGGTGAAACCACTGGGCGAGATGAAATTGACCATTCAAAAGTTCTATCGCGTCACCGGCAAAACGACCCAACTCGATGGCGTGAAACCCGACATCGTGTTGCCCGATTTTTACAACTTCGTTGATTTGGGCGAGCGCGAAAACGACTACCCGCTCGAATCTACCACCATAGATGCGGTGTCGTTCAATCAAAATGTTTACCACATCACCGATTTGCGCCAACTCAAATTAGCCAGCGAAGCCCGCGTCAGTGCCGACGCGACGTTCAAAAAAGTGAACGAAAATGCGAGCCGGTTGCGCAAATTGAAAGACCAGTCGCAATACCCGCTCCAAGCCGACAAATTCCGGCAGTGGCACAAACGACAAGAAGAAGAGGCCGACCAATATGAGAACTTGTTCCAGCCCATTGGGGGTTTCACGTTGACCAACCTCACCGCTGATTTGCCGCAAATACAAAGCGACACTTCTCGCACGGCACGGAACGACAGTTGGTTGAAAGACAAAAAGAAAGATATCCAACTCTACGAAGCATTCCGCATCATGCAGGATATGATTCAGTTGGATGCGCTGGCGGGAAAGAACTAACGACTTGCAGCCTGACTCAACTTATGAGAGCCGCCTCGTTCCGTGAATCGGAGCGGGGCGGTTGTTTTATTCTGCCCCTATTCAACTTTTACCACACTCTTTTCCAGCACTTCCTCGTAGTAGGCCTCGTAATGGGGCAAGATATTGTCAATGTCAAAACGTTTGGCTTGAGCCAGGGCATTAGCGCGGAAGGTTTGCAGCATCTCCTCATTGCTGAGCAACTGAATGGCGTTTTTTGCCATTTCGTCCACGTCGCCGGGGCAGCTGAGAAACCCTGTGACCCCTTGGACATTTACTTCCGGCAGACCGCCACTGTTGGTCGAAATAACCGGCACCTCGCAGGCCATCGCTTCCAGGGCAGCGAGGCCAAAACTCTCATTTTCAGAAGGAATGATAAACAAGTCGCAAATGGCGAGCAACTCTTCGATGGCATCTTGCTTGCCGAGGAAACGGACTTCATGGCCGAGGCCAAGTTCCCGGCTGAGGCGTTCCACGTTTTGGCGCTCCGGGCCGTCGCCAATCATCAGGAGTTTGGACGGCACTTTCTCATGTACTTGTTTGAAAATCCGAACGACATCGTCCACTCTTTTCACTTTTCGGAAATTGGAAGTATGCGCCAAAATGCGCTCGCCCTCTGGGGCTATTATTTTTTTGAAATGCTCTTTATTTGTTTTTCTAAATCGCTCAAAATCAATAAAATTGTACACCACCCGGATGTCGCGTTGGATATTGAACAACCGCAGGGTGTCGTCTTTCAGGTTTTGGGAAACCGCCGTCACGCCGTCGCTTTTGTTGATGCTGAACTCTACCACCGGCGCAAACGCGCGGTTGTTGCCCACCAGTGTGATATCCGTGCCGTGGAGCGTGGTCACCACCGGCAAATAGCGCCCTTGCGTGAGCAGGATTTTTTTTGCCATGTAGGCCACCGTCGCATGCGGAATGGCGTAATGGACGTGCAAGATGTCGAGGTCGGAATACTGCACCACATCCACAATTTTGGAGGCCAGAGCCGTGTCATAGGGCGGATATTCGAACAGCGGATAATCCTCGCTGTCTACCTCGTGGTAAAAAACATTGGCGTCAAAATGCGCCAATCGCACCGGGCGACGATAGGTGATAAAATGGATTTCATGACCTTTTCGAGCCAAACCAAGACCCAGTTCGGTGGCGACGACACCTGAGCCCCCGTAGGTGGGGTAACATACAATACCAATTTTCATATCCTGCTTTTAGCAGGCACGGCAAGAACACGCGTCCTTGTCGCACCTTATTAATTATTGCAACTCTCCCGCCAGCAACCGCAATTGAATTTCGGTCGCTTTGAGGTTATATTGCACCAAATTGCGCCGCGCCAGTGCCTGTTCGAGGTTGTTTTGGGC
>CAYZVM010000018.1:42877-45854 GCA_964481485.1 uncultured Saprospiraceae bacterium | reverse complement strand
TTTGGCACTATTCCAACGAGGGCGTGACGAGTTGGTACGACTTTGCAAAAGCCGTTTTTGAAATAAAAAAAATGCCCTGCCGCGTGCATCCTATCGAGACGAAAGACTTTCCCACGCCTGCGCTGCGCCCGCCGTTCAGCGTGTTGAACAAAGCCAAAATCAAAGCCACGTTTGGGTTGGAGATTCCGCATTGGCGGGAGAGTTTGGAAAAATGTTTGGCTGCACTTGGAACTTGAAAATCAAAGGTTTTCAACAAAATCCGCACATTTTTTCGTCCATTTGCATCACATAAAAATTTGTTCCAAATGGCAAACAATGAGATGCTCCAGTCCGTCCGCGACCTGCTCCGCGAGGGCAATACGACTCAAGCCCTGCAATTGCTCATCGGGTTGCTCGAAAAAGATACCCGGTTCAGAGACAACCTGTTGCGCACCCTGCGTGTGGCGGAGGTGAATTACAACGCGGTGCGCCAGCAGGAACTCAAAGGCATTTTGTCATTTCAGGAGGCACAGCGCGAATACAGCAAAATCACGGACACATTACTGGCGGTGATGGACGATTTTGAAGCTGGGCGGGTGCCGACGACGAGCCCCTTGGCCACTGGGCAAAGTCGGTGGCGGATATGGGCGATCATCGGCGGTGCGATGCTCTTGGCAGGTGCGCTTTTGTTTTGGCCGGACTCAGCGTGCCCTACTTTTGAAAATGGCGAGGCGCTCCATGTGATGGTTCTTCCTTTCGAAAATCTTCTTAAAGAAAGGGAGGCCAACCCCGAATTGCGCATCCGCGATGATATTCAGGAATTGACCAAGAAGGCAGAAATACCCGTGGAAGTAAAAATCGGTTCAGGAGATAAAACCACGAATCTCAATTCGCAGGACGCAGAGAAATTAGGCCGAAAATGTGGTGCCGATTTGGTCATTTTTGGCCAATACCAAGCTTTTGAAAAAGACTCTATCCGAGTGAAAATGGGCTACAAATTCCTGAAGGAAGGCGGCACTGAATTCAGCGGTTCGTTCAAGACTTTCCGCGACATTACCGCAGTGGAGCCTGCCCGCGATTTGCAGGACGCACTTTTTTCTCTTTGCGCCATGATTGCGATGGGCGAAGGAAACTGGGAATTTGCCAAACGTTGGATGGGGCGCATCCGCGAAAAAAATGCCGAAGAGATGGCGGCGTCCGGCTGGCTGGATCAACAAGGCAAATAACGCGCTATTTGGCACTGCTCGCTGATGACAATGTGTCTCCCACTGCCGGGGGGGTGCCACCAAGATACTTTACTTCCAGATTATCAAGAAATTGCATGGTGTCGTGCAGTCCGCCGAGTACTTTGGCATTGTGCGGAAGTTTCACCGGGTTCACAAAAAGCTGCGCTCCGGTCAGCAACAATTGGCCGGGATTTGCGGCCTGCGCGGCAGCATCCACATAGCCTTGGATGGGCTGCCGGGGGATGGGCTCTTGCAAAATCGTGAACACGTAATCAGGGCGCAGCGACTGGCACGCATCCACCAAATCGCTTAGCGAAATGCGGTAGCCGAGGTACACCACCCGTTGGCGGCGGCGGCGCAGCAAATAGTGCATAAAAAGCAGCGTCAGCTCTTGCGATTCGTCGTCGGGCAGGTAGAGCACGAAAGTGGCGGCATCTCGAGAGATTTCCGATTGCTCGTTGTCAATCGCGCACATCATTTTGCGCCGAATCAGATGACCAATGAATTTCTCGTGCGCGGGGCTGACGCTGCTGGTGAGCCACAGCACATTGAGTTTGTCGAGAAAAGGGTACACCAATTCCACTATCGTGCGCTCAAATCCGTGCTCCATCGTGTAGGTGAAAAAAATGCGGTCGAACGTCGCCTCGTCCAAATCAATCATCGCCAAAGTCAACGCGTCAATCTGCGTGTTTTGGCTGCCGTTGTTCTTCGCAATATCGGCCACCCGCGCCGCAATGTCTTCCGGTGTCAATTGTGCCAACTTGCTGATTTTGTAGCCGTGGCGATTGAGCAGCGCGATGTTGAACAGCAGGCGAAGGTTCTCATCCGTGTAGTAGCGGATATTCGTGTCCGTGCGTGCAGGCACCACCAAACCATACCTTTGTTCCCAAATACGGATTGTGTGAGCCTTGATGCCCGTCAGTTTTTCCAAGTCACGGATAGAATATATCGCCATTGTTATTCAAAATACTGGCGCGGTTAACTTTCTGATTTTCAGTAGAATAAAAAGGTTGCCGCATTGCGCCACAATGGACGCGTCAAAAGTCAGGTAAACAGTTGAATCTGTGGAATGTTCAGGTGAAAAAAAAAGGGGAAGCCTCCACAAAGGTACTGAGGGCAAACGTTATGCCCAAAGTATCGGCAAGGAGGGGCATAAATGAAACGTCTGTCTGCCGAACGCCAAAATTCACCATCTTTGCACCAATATTCATTTTTTCAAATAATACGACCCGATTGGATTTTTCTGAATTTGACCTACACCCCGACCTGCTGGACGGCATTGACGCACTCAATTTCACCACCGCCACACCCATCCAAGAGCAGGCCATCCCGCTGATTCTGGAGGGCAAAGACCTCATTGGCATCGCCCAAACCGGCACCGGCAAAACTGCCGCCTTTGTGCTGCCCATCATCCATAAAATCATGACATCGGGCGAATCCAACTTCACGCAGGCCCTTATCATCGTGCCTACCCGCGAATTGGCGGCGCAGATTGACCAAGCCGTAGAAGCCTATTCCTATTTCACCGGCGTGTCTTCTATTGCCGTGTATGGCGGCGGCGGCGGCAAGGATTTTTCGCAAGGCAAAGAAGCCATCACGCGCGGCACCGACATCATCATCGCTACCCCCGGCAGGCTTATCGCCCACATGAATCTGGGCTATGTGGATTTCTCCCGGCTGCGTTTTCTCGTGCTGGACGAGGCCGACCGTATGCTCGACATGGGTTTTATGCCCGACCTCACGCGCATCATCGAAAAACTAAACCCCAACCG
>CAYZVM010000018.1:0-42777 GCA_964481485.1 uncultured Saprospiraceae bacterium | reverse complement strand
AAAGGCGCCGCTATCACGCTCATCTCTCACGCCGACCAGCCGAAAATCAAACGCATCGAACAACTTATCGGCAAAGAAATCCCTAAGATGCCTTTGCCTACCTATTTGGCTACGCTGCAAGATTCCACCCGCCGCGAACCGCGCGGAGGTGGTGGGAACAAGAAACCCGGTTTTGGCTCGGGCAACCGACGGCCCTCAAAAGGAAGGGGAGAGCGCAGGGGGAAGCCTAAGGTGTAGCCGCAACGAGCGGGCTTGCATAAAATTTATTCCAACACACGCAGATGGACATCCTCCTCATCTTCATCCGCAATCCCCAACTCGGCAAAGTCAAAACCCGCCTCGCCCGCACATTGGGCGATGAGGAAGCACTGCGGATTTACCATGTTTTATTAGAAAAAACCCGTGCTGCCGCGCTCGGCGTTCAGGCCGAGCGATGGCTTTTTTACAGCGATTTTATTGACAAAAACGACGACTGGCCGGAAGCGGATTTTTCAAAAAAAACACAAAGCGAGGGCGACCTCGGCGAACGCATGGAGCAGGCTTTCAGAACAGCGTTTGAGGCCGGAGCAATGAAGGTCGTCATCATCGGTTCGGACTGCCCGGAGCTGACGGGCGCGTTGCTGCAAACTGCTTTTGACAGATTGGATGAATCTGATTTTGTGCTCGGCCCCGTGCCCGATGGCGGCTATTATTTGTTGGGAATGAAGGAATTAGAATCTTCCGTTTTTCGCGACATAGCATGGAGCACGGAGACGGTGCAGGCGCGGACGATAAAAAAAATGCAGGCAGCAGGGAAGTCGTGCGCCCTGCTGCCTGTGTTGTCAGATGTGGATACAGAGGAGGATTGGAGAGCCATGCCGTAACGCCGACAGTCTGTCGGTGTTACGAATAAAACATCCACTTCCCGATTTCCTTGAGCGTCACTTTTTTGCCGTAGAGCAGAATGCCCACGCGGTAAATACGACCTGCCAGCCAGACAAAAAAGAACGCGGCGGCCACGACCAAAATCAGCGACAGGGCTATTTGCCAAACAGGTGGACTGGACGCCATTCGGAAGGGCATCACGATGGGCGAAAACAGCGGGAACAACGACGCGAACACCATGAGGTCGTTGTGTGGATTGCGGACGCCCACAAAAAATACGATGTAAATGGCCAAAATAATCGGGATGGTGACAGGCAATACCAACGCCTGTCCTTCGCCCATGTCGTCGCCCATGGCCGAGCCAATGGCAGCAAACAAGGACGCGTAGATGAAATAGCCGCCGAGGAAAAAGACGATGAAGGCAAAAATGATGAGCGGCCAATTTTGTTTGCCCATTTCGGCCATAAATTTGAAAGCCTCGCCCTCCATTTGCTCCGGGTCAATCGCGACATCGCCGGGCGTCATCGGTGCCTGCATTTGCGCAGGGTCAACGCCGCCCATGATGAGGGGAACGAGAAACATGATGCCGCCGCTCAGTACCACCCAAATCAAGACTTGGGTCAAGCCTACTGCCCCTGCGCCGAGTATTTTGCCCAACATCAAATCAAATGGCCGCACACTCGACATCATCACCTCCACGATGCGGTTGGTTTTTTCTTCCATCACAGAGCGCATCACCATCTGGCCGTACATCATCACCATGAAAAACATGATAAAAGCCATGACGCCGCCGATGGCCAGCCCCACGCCCACGGTGTATTTGCTGTCGTCCTCGCCCGTGCCGGTCACTTTTTCGGGGTCAATGGCGATTTCGGTGTCGAGCATATCAAGCGCCTTCGGGTCGAGTTTGAGCGAGTCAACCTTGAATTCGCGGATTTTTTTGCCCACTTTCCGCTCAATGGCACGGCTTTTTTCCGGGGCGAGTTTGTCGTCGGAATAGTAAAAAACCGTGTGTTCTTTCTTTTGAAAATTGCCCAATGGCGGGATGCGCAGCACGCCGTCAATCTTTTTTTCTTGCACCTCGGTTTTGAGTTGATCGAGGTTTTTGTCGCCGGAAGGCAAATAGCGCACCCCTTTTTCGTCGGGGAGTTGTTTCACCATGCCGGCCTCGTCGAGCACAGCGACTTTGATTTCACTGCTGCTTTCATATTTGGTGAGACCGACGATGACGAGCATATACACCAACAAGCCCAGCGGGGCGAGCAGTGTGCCGATGAGGAACGATTTTTTGGTGACGCGCGTGAGGTATTCGCGGCGGACTATGAGAGAAAGTTTGCTCATTTTTTTGTGGATATGTTGATTCGGTGATTTGGTTATTGGGCGATTTGGTGGTGTTCGCCGGCTACTGTTCGGATGAAAATTTCATCAAACGTGGGCAGGATTTCTTCGAAATGTGTGATGCGGATACCCTTCTGAATCAAGTGGCGGAGCAGGTCGTTGCTCTGGCTCTCGTCGTGCAGTTTGACCGTGGCAGCGTGGTTTTCCTGCTTCACGATGTCAAATTGTTGACCAAAATCGGCGGGCAAATCGCCTTCCCACTCCACCCTGTATAGGTTTTGTTTGTACTCGTTTTTGATGGCCTGCACCTCGCCGTACAGCACGTTTTTGCCGCGATTGATGAGCACAATGTAATCGCACATTTCCTCCACCTGCTCCATGCGGTGGGTGCTGAAAATGATGCTGGTGCCGGCCTCGTTGAGTTGGCGGATTTCGTCTTTGATAAGGCTGGTATTGATGGGGTCGAGGCCAGTGAACGGCTCGTCCAAAATGAGCAGCGGCGGCTGGTGGACGATGGTTGCGATGAATTGGATTTTCTGCTGCATCCCCTTCGAGAGGTCTTCTATTTTCTTTGACCACCAGTCTTTTATGTCAAATTTAGTGAGCCAATGGTCAATCTGCTTCTGTGCCTCCACCTTTGAAAGCCCTTTCAGTTGGGCGAGGTAGAGCAGGTGCTCGCCCACTTTCATTTTTTTGTAGAGGCCGCGCTCTTCGGGCATATAGCCGATGCGTTCGGGGGTGCGCTCGTTGAGTTTTTCGCCGTCCAACAAAATTGTGCCCGAGTCGGGGCCGGTGATGGTCGTAATCATGCGGATGAGCGAAGTTTTGCCCGCCCCGTTGGGGCCGAGCAAGCCGAACACGCTGCCTTTGGGCACCTCGAAACTCACATGGTCAACAGCGGTGTAGTTGCCGTAGGTTTTTACGACGTTTTGGATTTGAAGAATCATTGAAAATTGTTGATTTGGTGAAGCGGCGATTTGGAGGTTTGAAATTCCGAGCGGAAAAGTCGGTAGGTTTGCGCAGCAGAAAATGTTTTTTTCGGCAAAACTCAATTTTCCTATCTATTTTCTGACCAACCTACCCGACCAAAACCTTACGAGGTTGAGGTCGAAAACGAACAACCCGCCTTCGCCAAGGTTACGGCGGGTAAACCGAATTACCATCTACGACCAACAAATTAGTGTCATGCAAGTCATTCAAAATTACATCGGCGGAAAATTCCTCCCGCCTGCCAACGGCAATTACCTCGACAACTACAACCCCGCCACAGGCGAAATTTTTGGAAAAATACCCGACTCCGACGCCGCAGATGTGGACGCAGCAGTGGCGGCGGCGGCGGCGGCATTTCCCGCTTGGGCGAATCTTCCGCTCGAACACCGCCACGACATCCTCCGCGCCGTGAGCGACGGCATCACACAGAATATCAAGCGATTGGCCGAAGCCGAAACCCTCGATTCTGGCAAAACCATCTTTGCGTCCAGCACCGTGGACATTCCTCGTGCCGCCCTGAATTTCAAATTTTTCGCCACCGCGCTCCTGCATTTTTCCTCCGAAAGCCACCATACTCCGGGCGTGGTCAGCTACACCCTGCGCCAACCCTTGGGCGTGGTCGGCTGCATTTCGCCGTGGAATCTGCCGCTCTATCTTTTTACTTGGAAAATCGCGCCCGCGCTCGCGGCGGGCAACTGCGTGGTCGGCAAACCCTCCGAAGTCACGCCGCTCACGGCGTTTTTATTGGGCGAAATCTGCAACGCCGCCGGGATGCCGCCGGGCGTGCTGAACATCGTGCATGGTCTCGGCCCGAAAGCCGGAGAAGCCATCGTCAGGCACCCAAAAATCAAAGCCGTTTCCTTCACGGGCAGCACCCGCGCCGGGGCAGAAATCGCCCGCATCGCCGCGCCGATGTTCAAAAAACTCTCGCTCGAACTCGGCGGCAAAAACCCCAACCTCATTTTCGCGGATTGTGATTATGAAAAAATGTTGGACACGACGGTGCGCTCCTCGTTTAGCAATCAAGGCCAAATTTGTCTCTGTGGTTCAAGGATTTATGTGGAAAAAACAATTTTTGAGAAATTCAAAAACGACTTTGTGGCACGGGTGAAAAAGATGAAAATCGGTGACCCGACCGACCCAGAAAGTCGCCTCGGCGCCGTTGTCTCAAAAATGCATTTTGAAAAAATCCTCTCTTACATCGAACTGGCGAAACAGGAAGGCGGGCGCATTCTTGCGGGCGGTGAAGTCGTGCATCTGCCGGGAAAACTGGCGGGTGGTTGGTACATTGCGCCGACCGTTATCGAGGGTTTATCTATCGAATGTCGCACCAACCAAGAGGAGATTTTTGGCCCGGTCGTCACCATCCAGCCTTTTGAAAATGACGACGAGGCGCTGGCTTTGGCAAACGGCGTTCCCTACGGCTTGAGCGCGACGGTTTGGACGAACGACCTGAATCGTGCACAACGTTTCGCCGCCGAATTGGAGGCAGGTATCGTGTGGGTGAACTGTTGGCTGCTGCGCGATTTGCGCACACCGTTTGGCGGGGTGAAACAGTCGGGCGTGGGGCGCGAGGGTGGCTGGGATGCTATGCGTTTTTTTACGGAGGCGAAGAATGTGACGATTGCGGGGTAGGGCATCTCAAAAATGGCTCAGAATTTCAATGAATTCATCCATTTTGAGTACTTTCAAATTGGGAAACTGCACTTTTTTTAGGACGTTGAAATCCTTGTCGTTTGTCACCAAGTAATTGGCGTTGGCCGCTACTGCGCAATCAACAAATTTGTTGTCATCTTCATCGGGATAGATGAGGTGCCATTGGAAGAAAACTTCGGTAGGAAAGATGTTTGACTTCAACAAAATACCGCCAGTGGTAAGTTCGGCTACTTGGGCATTAAAGTTTTCAGCTAGTTTTTCTTCGTATTCCAACAAGATTTCAGTGGTGATACAAAGCACATACGAGCCTTTCTCAAAGTGGTCAAACACGACCCGGTATTTTGAAAAAGGGGACACGGAGGCCAAAATAATATTGGTATCAAGGACGACTTTCATACATCACTGGCCGCTAACCCATTGTTGAGCAGTTTCTTGTGTGTAGCCTTTTTCTTGCCAGACTTTCCCGGCTTCTTCGCGTGCTTTCGCCAACAAATAGCGCGCTATTATTTCCTTGATTTCCCCCAAATACGCATCTGGAACGCCTGCCGCGTATAATTTCAAAAGCTCCAATTGCATATTGGAAAGCGGTTGTTGGATAGTCAGCATAATGAAAAATTTTTCTCTTGAACACAAAAATAAGGTTTCTTGCGAAGCAGGGCGGGGTTTTTCAAGACAACAAAGATTTGAAGGTTATACGATTGCAACATTTTCCTATTTCCTCTCGTCTTTTGCCACAAAATTTTTTCCATGAGAATCATTTTTCTGGCTCTGAGTGTTTTCCTCTTTTCCAACTTTTCCGCTGCCCAACCCTGCAACTGCACCGAGCAATTCGACTGGCTCCGCCAAAAACTGGAGCGCAACTATTCCGGCTACCGCGACAAAGTGACGGCGCAAAATCAAGCGGAGTTTGACCGCCACACCGCAGGTTTTCAGACAAAAATTGCTCAATCGCAGACCGACACGACCTGCCTCCGCCTCATGGACGAATGGGCGCGTTGGTTTCGAGACGGCCATGTGCAACTTTTCCAAAAGGCCGGCGCTGCCACTGACGGCCCGGCTGAAATCCGCCTCCGTTTTGCAGATTGGGAAAAAATCGCGCTGACGGAAACAGAAGCCCGCGCTTATCTCGACCAGCCGGGCTGCGACCCGGTGGAAGGTATTTATCAATTGGCCGGAGGCAACTACCGCGTGGCGCTGGTGCGCAACGCCACCCCGCAACGCGATTTCGCCGCCGTCATCCTAAAAGCCGACAGTGTGTGGTGGGTACCCGGGCAGGTGAAATTTGAGTTGAAACAATTCGAACTTGGCAAGTTCAACGCCCGCTTCTTTATGCGCGACCACTCGCCGCGCAGCACTGTGGCGACATTCGGTGACGGCAAACTGGATTTCGCGGAGTTGGGGCCGTGGCACAAACAATATCCCGGCACACCGAGCATACCCGCCAAGCCACAAATTTTTACGCTCGCAAAACTCGATTCCCAAACTTTGCTACTCACCGTGCCGACGATGAACGAATCCGTGCGCCTCCAACTTGACAGTTTGGTGAATGCACACGCCGCTCTTTTGGAGCGCACGCCCAACCTTATTATTGACTGTCGCAACAATGGCGGAGGTAGCGACATCACGTTTTACCCACTGCGGCCATATGTTTATACCGGCTCGGTGAAAGGGTATAGAAGCCAGATATATGCCACCGAGGATAATATTGAGAAGTATGACAAACTTCGGAAAGACAAAAATTTCCCTAAAAAATACCGCCTCTACTTTGGTCATCTCGCTCGGAAAATGAAGCGGAAAAAGGGCGAATTTGTCGGCAAATGCGGCGAAGGCACGCAGCGATTTAAAAAGGTAAAACCTTATCCGCAGCGCGTAGCCATCCTCATCAACGGCAATTGCGCCAGCAGCTGCGAGCAGTTCGTCTATTACGCCAAACAGAGCAAGCGCGTCACGCTCATCGGCCAAAACACGGCGGGCATCATGGACTACGGCAACCTGCACACCGTTGATTTCCCTTCCGGAAAGTTTGGCCTCTCGTACCCTACCTCGCGCTCTTGTCGCGTCGCCGTCGGCAAACCAATAGACGGCATCGGCATTCCGCCGGATGTGCAGGTGGATGAAAAAGAGAAGGATTGGGTGGGATTTGCGCGGCGGTATTTGAGCCAAAAATCTCAATAACTGCTATCATCCAACTTGACTTTCCCACGGAAAGTCCAAAAAACGAAAATCGTGTACGTCGCCACAATCGGCACCCCGATGGCTGCAATGAGCAGCATATTTTTCAAAGAAGGATCGGAACTGGCGGCTTTGTGAATCGTCAAATCCCAGTCTGGATGGAGGCTCGACGGCACGAGCACGGGAAACAACCCGATGGCGACCAAGACCAATAGCAGCGCCGAAGTCAGCCCAGAAAAAAGAAATGCCCGCCAATAAATGCCTTTTTCTGCCCAGCGGCGGATACCGATAGCGGCGAGCATTGTTAAGGCTGGCACCGCAAAAAATTCGGGATGGTGCCGGAATTTGTCGGCCATTTCGGGAATGTAAATGAGCGTCGCCATCGTCAAAGTCACGAAGCAGATGACAAAAAAACGGCTCGTGTTTTTTACCAAAACCATCAATTTCGTGTGCAGGCGATTTTCTGTTTTCATGGTCAAATAAATCGCGCCGTGCATGGCAAACAGCGCAATCACCGTCAGCGCCGTGAGCAAAGAATATGGGTTGAAAAAATCCCAAGTGCTGCCCTGAAACTCAAAATCCGGCCCGATAGCGATGCCTCGGATCAGGTTGCCGAGCAAAATGCCGAGAATGCCCGCAATCAAAATGCTCGATACGCAGTAACTGATGTCCCAGGTCAGCCGCCACCAGCGCATCGGCTCCTTGCTGCGAAACTCGATACTGATGGCCCGGAAAATCAGCGCCACCACGAACAGCATAAACGGCACGTAAAACGCCGAAAAAACCGTCGCGTACGCTTCCGGGAATCCCGCGAACAAAGCCCCTCCGCCGATGACGAGCCACACTTCGTTGCCGTCCCACACAGGGCCGATGGCGTTCAACGCGATGCGGCGGCTTTCTTCTTTCCGGAAAAACAGGTGCAACGCGCCCGCACCCAAATCGAAGCCGTCGAGGATGGCGTAGCCGGTGAACACCGCGCCGACGACAAGGAACCACCAAGTGGGGAGGTCAAGACCGAGGATAGTTTGCATAAAATCGTCATTTTTGTCATTGAGGTCATTACCGAAATCGCTTCGAATACTCCGGCACCTCAACATTCTCTTCATCCACTTCCGGCCCATGCTGGACTTTTTTGTTCAGCAAATAAATAAAAAGGGCAAACAGCAGCGTGTACACGAACGTGAACAGAATCAGCGAAAACCAAACCTGCTCGGCTGACACTGCTTTTGAAAGCGCATCCGAAGTGCGCAATAAACCATAAACCACCCAGGGCTGGCGACCTACTTCCGCCGAATACCAACCGACTTGATTGGCAATTTGCGGGAGGAGCACAGCCAGCACAAAAATCCGCATCAGCCATTGTTGCTGAAAGAGTTTGCCCCGCCAGAGCAGGAATGTAGCCAGCAGCGTCAGCCCAATCAGCGCCATGCCGATGGCGACCATGAGATGATAGGTTTGGAATACAAAATTGACCTGTTTCGGGCGATTTTCAGGCGGAAAAGCGTTCAGGCCGAGGACGGGTTTTTCAAAATCTTCGTAAATCAGATAGGAAAGGAAACCTGGAATCGCCACACCTTTCGTCTCCTGTGTTTTGGGATTTGTATATCCAAAAAGATACAAATCGCCCACCGCCAGCGAGTCATAATGCCCCTCGAACGCGGCGAGTTTGGCAGGCTGGTGTTCGGCCACTACCTTCGCAGAACTGTGGCCGCTGAACAACTGCGCCACCGCCGCCACTGTCGCCACGAGCAGCGCCACACGGAAGGCTTTTTTGGAGGCTTCCACAAAACGACCTTTCAGAATGTACCAGGCGTGGACGCTCATCACAAGAAAAGCCCCGGCCAAAAACGCTCCCAAAATAACGTGCGTCAGTCTGTCCACCGACGAAGGGTTGAATACCATTTCCCAAAAATCCGTCACGACGGCCCTGGCTCTAAGCCCATCACCTTCAATGCGATAACCCGTCGGCGTTTGCATCCAAGAATTGGCGACCACAATCCAGATGGCCGAAAACATGGAGCCGAGCGCGACCATGACGGTCGAGAAAAAATGCACGCGCGGACTGACGCGGTTCCAGCCAAAAATGAGAATGCCGAGAAAACCCGATTCCAACGCGAACGCAAAAATGCCTTCCGCCGCCAGTGCCGAGCCGAAAATATCGCCCACATAACGCGAGTAAGTCGCCCAGTTGGTGCCGAATTCAAATTCCATCACGATGCCCGTCGCCACGCCGATGCCAAAGATGAGCGCGAAGATTTTTATCCAAAACCGCGTGAGTTGTTCCCACACTTTGTCGCCCGTGCGCAGGTATTGGCCTTCGAGCAACACAAGTACTACGCCCAATCCGATGCTCAGCGGCGGGTACAAATAATGGAACGCGATGGTGAAGGCGAATTGGAGGCGGGAGAGTAGTTCGACGGACATGCCGGATGTGAGAAAGTGAACGGTGTGAGAAGATGAGATAGCGAGCGGGTAAGAAGGCGAGCATTGCTGGCTCTCACGTTCTTAACCTCCCGCTATCTCACATTTCCATCACCGTTCCGCATTTTTTGCAGGTGCGGGCTTCGAGGTTTTCCTTGTATTCGCCGATGGCTTCTTTGATTTGAGTGCCGATGTCTTTGAGCGGAAAACCCGCCTCGTGGAGCGGTGCACCACAATTTTCGCAGAACCACAGCAATTTGTCAATTTCGCCTTCGTGGCGGCGTCGCTCCAGCACAAGGCCGACGGTGTTGGCCGGTCGTTGCGGCGAATGCGGGATGCGCGGCGGCAGCAGAAACATCTCGCCCTCGCGGATGTCAATCGTTTCTGGCTTGCCGTCTTCGTTGATGATTTTTACCTGAACGTCGCCTTCCAATTGGTAAAAAAGTTCTTCGCCTTCTTCCCAGTGGTAGTCCTTGCGGCCATTCGGCCCGCCGACGATCATGACGATAAAGTCCTCGTTGTCAATGTAAATCTGCTTGTTGCCGACGGGGGGCTTGAGCAGGTGGCGGTTTTCGTCAATCCATTTTTGGAGGTTGAAAGGTTTAGCGATTGGCATGGCTCAATAATTTTTTTGTGCTGACAAAAGTACAATCACCGCTTCGCATACGCCACATTTCCGCTCCGAAAATCCTCCCGGACGGGGTTGAACACATCTAAAATCCGACATTTTGTCAAACCCCTGCCCGAGTGCGGTACGTTGGACGGAATGGCGAACACATCGCCCGCTTGCAACACGTGCGGCACTCCGTTGACCGTCAATTCAAAACGGCCTTCGAGCATATTGAGCACCTGTTCGTGGATGTGCGCGTGTTCCTGCAAATCGGCGCCTTCGTCCACGTCCACGTAAGCGAGCGTCAGGTTGTCGGTGTGAATCATGCGGGCGGTGAAGCCTTTGGAAATTTCAAATTGCGCGATGTTGGAGACGGTGTGTTTCATAGCATTTTTATTTTTTCAGCAAAAATACGAGTGGAATATCCAGCCGTTCGCGCCATGCCCGTTCCGAATGGTCTTTGCCTTCAAAAATGCGGGTGAGCCAGTTTTTGGAAGAAAAACCTTTCGAGCGCATGATGTCGTCGGCTTGTTTTTGAAATGGTGGGTACATCGCATCCAGCCCCGCCGTGCCGCAGTCGAAGTAAATTTTGTGTTTTTTCGGCGATGGCAAATGGGCTTTCAGGTATTGCAAAAAAGCGGCTGGCACGGGGTTGTTCTCCGCCCGAAATGTGCCAGGCCAATGTGTCGAGATGCAAGCCGCGCCGCCGAACACTTCCGGGTACTCGCAAATGGCGTACATGGAAATCAGGCCGCCCATGCTGGAGCCGGCGATGAAAGTATTTTTCCTGTCTTTTTTGGTGGGAAAACGGCTGTCAATGAAAGGTTTGAGTTCGGTGACAAGGAATTTGAGGTAATTGTCCGACTGGATTTTATCGGCGAAAAGGCCGTTGTTGGCACTTCTGGCTTCTTGCATCAGCGAATCGCGCTGTGCTGGCGCGAGCGATTCAAAAGGCTTTTGCGGGAAATACTCGCTGTGGCGTTTTTTGCCGTTGTTCCAAATGCCCACCACGATGCAGTCGCGGATTTTGCCTTCCGCCATCAAGCGCCCGGCTGTTTCGTCCACGCCCCACTCCTGCTTGTTCCAAGTCATGTTGGAATCGTAGAGCATTTGCCCGTCGTGCATATACAGCACGGCGTATTTCTTTTTGGCATCGTAACTGTCTGGTAGCCAAACGTCCACATGGCGCGGATCAACGAATTTAGAAGCGAAATTTTCAAAACGTTGGACGGTGCCGGAGGCGGGTTTTGCCTGTTGGGCATCGGCAACTGCGAAAGCGAAAAACCAAAAAAATGACAACGAGATTGATTTCATATCACGTTCGCTTTTAGGGGGCTCAATGTTTAGGTCTATTCTTCCGAATGAAATATGTCGGGTCTAAATATCCCGTTGTGTCACTCGAATATCCGCCGCCCAACGGAAGATCGGGCGTGTGCCGAAGTTCCAGATGAAGGTGCGCCCAGTACATTCCTTTGTTGTTGCCGACAGTGCCGATTTTTGCGCCGCGCACTACAAAATCGCCTTTTTTGACCGCTATCTTGTCGAAGTGAGCATAGAGGGATTCGACGTATTTCCACTTCGTGCCTTTGGTTTTGTGCACGACTCGGATCACATATCCCCAGCCGCCGCCCACATCGGTTGCTTCACTCACATACCCATTGGCAATCGCATAAACTGGGTCGCCCAAATCTGTGTTGCCGCCGCCGCGCCCGTTCCAGTCGTCGCCCAAGTGGGTGTTTTTCATAAATGGCTGGGCGTTGTAGTAGCCTTTTGCATCGGGTTTGCCCACCGGGAAATCGAAGCCGTCGGAGGTGTATTTCGGGTTTTTAGCAAAAAGGCTGTCGTAAAAAGAACTCGATTCCTCAAATCCGTTTTTTTCAAAGACAGGTTTTTCACGTTGCTCTTTGGTTTGAAAAGCACAGAGTATAAAAGAAAAAGAAAGAACCGAGAGTGAGAAGAAAAAATGAGGTTTCATGTTTTCGCTCATTTTGACCGCATCCGCACCACCGGGCAAATCATTTCTTCCAAACTGATGCCCCCGTGCTGGAAGGTGTTTTTGTAATAATTGTGGAAGTGGTTGTAGTTGTTCGGGTAGAGGAAAAAATAATCCTCTTTGGCGAATATGAACGTGCTGCTGAGGTTGGGGCGGGGGAGACCGGCCTGTTTTGGGTCGCGGACTTCGAGCACGTCGCGGCGCTCGTATTGGAGGTTGCGGCCCACTTTGTAGCGCAGGTTGGTGGTCGTCTCGCGGTCGCCGACCACTTTTGAGGGGCTTTGCACCCGGATGGTGCCGTGGTCGGTGGTGACAAAGAGTTGCACGTCGCGGTCGCGGAGTTTTTGCAGCGCCGTCCAGAGCGGCGAGTGGAGAAACCACGAGCGGGTGAGCGAGCGGTAGGCGCGTTCGTCGCCGGCGAGTTCTTTCAGCACCTCCATCTCTGTGCGTGCGTGCGAGAGCATATCAATGAAGTTGTACACGATGACCGTCAAGTCATTGTTCAAGTAGTTGAGGATGTTGTCGTTGAGCTCCTTGCCGTGATTGACATTGGTGACTTTGAAATAGTCCCATTTCACGCCTTTGCGGAACACACGGTCAAGTTGTTTTTCCAAAAAGAAATCCTCTGCCAAGTTTTTGCCGCCCTCGTCTATGTCGTTTTTCCATTTGTCGGGGAACGCCAATTCGATATCGGCGGGCATCATGCCGGCGAAAATGGAGTTGCGGCTATACTGTGTCGCGGTGGGCAGGATGCTGAAAAAATAGCTCTCGTTTTCTGTTCGGAATTGCTCGTTGAGAAAAGGCTCTATGACTTTCCACTGGTCGAAGCGCAAGTTGTCGAGCAGCAGCATGATGGTGGGTGCGCCCTTGCCGATATGTGGCAGAATGTGCTTACGCATCATGGAGTGCGACATCACGGGGCCGACTTCTTTGTTTTTGTCCACCCAGTCGAAGTAGTTTTTGGTGACGTATTTTGAGAACTCGACGTTTGCTTGCTGCTTTTGCTGGGCCAGGATGTCGCCCACCTCGGCTTGGTTGGCATCGAGGCGGAGCTCCCAGTTGACGATGCGTTTGTAGGCATCCACCCATTCCACATGGTCGAGGCCGCCGGTGATTTGCATGAAAATTTGACGGAACTCCTGCTGGTAGTCCATCGCCGTTTTTTCGCGCACGAGCCGTTTATTGTCAATGATCTTTTTGAGCGTCAGCAGGATTTGGTTGGGGTTTACCGGTTTGATGAGGTAGTCGGAAATTTGAGAGCCAATGGCTTCTTCCATCACGTGTTCGGCTTCGTTTTTCGTGATCATCACCACCGGTACGGCGGGGTTTATTTCCTTGATTTTGGGCAAAGTCTCGAGCCCAGTGAGGCCGGGCATGGATTCGTCGAGGAACACCACGTCAATTTCGTTGCTTTGTTCGAGGTAAATCTCCACGGCATCGTGGCCATTTGAGGCCGTCACCACGTCGTAGCCTTTTGTTTGGAGGAACATCAGGTGGGGCTTGAGCATATCAATCTCGTCGTCGGCCCAGAGAATTTTGATTTTGTCCATAGGTTTTATTCGCGCTGTTGTCGCGTTGCAAAGGTGTGAATTTTAACAAATAAAAACTTCCAAAGTCGCTGGTTTCGCTGACTTTGGAAGCAGGTTGACAACGAGGGAACGCCGCCCGCGAGCGGTTATTTTTGTTTGTGAAAAACAATTTTGTCGGCTCTCGGTTGAATTGCCACCTTTGCGAAACCAAGCCGTAACAATGAACAGCCGGAAAAAAATCTTCAACGACCCCGTCTATGGTTTTGTGTCCGTTCCCCACGGCTTGCTGCTGGATTTGATTGACCATCCTTATTTTCAACGGCTTAGGAGAATCCGGCAGTTGGGTCTCGCGCCTTATGTTTACCCCGGTGCGCTGCACACCCGTTTTCACCACGCCTTAGGAGCCTTGCACCTGATGCAGGAGGCCATCGAAACGTTGCGCTCCAAAGGCGCAGACATTTCCGATGAAGAGGCCGAAGCCGCAAATGCCGCGATACTGCTGCACGACATCGGGCATGGCCCGTTTTCCCACGCGCTGGAACACACGCTGGTGGATATGCACCACGAGGACATTTCGAGCCTGTTCATGGAAGAATTGAACCGCCAATTCGACGGGAGATTGGCGTTGGCGATCGAGATTTTTCAAAACAATTATGCTAAAAAATTCCTGCACCAACTCGTGTCCGGCCAGTTGGATATGGACAGAATGGACTACCTAAACCGCGATAGCTTTTTTACGGGCGTGAGCGAAGGTGTCATCGGCTACGACCGCATTATCAAGATGTTGGCCGTGTACGACGGCGAGTTGGTGGTAGAAGAAAAAGGAATTTACAGCATCGAGAAATTCCTCATGGCACGGCGGCTGATGTACTGGCAAGTATATCTGCACAAAACGGGCGTGGCTGCCGAGCAAATGTTGATTCATACGCTGCTCCGCGCCCGCGAACTGGCACTCGAAAATGTGCAATTGGAAGCCCCCCGCCATCTGGCATGGTTTCTGTATCGGAAGGAAAGAGAGCGAATCGAACCCAAAGAACTGCTCTCCCATTTCGCCCTCCTCGATGATAACGATATCACAGCAGCCGTTAAATATTGGTCGGAAGCCGAAGATTACACCCTCTCATTTTTGTCAAAAGGCCTACTTGACCGGCGGCTTTTTCGCCTTGAGTGGCACAGTGAACCCGTTGTGGCCGACCACCTCAACGATATTCGCCGACGTGTTGAGCGTACTTATGGGGAACAAGCGGTTTTGGAACATTTTGTCTACACGGGTTCGGAGAGCAATCGTGCTTATGACGATGTAGATGAGCAAATTAAAATTTTATTCAAGAACGGCAACGTCCGCCCAATCAGCGAGTGTTCCGATGTGCCTCTTTACACACAGGTAGTTACAAAACACTTCATTTGTTATCCGAAAGGACTGTTGTGACAACCAATAAAATACTTGAAAATTTCACAAACAGACTACCCTGTTTCAGGGTGGTTCAATTACTTTTGCCCAAAATCCATCATGCAAGAAACGAATTGTCCAATTTCAAACATTCATGTTAAACCACAATCCGATCCAGTTATGGGAAAATTAAAATTCTTATTTCCTCTCTTTTTGGGCATAGCCTTCGCCGCCAACGCACAACCGGGCGATGCACCGCCCAACGCACAGCCCGGCAAATGCTACGCTAAATGCCACATCCCCGACCAATACGAAACTACTACCGAGCAGGTCGTCGTGAAACCCGCCAGCACCCGCACCATCGCAGTGCCTGCCGAGTACGAAACCAAGACACTGCAGCAAATGGTGAAAGCCGAGAGCAAGCGCATCATCACCGTGCCAGCTCAATACGAGACTGTCACCGAGCGCGTGGAAATCAAAGCACCCAGCAAACGTCTCGTAGCAGTCCCTGCTCAGTACGAAACGGTGGAAGAGCGTGTGGTCATCAAGCCAGAAAGCAAGCGCCTCATCACTGTGCCTGCCGAGTACGAAACCGTCACTGAAAAGGTGATGATAAAGCCAGAAGGCAAGCGTCTTGTGGAAGTGCCTGCAGTGTACGAGACTGTGACAGAGCAGTATGAAATTGAAGCCGCTTCTACAAGAAACGAAGTGCTCCAACCAAAGTACGAAACCGTCACCGAGCGCGTAGAAGTAAAACCGGCATCCACCAAATGGGTGAAGAAAAAAGCCGATGCCAGCTGCCTCAGCGCCAATCCCGACGATTGTCTCGTGTGGTGTTTGGTGGAAGTGCCCGCCGAATATCAGACTATCACGAAGCGCGTTAACAAAGGTTGCGACGGCTCCGGTGTAGCTGATGCTGGTTGCACAAAAGTCGTTCAAATCCCGGCTAAAATGGGTACCCGCACCGTGCGCAAAGTGAAAACTCCCGCCACTACCCGCGAGGAAGTCATCCCCGCTGAATACAAAACGATGACCGTGCGCAAAGTGAAAACTCCTGCCACTACCCGCGAAGAAATCATCCCAGCTGAGTATGCAACCGTGAAAAAACAGGTGCTGAAAACGCCTGCTACCGTCCGCGAGGAGGAAATCCCGGCTGAATACGCCACTGTGACCAAGCAAGTGCTGAAAGCGCCTGCTACTACCCGCGAGGAAGTTATCCCGGCTGAATACAAAGCCGTGAACGTGAAAACGGTGAAAGCCGCCGCCGCTACACGCACTGAGCCCATCCCGGCTGAATACACCACCGTCACCAAGCGCCGTCTCGTGAAGCCCGGTGGCTTTACCGAATGGCGCGAAGTGCTCTGCGGCGACAAAGTGACCGGCTATACCGTTCGCCAAATTCAAGAGGCATTGGTGAAAGCAGGCTACGAACCAGGCCCCACCGACAACGTGATGGGTACCCGCACCAAAGCAGCGCTCACCAAATTCCAAAAAGACAAAGGCTTGCCAGTGGGCAACCTCGACTTTGAGACATTGAAAGCATTGGGTATCAACTATTGATACCTTCTGCTCGTACAAAACGATACCAGCGACGGGATGGCTCCACGCCATCCCGTCGCTTTTTTTATGCAATGTGCGGAGCGAGTCATCTTTTTGTTAAATGTGCCTGACGCTATGACAGGTTCGGGAAATATTTTGGAAACTTTGCACGGTTTTTGAACATCTGCAGAAAGGATGTTTGAAAAGAAGGGGCGCTCCAGACATATTTTTCAATTATATTTGTCCGGCGCATTTTCAAGCCAGTTTCCTGACCCCACATCACTTTATTTGCACATAATCAGACATACATGGAAGCCAGTCTAACCCAGTACATGGTTGATTTTACCATGCCTCAGGATTTGCCGGAAGAATTTGTCAGCCGCATCCCACATCAGCGTGCCGCCGTCAACCGGCTGCTTGGCGAAGGAAAAATACTCAATTACGCGCTTTCCCTCGAGAACTCGAAACTATGGGCGGTGTTCTCTGTCCGCTCTGAGTCCGAGTTGATGCAACTCATTCAGACACTGCCTCTTACCCGATACATGAAAGTGCGCATCAGCGAACTGACGTTCTACAACGCAGCGAATCCGTTTGCCCCCGCTTTTTCGGTGAATTAAGGTAAAATTATCGCCCACAAAGCCCACATCGCAACCTGCGTGTGCCGTGTTTTGCAACCTATTTGGCCAACATCGTGTCAACCGTTGCTGCGACAATATTTTCTTTTTCACTGTCTAACCATATCGGAAACAATGCGACCTTCTCCTTCCGCCCTCCTACTTTGGGGGCTTTTTCTCTCCGCTCCCTTTTTTGCCTCAGCGCAAAACGGCAATGAAAGTATTTTCCAAACGCTCCAACGGTTCGACCCCCTCAATATCATCATTGAGACCGACCTCAAGCAATTGAAAAGTGACAAAAAGGACGAGTCTTGGCAGCCCGGTATTTTTCAGGTGTTGCAAGGCGATAGCACGGTGTTCCGGCTCAATGTCCAGGTGGCAGCCCGCGGCAACATGCGCAAGAAAACCTGTGATTTTCCGCCGATAAAAATCAAGTTTTATGCGGATGAAACCGCCAATGATAGCCTCGCGGATATCAACGAACTCAAACTCGTGACCAGCTGCCACAAAACGGAACAAAACGAGGATTGGGTGCGAAAAGAATTTGTGGTGTACCAACTGTACAATCTGCTTACCGACGAGAGTTTTCGGGTAAAACAAGCCAACGTCAAACTGACCAGCCCCGACAAGAAAAACAGCCCGGTAGAAAGTTTCGCCTTCTTTATTGAAAACGAAAAAGAACTGGCCGCTCGGCTTGGCGGTAGGCCGCTCAAGCCCAAAGTCGTGAGCATAAAAATAATGGACACGACCGCCTACGACCGGGCGAGCCTATTTCAATACATGATTGGCAACACCGACTGGAGCGTTCGTGTGCGCCACAACGTCAAAGTCATCTATTTCTCTGACCGTAGTAAGGCCGCTCCCATCCCTTACGATTTTGACTATTGCGGTTTGGTGGGTACCAACTACGCCGCGCCAAGTCCCGAAATCCCCATCCAAACAGTGAAGGAGCGCTACTTCATGGGGCCCTGCCGCAGTGTTGAACATTACCAAAAGGTATTCGATTCCTTTTTGTCCAAAAAGCAAGCCTTGTTGGAACACGTCGAACAGTCTGCCGTGCTGGAGAAAAACACGAAAAAACAGATGAGCGCCTATCTCGGAGAGTTCTTCTCGGTGATGGAAAAGCCAGCCCTGGCGCGGCGGGAGATAATCTTGAATTGCAACAGAGCCAATTAAAACAGGCATTTGCTGCTGCGAATTTTGCGGCCCCGAAAATTCATCGCCCTTGCTTTAAAATGGTTTTTGCCAAAAACCGTTTTTTGAGCCATGAAAAGTTTTTTACTACACGTTTCGCTTTTTTTGGCATCCCCGCTTTTTGCCCAAACCGAACAAATCCTCGAAGACCCATCCGTGAATTGGGCTGCCGAAATCGAACTTACTTTGCCCGCCGACCCTTTGGAGTTTTCTATCAATGAAGACCGCACCGCTGCCATGGCGGTGTTGAAACTCTCTGCGCTCGACAATGGCTTGTTGGGCTATCTGGGTCATTCGTTAAACGCGAAACTTTGGGAAATTGCCGAAAACGGCGATTGGGAGGCATATTCCAACGCCGAGCTCACCAAGCCGATTGACCCCGAAGAATTGTTTTACATCATCAGCGGACCGGATACGATTGTCACATTCGACCAAGCGACGTACGAAGAAAAAGTACAACTGGCTTACGACACAAGGCCGTTCCCGTACGAAGCCCGTTTCGTGAAGGTGCGCCTACTATTGACGTACAACGACGAGCAGGCCTTGTTCACGGCGCATACATTGGCAGTGGCGCCATTCACTGGAAGCGAGGCGCCGCGTTTTTGGCTGAAAGTGCCTGAAACGGAGGTGTTCGAGCCGGACACTTTGCTCCAACGGCCCGATGTGACGTGGGGAATTCGTTATGTGACCAACGATGCCAGCCCGCGCATCAGCGACTTTCAAATCGTAAAAGACGAAACAGGCCCCATCATGGAGCGTTTTTTTGACCGCATCATGGCCGACACATCGGTTTTTCTCTACACCAGCCCAACTGACGAGGAGCCTCTTCCGGCTGACAAACGCGCTTGCCTTTTTTCCTGTACAGATTCGGTCAGCACTTTCGACCCAGAGACTTACGTCGAGCACGTCGAGGTGTTCCACACAGAGTTGATGCCGGAGAATATTATTGATATGCAATTGGTTGTGGAATTTTACTGGCAAGACGACGACGGCCTGCTCTACACACGGCTGGTGGCGGTGGCACCGCGCTACAAGTTTTACTATAAAGAAGGGCAATGGTCTCCGACGGTAGGATTTTACCGGCGCTGCGATGATGAATAAGATTGATGGGGGTTGACCGATAACGACCAACCCCCATCGTCTTCGCATCAACTTTTGCTCATGGCTTGCCCAATTTGAACTTTACGGGCAGCGCCATTTCGCATTTTACTGGCTTCCCTTTGTCTTGGGCGGGTGCCCATTTTGGCATTCCTTTCACCACACGGACGGCCTCGAGCACCATGTCGGGGCGTTGCGCTGCGCCTTCATTGACGGTGTGGATGCCCGACAACGTGCCGTCTTTTTCCACCGTGAATTTCACGATAATCATACCCTCGGCATTTTCCTTTTTGGCAGCTTCGGGATACTGGACGTTTGTCGTCATGTATTTCGCCAACGCCTCCAAACCACCGGGATACTCCGGCATTTTTTCTGGCGGTGAGGCTGTTTTTTGGGCGGATAGCGGCATGGCCGCAAGCAGGGAAAAGGCTGCACCGAGCAGCCAAGAAAGCAACTTGATTTTCATAACTTAAATGTTTGATTGTGAAAAAATTAGAGCAGCGCGCAAAATGATGTGCGCATCTTGGGTGGACAAATAAATCCTCAGCCCCGGCGAATGTGCCAGCGCGAGAAGGTTTTTTGAGAAAAATAAAAATCGGGGAAAAATGGGTGCTTACTTGAGTTTGAACTTGATGGGCAATGTGAACTTTACTTTCACGGGTTTGCCGTTTTTGATGGCCGGTTCCCAATTGGGCATGGATTTGACGACACGAATGGCTTCGTCTTGAAAATCTTGTCGCCAGCCGTGTTGTTCCGTTTTCACGCCTTCCGCCTCGATTATTTTGCCGTTTTCGTCCACGACAAACACGATTGCCACCATCCCCTCGGCCGATTCATTTTTGGCGGCCTCTGGATATTGAATATTTTCGGACAAAAATTTTCCCAAGGCCGCCTGCCCTCCGGGAAATTGGGGTGGTTGTTTCACGTCAAATAGTTCAAAAACATCCTTTCCCGTCGCAGCCCGGTCGGAAGTGGCTTGTTCTACAGCAGTTTGGTCGGGTTGTTCCGTAGCCGTTTTTTGGCAGGCAAACAAAAAGAGCAACGTGAAAATGGGGAGTGTTAGCCCGTATTTCCATGCCCGGAGTGCGGGCGACGCATTTTGTGTCAGCATGATAAGTCGTTGTTTGAGTGGTGATTGAAAAAAGTGGTTCACAAAAGCAAGCGACACTCCGGATTGTGCTTGCCGTATCAACAACAGGCCATATTGTTTCTTGTCGGTGCGGCGCGATGCCTCTGCATCGGCCAAATATTCATGCACCGTGCGCAAACTGCGCCGGTACCAATGCGCCAGCGGGTGAAACCAAAACACGACGCACAGCATTTCTGCCAAAAGCACATCCGCGCTGTGCCAATCGTGTGCATGGGCGCGTTCGTGGGCAAGCATGGCATCGTTCGCGTAATTTTCCGAAAGTTGTGCCTCAGGTTTTGGCACAAACACCCATTTGAAAAACGAAAAAGGCGTTTTTGCTTCCGTCGTTTTCACCACGATACAGCCGTCGGGCAGTTGCTCTTTATCTCCCCGAGCCGCCATTTGCATTATTTTGGACAATCCCCACAACATGCGCAGCAAGGCCAGTCCTGCGCCAAAACAATAGACAATCCACAGATAATCAAGCCAGTGCCATGTCTGGGCTACTGCTTCTGCCTGTAGCAAGCCGACCGTGACGGCGGGCAAAACAACTGCGGACACAGCAGTCTCAATCTGCCAAACCGACAGCCAATCAATGGGCAATGCGAGCAAAACTCCCAACGCCGCCGTGCCGAGCAAGTAGGCGCGATTGGCGCGGAAAAATGTCTCCTGCCGCAGCAGCAGGGTATAGAGCAGGGCAAAAAAGCCCCAACAAATCGTCAATGTCAGCAGGAACGAAATCATGTTTATTGGTCGAGCCAGTGAATGATGTTGAGCAACAATTGGTTGTTTTGCCGGGCTTCGGGTCGGTTGAAGCCGACAGGGCTTCGGTTGGGGCCGGCCAATTGTGCCGAGAACATGGCGGCCTCACCCATCACCACGATTTTGCCTTTGCCGTATTGCATATAGGCACCCTGAAAAAAGCCGTCGCCCGAAACGGTGGGCGTATTTTCCTCAAACTGCCACGCCACGCGCGGCGAAGAAATCGTGTAGTTTTTCAGTGCAAGTATGGGCATCGCGCCGTGTGGGATTCTGAACGCACTGCCGGTAAAAGTGACGACTGTGTCCACGCCGTGCGTGATTTCATTTTCTAAAAGTGATTGGTTGCCCCTGTAAAATCTTTCCAAATTCCGGCGGCGATTGTCCATTGCGAAGCAATTAAAAAACTCAAAACCAAAAGATTGCGCCAATTCCTGCGCCGCACCTGCAAATGGCATGTGGTCGGCGATGAGCAAAAGTCTTCCCCCGTTTTTCACCCATTCATTCATGGCCGTGATTTCATTTTGGCTAAATGCGGAGGGATTGGGCAATTGCCATGCCCCCAAATTGGAACTGTCCAGCGGGTTGGAAATCACAAAAATCCGGCATTCGCCCAGCACCTCTGGGGTGACAAGCTGAGCATTGGAGGCCAGCCGATAGCCGTCGTTTTGCAGCAACTTCCCGAAAGGGGCGTATCGGTTGTCGAGCGTATGGAAGTTGTTGTGCGCGGCGTCCACCAGCACGGTGCTGCCTTTGCCCGTTTCGTAGCGAGGGTTTGCGATGGCAAAATGGTAGGCCGTGTCAGGCACCTGTTGAGCTACGAGTTGGCTGCTTCCCAACATGATGAGCAATGCCACGATATTTGTTTTCATAACACTCTATTTGTCAAGTATTTTCAGCAAATCTTCTACCTCCGTTTTGCTCAATTTTTTCTCCTCCGCCAAGTGCGACACGAGCCTCGACACTGAGCCGTCGAAGTAGTTGCGTAGCACGTCGCCGAGCGAGCGGCGGCCATAATCTTCTTTGCTGATAAGCGGGAAATACTCGTGCGTTTTGCCGTAAGCCTTGTGCCCCACGAATCCTTTTTTTTCTAAAATACGCACCACACTCGACACAGTGCTGTGCGGTGGCTTTTCGCCCTCAAATTTTTCCAGCAAATCGCTCACAGTGCCGCGCCCGATTTCCCAAACGAGGTGCATCACATCTTCTTCCGCTTTGGTCAGTTTTTGCATAAAGTGTTTTTCAAAAATTTGAACGCCACAAAGGTAAAACGGCTTTTTTGGTCGTGCAACTATTTTTTTGGCTAATTGACGTATTTTTACGTTGATAAAAACAGGGCATTGAAAATCAATAAGAAAAACCCAAGTATGTCAGAAAATTTTCTGACTACCTCCCGAATGTTTCATGCTCAATTGCTTCCAGGGCAAAGTTGACGCACGCCTTCTTACCTTCGCCCTCAAAAACGGCCCACCGTCCACCGTGAACATCACCGCACTCTCCATCCGCCGCCCTTCGCTCATCATCGTGGTTTTTGCCGTGCTGACTTTCATGGGCGTGGCGAGTTATTTCAGCCTGCCCATCGAGATGGTGCCCAAGTTTAGCCCGCCGGTGGTCACCATCATCACCATTTACCCGGGCGCGTCGCCGAGCGAGGTGGAAAACACGGTGAGCAAACCCATTGAGGACGCCATTTCATCGCTCGAAGGTATTGACCAAATACAAGTCGGCTCGCAGGAAAACTCATCGTTTATCAGCGTCGAACTCAACCAAGATGCGGACATTGACCAGTCGGTGCAGGAAATGCAGCGGAAAATCAACCAGATTCAGGTGCTTTTCCCGAAAGAAGTGCGCACCCCTGTCATCAACAAATTTGCCCTCGACGAACTGCCCGTCGTGCGGCTCGCAGTAGCAGGAAATCTTACTGGCACAGCATTTTATGATTTGGTCAAAAACCGCGTCGTGCCCGAAATCGCCCAAATCAAAGGTGTGGCGCAGGTGAGCATCCTCGGCGGCGAAGAGCGCGAAATCAAAATCAATATTTCTTCCCAACGCCTCGAGCAATACGGCCTTTCGCTGCTGCAAGTCGCCCAAGCCGTGCAGGCGGCCAATCTCGATTTCCCAACCGGGAAAGTCACTGGTACCGAGGGTCAATTGCGTATCCGGTTGGCCGGTAAATTTCTTTCGCTCGACGATATTCGGAATCTCGTGGTGGGGCGCAGCCGTTTTGGTTCGTCCATTTTTTTGAAAGACATCGCCGAAATTCAAGATGGCGTGCGCGACCAAGAAGTCATCTGCCGCACCGACGGGTTGCCTGCCGTCGGCCTCGTCATCCGCAAGCAGGGCGATGCCAACGCGGTGGACATGGCGAATCTGGTGCTGGAGAAAATCAAAACCCTCGAACAGACCTACGCGCAACAAGGGCTTCGTTTTCAAGTAGTTGCCAACAGCAGTACCTTCACCAAGGCAGCCACCGACGCCGTCATTTATGACCTGTTTCTTGCCGTTTTGCTCGTGGCGTTGGTCATGCTTTTGTTCTTGCACAGCCTCCGCAACGCTCTCATCGTACTGGTGTCCATCCCCACGTCCATTGTCAGCACTTTTGTGATGATGAAGTTGTTTGGCTACTCGCTCAACCTGCTCTCGCTGCTCGGCCTCTCGCTTGCCATCGGCATCCTCGTGGACGACGCCATCGTGGTCATCGAGAACATATACCGGCATTTGGAAATGGGCAAAAACCGTGTACAGGCCTCCTACGACGGGCGTATGGAAATTGGTTTTACCGCCATCAGCATCACGCTGGTGGACGTGGTAATTTTTCTGCCCATCATTTTTCAGGTCGGTATGGTACCCAATCTGCTGCGGCAGTTTTGTATGACGGTGCTGACCTCCACGCTCATGTCGCTGTTCGTTTCGTTCACGCTCGTCCCGTGGCTGACCTCGCGTTTTGCGAAGGCGTATCGTTTTCAGGGAAAAAACTTCGCGGGGCGCGTCGTTTTGCATTTTGAAAAATTCATCGAATGGCTCTCCGACGGTTTTGTGAGTGCGCTCGGCTGGGCTTTGCGCAGCACAAAAACTAAAATAGCCACCCTGCTCATCGCTACCGGTTTGTTCTTCGGTTCATTTCTGTTGCTGACAAAAGGTTTTATCGGAAATGCCTTCTTCGACACCGGCGAGCGCGGGGAATTTTTGCTTGGCATCGAACTTCCCAAAGATGCCTCGCTGGCGCAAACAAATGCCGTGACCAAACGAGTGGAGGACTGGCTGCGCCAACAACCCGACGTGGTGCGCACGTTCAGCACCATCGGTACCAACAATAAATCGTTTGGCCTCAACAGCCCTTTTGTCGCTGAAATTCAAGTGTTTCTGACACCTTTTGGAGAAAAACGCGACGTGCCGACGGTAGTGTACGCCCGAAAAGCAAAAGTGCAATTAGAGGAAATCATCGCTGGTGCCAAAATCCGGGCATCGCCGATTGACATCGTGGGGCTGTCGTTTTCGCCCATTGAAATTATGCTCAACGGGCCGGATTTGGACAGCCTGCTTGCCCTTTCCGAAAGGGTGGAGCGCGAAATGGCTTCGGTGCCGGGCTGCGTGGAAATCACGCCCAGCGTGGAAGGCGGCAACCCCGAAGTACGTGTGGAAGTGAACCGGCAGCGCATGGCCGACTATGGCCTCGCCATGGCACAGGTGGGGCTGACGCTGCAAACGGCGTTCAGCGGCAACACGGACGCCAAATACCGCGACGGCGATTATGAATATCCTATCCGCGTCGCGCTCGATGCTTTCGACCGCCGCAGCACCGACGATATCCGCAATCTTTCTTTTGTCAACCCGCTCGGCACGACGGTCTATCTCAAACAGTTCGCCGACGTGCGTGAAAATACCGCGCCCACACGCCTCGAACGCCGCGACCGCGTCACCTCAGTCATGCTCACCGCGCAAGTGATTGGCCGCCCCAACGGCTCCGTCAGTCGCGACATCAAGGCCAAATTGGATGTGATGAAACTGCCGCCCGGCACCCAAATCAAATATGGCGGCGACCTCAAGCGGCAGGAACAAGGCATCGGCACGCTCGGTTTTGCGTTGTGGACATCGCTGGTGCTGGTTTACCTTATTATGGTGGCGCTGTACGACAACTGGGTGTACCCACTCGTGGTGTTGGTATCTATCCCGCTCTCTATCATCGGTGCGTTCTTGGCGCTGGCGCTGGCGCGGGAAAACCTGACCGTATTCACCGGTCTGGGCCTACTCATGCTGGTGGGCCTTGTGGGCAAAAATGCCATCCTTGTCGTGGACTTCGCCAATCAGTTGCGAGAGCGCGGCATCCCCATCCGCGAAGCTTTGCTGCAAGCCACCAAACTCCGCTTCCGCCCGGTATTGATGACGAATATCGCGATGGTCATCGGCCTGCTGCCCATTGCGCTGGCGCAAGGCGCGGGCGCAGACTGGAAAAACGGCCTTGCTTGGGCCATCATCGGTGGCCTCAATTCCTCGATGTTCCTGTCGCTGATTGTGGTGCCGGTGGTGTATTGGCTGTTTGATAGGGTGCTGGAAAAATTGGGATGGGGAAAAAGGGAGAAGGTGGAGTTGGAAGAGTGAAATTTTTTTGTTCAGTTGGGAGTTCGTTTAGTTTTGATATTTTTACGACCTGAATTTCAATCGCTCTTATCACTATGAACCTCAGTGAATTAAAAGAAACAGTCCGCAATTATTTGAGTGAAGGTGAAATCGAGGCTTCCTTAAATGCCTTGATTGAATACTTGCGTACTTCCGACCATGAGGAAGACCTTGACGATGCGCTTCGTCTGCAAGCGAATTTTTCCAAAGCAAAAAAAGACCACGAGCTCCGCCGCACTACCTCGCGAGCGGATTATGAATTGGAAATCAACAAAGCCATTTCAGGCATACAAACCATACTCAAAGGCCTTGGGCAACCTGCGCAAAGACCAACCTACCTGCAACAAAATAAGAAAGAAAGAAAAGAAAATCGCACTTGGCTTTGGATGGTTTTGACAGCAGTTGGGCTTGCAGTAGCAGGATTTGCCGTTTGGCAGATGCTCGGAGACTCAAAGCCAAAGCAAGAACAAGCAGTCACACCCTCAACACTTGCTCCCACCATTTCCCCTAAAACGAAAACTTCCGTAAACGCCGATTCACTCATGCAGGTAGCCCAAAAGGCGTATGGCAAAAAGGATTACACGGCTGCAATCACCGCTCTTGATTTTCTTCTTCAGCATCATCCAGACAACAAAGAGGCCAGGGTTTTAAAGCGAACTTGCCAAACAGCCAAAGTGCAAGCCGACATCGCCGCTCAAAGCAAGGCTGCGCAACAAGCGGAACAAAAACGGCTTGTCAGTGCTGCCGACGCAGATTTCAATGCCGGTGACATTCGAGCTGCGCTTTCCAAATACGAACAGGCTAACCATCCACGCGCCGATATTTGTCGGAAAATCATTGCAGGCGGCTCCGGCACCTATTTGCTTCAACCCGTTGCTCCCGGCCAGACTATTCCCAAAAGCAGTATGCGCTACTTCAATATCGGCGGAAACTCCAGCGATAATTTCACTAAGTACGATTGTGTTAAAGCTGCGCCTTCAGGCAGTTTCTCTACTGGTACAAAGTTGACCATTAAGAACATTACGAGATGCTAACATAACTTTTCACCCTTCCAATTTTTTCTTACCATGAAAACAACCCTTTCCGTTTTGTCTTTTTTGCTTCTTTCTTCTGCCGCCTTGCAAGCTCAAGACGAAACGCTTGACGCAACCCTCAAAAGGCTTGAAAAGCAAATTGCCGAACTCAACACTAAAGTCCAAACACTCACCGCCGCTGCGGAGAAAGCGGAAGAAAACGCCGTACCCGTCGGCGCTATCGTTGCCTTTGGCGGGCCGGAATCCGAAATCCCTGATGGATGGCTTCCCTGTCATGGGCAATCATTGGAGACTTCCAAATATCCCAAGTTGTCGGAAGCCCTCGCCAAATCGTGGGGCGGCAATTCCAGCGGCACAAAATTTAATGCGCCTGATTTGCGCGGTCAGTTCCTGCGTGGATGGGATGAAAACGCCGAAAATGACCCCGATAAATTGTCCAGAACTGCTAAAAACGGGGGTAATAGCGGGAATAAGGTGGGGAGTTATCAGGAGGATGCGACAAGTCTCCCTAATGAAAAATTTACCGGTACAACCAGCACTAACGGAGAACACAAACATAACATAAATGGCTCGGCTCTACCTGAGGCTACTCATATTGACTGGGCAATGGACGATTCCAGAACAAAAGGAACAAAATATGACAAATATGCAACGAATGCGGCTGGTGACCACAAGCATAATGTAGTGATAGAAAAAGGGGGCGATTCCGAGACCCGCCCCAAAAACGCCAATGTCATTTTCATTATCAAAGCCGAATAAAAACATCTTTCACTTCAACTTTTAAAACCATCCGACATGAAAATCCAAATGCTTTTCAGCGCCTTTTTCTTTTTGTCAGGCGTGTACGCCCTGTCTGCCCAAACGCTCGAACAAGAAATCAAAACCATCGTGCAACAAGAAGTCGAGAAGGTGAGGGCCGAAATGAAAGCCCAAGCTGTCCCCATCGGCTGTGTTCAAGCTTATGCTGGCGATAAAATCCCAACAGGTTGGGTAGAGTGCAACGGTCAGGAGTACAACAAAACCAAGTATCCCGAACTCTACAAAGCCATCGGCACCAGCTGGGGCGGTTCAGGCGATATGTTCCGGGTGCCGGACTTGCGCGGGCAGTTTCTGCGCGGTGTCAGCGGCACTCAAACGACTGACCCCAACAGCGAGGGTCGGACGGCGAAATACTCAGGTGGCAATTCGGGCAATCAAGTGGGGAGTTATCAGGACGATGCGACGGCGCTGCCGAATAAAGAATTAATATTAAAGGCAGAAAAAGCAGGTAGCCATTCTCATGCATGGGGAGGAACAGGATGGGGAGCGGGAGATAAATATGATTCGGGACATGGTCGAGTTGATGCAAACACTCCAAAACACAGATGGCCAACGAGCCAAGATGGTGAACACGAACACAATGTAAGGGTTATTGGCGGTGGTGATGCCGAAACCCGCCCCAAAAACGCGAACGTCATTTTCATTATCAGAGTCGAGTGACCCTTTTTTTGGTCTGTGCTGACAAGGAAAAAATTGAGCGAAGGGAACGGGAAAAATAGATGGGTGAACAAACACACATTTGCCCTCTTCTTTAAACCGCCCTCCTCATCTGGCTTTTTGCTCAAAGAGGCATTTTTGCAGAAAAATATTTTTTCTCCTTTGAATCTCTTAATTTCACGTCCCGAACGTTGATAACTCTACCCTAAAGGCTGGCCACTGTCCACCATCAGTTGTCTTTTGAGCATGAAACACTACTTCACACCTATATTATTGTGGTATGCCTTCGGCCTTGCTGCCCAGCAGGCACCGCAGTATAGCCTTTACATGCTGAACCCATACGCTTATAATCCCGCTTATGCCGGGCTGGAAAACACACTGGTCGCCACCGGCGTGTACCGGCAGCAGTGGTCAAATCTGCTCGGCGCACCCGTGACACAGCATATCAATGCGCATCTGCCGCTGTATGTCATCAGCAGTGGGGTAGGGGTGAGGGTTGAGAATGATGCCATCGGGGCACACCGCACCACGCAGGCGGTGCTGAGTTACAACTACCAACTCGAATTAGGGCGCACAGTGTTGCTCTCGGCAGGTGTGAGTGCGGGCTATATGCAGTATGCACTCGACGGCACAAAACTTCGCGCACCCGAGGGCACCTACGCCGAACCGAATTTTACGCACAACGATCCGTTTTTGCCGGAAGGCAAAGTCCAAGCTGGAACGCCTGTTTTCGAAGCAGGGCTGTACTTGCAAACTAAAAACCTCCAATTGGGAGCATCAGTGCAACCGGCATTTGCACCTGCGCTAACCCTCAATGGCGCGAATGCACTGAAGATAGAGTCTGTGCGGCACTATTTTTTCACGGCTGCTTACAATGTCAATGTGGGCGATAATCTAAGCGTCAGGCCATCGGCAGCAGCAAAAACTGACCTTATCGAGACACAAATGGAGATTTCGACAGTTTTGCAATGGAACGAAAATATTTTTGCAGGTGCTTCGTTTAGGGGCTTTGGCAGTTCAGACAGGGATGCGGCAGTTGTGCTGGCAGGGCTTAGGCTCAACGAAAAGACCACACTTGCCTACTCTTTTGACATCCCGCTTTCCCCACTATCATCTGCCAATCGGGGCAGCCATGAGTTGCTCCTTCGGTACAGCCTCAACAAACCAATCGGTGCGGGCAAACTTCCGCCCGTTATTTACAACCCCCGGTTTCTCTGAAGCAAAAAAATCTTCGGCAGCATTCTTTCTGACAAAACCATTTTGAAACAAGGTTTTTTCGCACGGTGCAATGAATAATTGGGCAATTGTGTCCGTTAAAAAAATTCGCTTCGGATACAATCGAAAGTTAAAAAATCGTTTGTCAGGGGCGGAAATCCACAGATGACCAATTTTATTTGGAAAACTTTTTTGCAAAGAATTTAATCGTCTACCTTTACGACCACTTTTTCCAAACCGCACAATTAAGTTGGATAACACGGGTGTTAACATGAAAAAACTACAGCAACTACTTTTGCCATTGCTCTTTCTCGCGGCTCTGGCCGCTTCCTGTGGCCGCAAAGAAAGCGGCCAACTGCTTGGAGTCACCGATCGCCCGAGCTGGAAAGGGATTAATCCTTACGGCATGGTGTATGTGCCGTCCGGCACACTCCACGTCGGCACCGGCGACGAAGACCTCAGTAAACAACTCGTAGCTCGTCCGAAGTCCATCTCCATTCAGGGCTTCTTTATGGACGATACCGAAATCACAAACAATGAGTACCGCCAATTTGTAAAATGGGTGTCTGACTCGTTGGCGCATGTTGCCCTCGAGCACTTTGTCGAAAACGACGAAGGTGACGGCGATCAGCAATTAGTTGACTGGGAGCAAGAAATTGCTTGGGACGAAGATGAAGACGGAGCGCTCGAAAACCTGTACTATCAAGGTAACGAACGATTCTCTGGTCGCAAAGAACTTGATGTTAGCAAACTCGTCTTTGAATACCAGTGGTACGATTGGCAGCGCGCAGCGCATGACCGCAATAGCAATCGCACCAGCCACATCCACAAAGAAAAAATAAAGGTCTATCCCGATACGCTGTGCTGGATTCGCGATTACGCGTATTCGTATAACGAACCGATGACCCGTAACTACTTTTGGCACCCCGCCTTTGACGACTACCCAGTAGTAGGTGTCAATTGGAAGATGGCAAAAGCCTTCTGCTACTGGCGTAGCAAAGTGTGGGATATGTACTCTGAAAGCGAGGTAAATACAGAGGACTTCCGCCTTCCTACCGAACACGAGTGGGAATACGCCGCGCGCGGTGGCCGTGAAGAGGCTCCTTATCCATGGGGTGCCTATTACACTCGCAACGCGAAAGGGTGTCTTTTGGCTAACTTCAAACCCGGTCGCGGCAATTATCCCGAAGATGGTGGGCTTTACACCGTGAAAGCGGATGCATACTATCCGAATGACTATGGGCTCTTTTGCATGGCAGGCAACGTGTCAGAATGGACAGAGACAGCATATTATGAAAATGCGTACTCGTTCGTACATGACTTGAACCCAGATATTCGCTATGATGCAAAAGACGAAGACTCTCCCACCGACAAGCGAAAAGTAATTCGCGGCGGCTCTTGGAAAGACGTTGCCTTCTTCTTGCAAACGGGCAACCGCTCGTGGGAATATCAAGACACTACCAAGTGTTACATTGGCTTCCGTTCCGTTCTTACTTTCCTCGGTCGCTCTATCAACGACTTTTAATTAAAGGGCTTAAAGGGCAAAAGGCAAGAAAAATTCGATAATCATAAAATTTTCGTATGTTTCTTGCGTTTTGCCCTTTGTTTTCAAATACTTATATGACGTTGTGTCATCCCTCGCCCTTGTTTCAGAACATACCACACAAACCACGCAAGCTAGAAAATTTGCAAACCTCTCGGTATTGTTTGCCAATGGCGGACAATTATGGAAGGCCGGAAGTTTCTTCGGATAAGTCACAAAGCGATTGCTACTTTTGCACCGCTTTTTGCCAATACTTTTAACAATTCAAGGATTAACCTTTTTGTAAACTGCTAAAAAGTTCATAAACAATGAGTTTCGTCAAAACCAAGAGTTTTAAGTACTTCAAAAACCTCCTTATTGGCGTCGGTGCTGCTATCGTACTACTGGGCGCGCTTTTCAAACTTGAGAGCTGGCCTTTGGCTTCTGAATTTCTCGTCGTAGGCTTGACGATGGAAGCTATCATCTTCTTGTTCTTAGGTGTCATTGGCCCTGAGCCGGACTATTACTGGCACAAATTGTACCCCGGCCTTGATGACTATGACGCACGGCTTCAACCTCTTACCGCAGGCCCATCCAATCAACCGGAAGTGGCTCCGTTGCACGGTGATGTCGTTGAGCGCCAACTCGGTGGTATGTTGACCGAACTGCAATCTATGTCGAAAAGCATGGGCGCACTCAAATCTTTGCAAGAAGTTGATTTCTCGGGCACTTCTGAGCAAATCAAGAGCATGAGCAATTTCTATACGAAGATGAACGAAGCCATGTCCGATATGGCCAAATCTGCCGAAGATGTGAAAGCTTACAAAGACCAATTGATGTCTTTGAACAAAAACCTCGGTTCGCTCAATACGGTGTACGGCAATATGCTCGCTGCTATGTCCAACATAGGCCGCCAATAACCATTTTGGCATTGTGGTTGGTTAGATCTACTGGTTGTAAGGAGCTGAAGGCGCCAAGCCAATATCTAACTGCTATGAACCGATAACTAAAACGCTCACAATCAAAAAGTAAAGACTTATGTCAATACCAAAGGAGCCGCGGCAACTGATGATCAACCTGATGTATCTGGTGTTGACCGCGCTGCTGGCACTCAACGTATCAGCCGAGGTGATGAACGCTTTTTTCTCTTTGGATAAGGGGATGAAAACCAGTGGCGACATTGTTGACAACAGTAACAATGCGTTACTCAATGGCATCAGTGCTACTGCAACGGCTTATCCGACTGATAAAAACAAAGAGTTGGAAACTAAATCCAAAGAGGCTCAACGCATCGGCCAAGAGTTTGTACAGTACATCGACGGTATCCGCAGCAAACTGTTCGATATTGCAAAAGGGCCGTCGAAAGCTGACCCAACTATACCCCAAGACATCCGCAACAAAGACGTTACGACCAATTTGTTTATCAACGAAGGACTTGGGAATGAGATCGAAGCAAAGATCAAGGAGACTCGTGCAAAGTACTTGGCTTTGACAGGAAATGATCCTACTGTTTCTAAGAACCTTCCTTTGGATGTCGAACCGTTGCCTGAAAACACGAAGATGGCTTCTTGGGCCGAATTCAAATTCAAGCAAATGCCGGTCGCTGCTTGTTTCCCATTGTTGGGAAAAATGCAGACAGATGCTAAAAGTTCGACTTCGGCAGTTATGAACTGGGCCGCTGACCAAATGGGTAAGGTTGAAATCAAATTTGATGCCTTCCAGCCCGCTGTTTCTGCCGAGAAGAGTTACATTATTCAAGGCGAAAAATATGTCGCTGACATTTTCCTGAGTGCGTACAGCACTTCTGCCGACAACGTCAGTATTTCTGTCAACGGCAGCAGCATCCCGGTTAGAGAAGGTGTGGCTCACTATGAAGTATCTCCCACAGGTGTGGGTGAACGTGCTTACAACGTGAGCATCAACGTCAAAAACCCGCTCACCGGTGAAAACAAAAATTACAGCAAGGAATTCAAATACGAGGTAGGCCAACGTTCAGTAGCAGTATCGCTCGATAAAATGAACGTGTTTTACATCGGCGTTGAAAACCCTATCTCCGTTTCGGCAGCAGGTGTTTCTTCCAATGATGTGAAAGTGAGTGCTTCGGGTGTGAACGTCGCCAACAAAGGTGGTGGCAAATTCATCATAACTGCTTCCACACCGGGCGAAGCTACTCTGACCGTTTCGGGTGGCGGGGCCACTTCTACGTTCAAATATCGTGTGAAACGTATCCCCGACCCTGTCCCACGTTTGGGTGCCAAACATGCCAACAAATCTATGGGCAACGGTGAATTCAAAGCGCAGGGCGGTATTGCGGCTATGCTCGAAAACTTCGACTTTGACGCAAAATGCGACATTGTTGGCTTCGAGATGACCTATCTGCCTAAGCGCCAAGACCCAATTTCACGTCCCAATGGCGGTGCTCGTTGGAACGCTGATGTACAGGATATGATTTCTAAAGCCAAACCCGGCGACAGCTACTTTTTTGACGACATTAAGTGTAAATGCCCTGGCGACGTGGCTGCCCGTAATATTGGTGGCCTTGCTTTCAAAATCAAGTAAAAAGCGTTTCAGCCACGCCTGAAGCGTGGCTGAAACTTTTTTCTTTTTGGCAAATTGCCCACATCACAATCATCTACTAATCAACCCACCTCTGCGAGTCATGCAAACGTTTATCAAATGGACTTGCCTGTGTCTGCTCACGTTCTTTTCGGGGACAGTGTTGCTTGCGCAAGATCCCGAAGAAATCGAAATCAAAACCGAAGAAGTTTTTGAAGAACAGAGCGAAGCTCCGCTCGACGACGTGGTGAAGAAAGAAATCATGACTGAGCGTCGCGTGTTGGCTTATCAGCCAATTCGCGAAAGTGATATCTTTTGGGAAAAACGTATTTGGCGCATCATTGATGTCCGCGAAAAGATGAACCTTCCGTTCGCTTATCCAGAAGAGCCATTTTTCAAATTGCTCTCGGATGCTGCTACCAAAGGCGATTTGCCGGTGTATGCGATTGACGGCACGGACAAGTTCAACAAACGTATGAGTACTGATGATGTGCTTTCTATGTTGTCCAAAACCGACACGGTTGTGACTTTTGACCCGGAAACGTACGAGGAGAAAGTCCAAATCGTCCGCAACGACATCAACTGGGAGGACGTGAAGAGATTCCGCCTCAAGGAAGTGTGGTTTTTCGACAAAGAGACCTCTACGCTCCAAGTACGCATTTTGGGCATCGCTCCGCTCATTGACGTGAAAGACAATGAGGGCAACTTCCGTTTTGAAAAGCCGATGTTCTGGGTGTATTACCCACAGGCTCGCGAATTGTTTGCACGCCACCGTGTGTTCACGATGGGCGGTAATACTAACGCGACCATTTCATGGGAAGACCTTTTTGAAATGCGCTATTTTGCGAGCTACATCTACAAAGAGTCAAATGTGTATGACCGTAAGCTGGAACAATACCTTCAAGGGGTTGACTTGCTGATGGAGTCTGAAAAAATCAAAAACGAGATTTTCAACTTCGAACACGACCTCTGGCAATATTGATGGCAATTTTTGCCCGGCACTATGAACGAATGGAAAGGCTTGGCCAGTGATGGTCAAGCCTTTCGTCTTTTGGGGACTCAACGGAAAATCACTTCCGTCGCCCCGTAGCCATATTTATGGTGGTATTCGTTTTTGAACTTTGCCACATCCGGGTGTTCACGCAGGCGGGCCGCGATGGCATCCCGGAGTTTGCCCTCTCCCACGCCGTGAATAACAAAAATGCGGGGTGCTCCCAATCGAATTGCTTTTTCCAAAAAACGTTGGAAATGTTGCAACTGAATACGCAGAATCTCGCTTTTGTCCAGTTTGGCATGGCCATTTAAGAGATGTTCGATATGGAGGTCAATCTCCGGCACAAACTTGGCAAATTCCTCTACGTTGTACGGGTTGTAGAGAACAGAGTTGGACGAGCGTTCTGGCCTCGGCACCTTTGCTTTTTGTTTTGTGTAATTTTTCAAGTCGTCTTCATCATCAGCTTTTTTAGGCTCAAATGAATCGAACAACACGAAATGGTGCGCCAAAAGATTTAGAATCGCCACCGTCTGGACGTTGTTGAAAAACTGCTTGGGGCGGATTTTGAAGGTGTTTTTTAAAGGTGCGTCCACGCCCTCCGTAGTGATACGCTGGATGGAAACCGAAACTTCGAGCGACTCATTCAAATCATCGAACAACAAATCTCCCAATTCCAGGGCTGTCGTGGCGGCTATTTTGTCATCAATCACGAGGACATCGCGAATGGCGGTGAATAGGTCGAATTCAACAAGGAATTCGTGCGTCGTATCATTGATGAGCCATGCCTTGTAGCGCGTGACCGTGCTGTCGCGCCCGGGCATTGGCTCAAAGGCGAGCTGCAATCCTTTGGGTTTCAGTATATGGTATGGCGCTTTAAGTGCGCGGCGAGGAGGTGGCTCGGGGCGTTTTTCCTTTTTGTCTGTAATGAATTTTGCTCCGGCAGACAGCGGCTCTGCAGCGGCATCGCGTGTCAAATCCTCTTCAAAAGCCGGTATTTCCAAATCCGGGTCGCTGTCGAGCCGCACCTGCAACATACCATCTTCCAGCATTGCCGTGATGACCCCGCTTTCTCCTGTGTATCGAAAACGAACTTTGGTGCCGATAGCGAAAAGCATAAAGATTTTTTAAAAAGGCTGCTTGCGAAGCTGTTGTGAAAAACGAAAAGATACTGCTCGCAAAAGTAACACTTAACGCCGTAACGAGGAGAATGTCAATGTGAGGTAGAATCTCCGCAAAACCTTTACTTTTCGCAGCACTTTTTGCGTGTTGCGTCCATCAAATGGTTTTGAAAATGCCCGACTCTATTGCTCCCGCTCGATATCTCTCCGTTGATTTTTATCGCGGCTTCACCATCGCATTCATGATTCTCGTGAATACGCCCGGAACTTGGGAACACGTTTATGCGCCGCTCCGCCATGCGGTGTGGCACGGCTGCACGCCCACTGACTTGGTGTTTCCGTCGTTCATGTTCATCATCGGGGTCTCGATGTGGTTTTCTTTTGCAAAATACGACCGCACATTGTCGCCTGCCGCGGGTTGGAAAATCCTGCGCCGCACGTTGTTGATTTTCCTGATTGGTCTGCTGATGAACAAATTCCCATTTTTTTGGAAAGACTGGGATTCTTGGCGCGTCATGGGGGTGCTGCAACGGCTGGCGTTGGGCTACGGTATAGCGTCAGTGCTGGTGCTGACGCTAAGCCGCAAGGCTTTGATTTTTGTGTCGGCGGGTATTTTGCTGCTGTATTGGGGCTTGCTGCAATGGTTTGCCACGCCCGGCGGCGACCCATACATGGCCGAAAGCAGCGCGGTGCTGCGGCTCGACCTCTGGCTATTCGGCGAAAGCCATTTATACAAAGAAACCGTCGCACCCGGTGTGCGTATTCCATTCGACCCAGAAGGCGTATTGAGCACATTGCCGGCTGTGGTGACGGTGATTTTTGGTTGGCTGAGTGGCGGATTGATGAGCAACCGTTCCAAACAAAAAGACCTGCTCGTGCGCGATTTGCTTGTTTTTGGGTTGTTGATTGGCTTCGCGGGACTGACGTGGGATCTGTTTTTTCCCATCAACAAAAAACTTTGGACGAGCTCGTATGTGCTGTATGTCGGTGGTATTTCTATGATTTTGTTGGCGGCCAGCGTATGGTTTATTGATGTGCGCGGCTGGCGCAATGGCACTGGATTCTTCCTTGCTTTTGGTTCCAATTCGTTGTTCGCGTACATTTTTTCCGAAGTATTGGTTATCAGCCTGTTTGCTATCACTTGGACAACAAGCGGCGGCGACACAAACGCCCAAGAATGGATTTATGCGGCGGTTTTCAAGCCCATTGAGGGGGCGGAATTCAGTTCGTTGTTGTTCGCGCTTTGCTATGTGCTGTTGTGCTGGCTCGTGTGCCGATGGTTGTTTGTGCGCGGTATTTTTATCAAAATTTGAGGCTTTTGCGCGAAACCCACTGGCTCTATTTCGTGTGGGCAGGTTCCCCCGAAAGTATGATTTTCCCCAAATCACCCAAAAGAGCGAGGCGCAAACCGGATGTTCCCTCTTCATTTGCAGCAGTTTTTCACAAAAATTCTTTGCAACATGAATAAGACAATCCTGACTTACGGCCTCATTTCCGGCGCGGTGGCTGCTGTGTTGATGACCGGCACTTCCCTTTATTTCAAAAGCACGATGGACTTCCAAAACGGCGAACTGTTCGGCTATGCGAGCATTTTGCTGAGCATGCTGTTCGTCTATATCGGTACTCGCGCCTACCGCGACCAAAGAGTGCCAGCGACGTTGAGTTTTGGCGAGGGGTTCAAAGTAGCGCTCCTAATCACGGTGATTTCTTGCGTGTGCTACGTCGTCGCGTGGCTCATTGTGTACCATACTTTGATGCCCGATTTTATGGACAAATTTATCGAATACACGCTGGCGCAAATGAAAAGCGTAGGTGCGACCGAGGCACAAATCAGTCAAGAAGTTGCCAAAATGGAAGAAATGAAAGTCATGTATCAAAACCCGTTGTTCCGCGCGGCCATCACATTTTTAGAGCCGTTTCCGGTGGGTTTGCTCGTGTCGTTGGTGACATCGCTGGTGCTGCGGCGCAAATCAGCATAACGAAGCAACGTCCCACAGTGCGCGTTTTTTAGTTAAAACGGGTTAAAACCCGTTAGAAAAAGGTGAATGTTGACTCGCATTCGCCTTTTTTGTTTGCAACCCTGCAACCAAGCCTGTAACCTTGCTGTCAGTTTCTGCGTCCTGCATCAACAATTCAACGAATCAACAAATCCACATTCTTTATGCGTACCAAATCTTGCTTGCTCGCCCTTGCCCTACTCCTGACTTCCTTCTCCATTTTTGGCCAACGCGAAGAAACCGTGCTCGGCGAACGCGGCTGGGGACTCTCCGGCGTTTGGGGTGGATACACCCACCATTACACGGCTTACGACAACACCGACGGCTTCAATCGGGGCGGTTTTTTTGGTTTTGAATTTGGCAAATCGCTCACTATCGGCTGGACGCAATACAGCCTGCGCGACGATATTACTTTGGAAAATGACGACGACCAACGTTTCGATTTCAAGTTCAAAGGTGGCCACATCGGCTATGCATTTATCCCCTATAAAGCCGTTCACCCGGTGCTAAACGTAGAGTTGGGTCGCGGACGAGCTACCTTGCAAGGCGAAGGCAACGACGATATGTTCGTCATACAGCCCTCGGCGGGCGTGGAAATCAACGTGTTCCGCTGGTTCCGCCTCGGGCTGGAAGGCGGCTACCGTTTTGCCCGCAACGTGGACTATGTGAGCCTGACCGACGACGACCTGTCCGGCGCATTTGGCAAAGCATCCCTCAAATTCGGCTTTTCTTGGGGACGCTACCACAAAAAGCCGGACTACAAAAAGCATTACGAGAATTGAAGGAGCAACATCCAATGTCCAAACGGCCTGTCCCACACTTTCGGGGCAGGCCGTTTTGCATAGCGCGGGTGCCTCACGCAAATTCATTTTTCAAAAATTGCCAAAAAATCGGCTACTTCGCGCCTTAAAGGCGACCCGATGAAGCAACTTTTTTCCGGCAAGGCAGGCCGCATTGCCGTCATCCTCCTCCCCCTCGCGGCGTTGCTCGCCGTGCTGTTGTTCGTGCGCGGGGAAACCACGTCATTTCATGCCATGCCTTCGCAAGCAGCGGTGGTGCTGGAATGGCGCAGTTTTTTTGAAACGGGCAAATTGGCAAAAAGCACAGCCGACCCAGCATGGGACGAGGTGCTGAACACCACCCTTTTTCGCAATGCCCGGCACGACGTGGCTGCTGCCGCAAAGCTGTTCCAACACGATGCTGCGCTGAGCATCGCTTTTGAACGCCAAAAAATGCTCGCTGGCCTCACACTGAACAAATCCGACAGTTTGCACGGATTGTTTGCGTTGGATGCGGGCCTTGAACTGGACATTCAAAATCTGTTCGGGAGCAATTCGTCAACCAATAGAATCTTCCCTTCCGTTTTTCACGGCCACACGCTCTACACCATCCACCTGACCAAACACGAGCGATTGGTCGTCACGGCTGTTGACCAATTGCTGCTGTTCTCGCGCTATTCCTATCTGGTGGAAGATGCCATTACCCAACTCGAAGGTGCCAGTTCGTGGTGGGCCGACCGGAAATTGTTGCCCGATTTGTATGCCGACGCTCCATTGCGCGTATTTTTCAGGCCTGCCGCCATCGCGGCACAATACGACAACAACATGGCGGGTGCGTGGTCGCAGGTGCCCACTATGTTGGAAGAAAATGTCGAATGGCTCGGCTTGGCATGGGATGGCAAACACATGACCGGGCTGGCCGAGACGAACGGTTTTTTCGGCAGCATGGCCGCGTGGGGCGAAGCTGAGCCGGGTGATATTTTTACGGTGCTGCCCGACAATACCGCTCTTTTGGCAAAAGCCAGTTTTGCCAACCCGCGTGTATTTTTCGATAAAATAAAAAAGGACGAGAGCGCGGATTTTGAGCAATATATCCTGCCGTGGGCGGGCAACGAGGCCGCATGGGTGCTCACCGAACCTTTCTCCCAAGAGATGCGCGACGACCAATTTATCGTGCTGGCGGCGCGGGACAGTGCCGTCGCGTTGGAGCGTCTCCGCGATTATGCCAGCCAACGCGGGGCGCTGCGCATGGAGGAATACCATACTTTTGAGGTATTCGAGTTTGTGAGCCAATCCTTGCTGAAACCCATCGTGGGGAGCAGCAAAAATTTTCGCAACCCGTCCTGCGCGTTGATTGGCCGATATGTCGTTTTTGCCAACACCCGCTCCGCCACCGAACTTTGGATTGACAAATACATTGTCAGTCAGACGCTGGCAAACGACACCGATTTTTTGCAATGGCAACAAAAAATGCCAGCCGGGGCGAACAGTGCCCAATTGCTGACGAACGCTGCTTACCTTCCTTTGCTGCTGAAAAACTTGTTCGACACCCAGCGGGCGGTGTTCGATGCCGCCGATGTGCGGGCGTTCACAAACGCGGGTTTTGTCGGCATGGACATCGAACCGTTGGGAAATAACCGCGCGACGGTGCATCTCGCCGCACAGCCACAAACCGAGGCAAAAGCCACCACTACGAGCATTCTTTGGAAAACATCTTTGGCGGCGGTGGCGGCCACACAGCCTTTCGTCATCGCGCCAGCCCCGGAAAATGACGGCGCGGCCATAGTGGTGCAGGATGTTCGGCACGAACTCTATCGGCTCGATGCTGGGGGCGCGGTGGTGTGGCGGCGACAAATGGAAGGGCCCATTTTGGGTTCCGTGCAAGGCATTGATTTTTGGGCCAACCAGACGGTTTGCTACCTGTTCAATACCGCCGACCGTATTTGGTTGTTGGACGACAAAGGCCGTGATGTGGAGGGTTTTCCGCTCGAACTGCACTCGCCCGCCACCAACGGTGTGACGGTGGTTGATTTTGACAACACGCTGAAATTCAATTATTTTATCGCCTGTTCCAACGGCAATTTGTACGGCTACGACCAATTTGGCCGCTCACTGCCGGGCTGGAATCCACAGGGCGGGGTAGGGCGCATTCGGCATCCGCTGCTGCATTTTCAACATAAAAACAAAGACTATCTCGCCGTGCTGAATGAGGCCGGCAAACTTTTCGTGTTTGGTCGAAATGGCGCCGAGCGTTTCCCGGCGGTGCAGTTCAGCGGCAAAAACTTTGGCCCGCCACAAGCTGATGCCGTGTCCAAATCGCCCCGCATCGTCTGCGCCAACGGCGCGGGCACGGTGTTCGTCTGCAATCTGGATGGCGGCGTTTTTAATATGCAGGTGGGCAAAGGTGGCGCGGCTCAGGCTAATCTGGCTTTCTCCCCTTTGGGAGGTGATGCGCGGTACGAATACGCGGTGTTGAAAGACAAAAACCTAAGCGCGAACGGCTATGAAGGCGCTGCGCTAAAAACCCTTTTTCAGACGCAATGGCCTGCGCCGCAGGATACTTTGTTCGCGGTTTCGCAAAATCGTCTCGGCACACTCAGCCGGGCGAAACGTCAGATTTTTATGCTTGACGGCAGGGGAGCGGTACACCCCGATTTCCCGTTGGCTGGCACCACGCCGTTTGTCGTGAGCGATTTGTTCCGAAAAGGCGGCGGGCAGGTGCTGGTGGTGGGGGATGGGAGCAGCGTGTATGCGTATAAGATTCGGTAGCCTCTGTGCGCACATAATAGGATTGCAAAACGGATGACACGGATTTAGCAGATTCAAACGGATTTTTTGAAAAAACCAAAGAAAAATAATCCGTTCAAATCCGTTTCATCTGTTCCATCCGTTTTCCCATCCATCTGATTTGGTGTGTCACAACTTAGGTTAGGTAGGATTTTTCTCCCCAAACTTCCCGCCGTTGGAAGGCGAAAATCGCCCGGAAATATCCTTTTACAATTCCGTTACATCCTTTTACACCCGAAAAAATGCAGGGGTCCGGCCTGCCCGCATCTTTGTCGCATTGTTTCACCAACCACACAAAGTTATGCGAATCCACATCCTTGCTTTCTTGTTCTTTTTTCAATCCTTCGCTGCCTGTCAGCAGGATCAGGGAAATCCGTTGCCATTGACTGCCAGTATCGGTTTACAACCAACCGCCAGCGGGCCGCAGTGCGCGGAAAAAGCCCAGTCCACAGCAGCCAACATCATTTTTCAATCCACCGACGGCGGGCAGACGTGGGAGGACGTGAGCGCGGGACTGCCCGTAGATTTTGGGGTCGGGCGTGTTTTTGCCGACGGCAGCGAAGTCTTTTTAGCCTCTGAAAGCGGATTGTATCACAGAAGTAGCGTTGCTGCAGCCCCGAAATGGGAAAAAGAGTTTTTTTTGAACGAAAGAATCACCGATGTTTTCCCTGGCTCTGCTGGGCCGTATGCCAGCAGTTACGAGACCGGTTTTTTTCAGGAAATGCCGGGCACGGGTATTTGGAAACCCATGCACAATGCCTTGGAAGACAGGACGGTTCGTACCGTTTTGGAAACCTCCAACGGAAATATTTTCGTCGGCTGTGAAAGCGGCATTTTCAAATCCACCGACGGCGGGAGCACTTGGAAACATGTCTTTCGGGAAGGTGTCAACAGTTTCGCTGTGTCGGGCGATGTGCTGGTTTGCGGCGCTTATGGGGGCATGCTGCGCTCTACCGACGGCGGCGAACACTGGGATTGGGTGCTGACCGGAGCAGGTGGGGCATATAATACAAAACTCATTGGGAATCGTTTCGTCACCATCACCGACGGCGACAAGCCCTGGGATGAGGCCTCCAGCGACGGCATGAGGAACAGGCTGTATGCTTCCGCCGACAACGGCAAAACTTGGCAGCGCATGGATGAGGGCATTGCACAGATACGGCTCATGGAGGAGATGCTGGATGTCTTTCCGCCCACCCGGGTCATTAACGACATCGAACAGGCGGGCGAATACCTCTTTTGCAGCCTCAACGCCGGTATTTTCCGCTCCTCCGACTGGGGCAAAACATGGGAACTGGTGCGCCCCTCCAACGGCAAGAAGATGATTAATTTGGCCGTTTCGGGCAAAGTGATTTATGCCGTCGTGGTAGTTGGGTGTTGAAAAAA
>CAYZVM010000017.1:29654-45898 GCA_964481485.1 uncultured Saprospiraceae bacterium | reverse complement strand
TCCAACAGGGATTTTTCATCAAGACAATTATTCCGGCAAACGTCGTGGATGAGGTCGTTGGTAAAAAACACAATCAGTGCTTTCACGCCCGGATTATTGGGCAGGCATTCCATTTCGGTGCCTTCGTTGGTGATAAAAAAACCGCCCGACGGGACTGTAATTTTTTGATTGCCAACGACATAACGAAGCGCGTCGTCGAGGCAGAATTTTATAGAAAAGGGCGACCTGAATTTCCAATACCGGATAATGTCATCCGCAAAAAACAAGCTGTCGGTTTCGTGCGCAGTGCCGCTTTCCGAATACTTCGAGGTAGACCATGTAACGATTTTGCTCATGCCGGTTCGACGGTTTTTTTTCAAAAAAATAATGCCGGGAAAAGACAAATGAAAAAGTAGGAGGTTACACCCAGCCCGGTCTGAATCTTCGCAAGAATGGACAAATATATGAGCGCACGCGCCCCAATCTTTGCCTGCTTTTTATCCACAATGCCGAAACCTCTCGAAGTTGCCGCTTTGAGGAAGTTGTCGGCGCGTTTCAAAAACATCGTTCAAATGTCGAAGATTTCGCCTTCTCGCCCGCATCTCAATGCCCTGTTCGCCATTATTTGCCTTATTTTTTCTCAAACTGCTTGCGCCCAAAAAGCCGCTGAAACTATCTCGCCCGAGCATTGGGGCGACCAATTCGTGGCAGCCATGCAATCTGCCTCTGCTTCAGAACAGGACGCCATCATCCAACAGATTTTCTCCGATGCTGCGCTCGCCAATCCCGGTAAAGAGCGGCTGCGAGCATTCATCGCCCGGCTGCAGGGCGAATTCAGCCCGCTTGAATACCACCACTCGGACTTGTCGGTGGCCGAACTTTCGCCGGGCAATATCAGCCGGGTGCTGCACATTTATTTGCGCAAAAAAGACGCTCCGATGTGGCGCGATATCCAGATGCGCCTCGACCCCGCGCCGCCGTACAAATTGCTGTCCGTCGCGTTTATTGCCGAAGTCGCCGAGCCTGTGAGCCTGCCCAACGGCGACATCACGCAAAAAATGACACTCGACTGGCTCGACCAGTATGTGCAAAAATTGGTCAAAGAAAACGACCTCGCCGGGAGTGCCATTATTGCTAAAGGTGACCAGATTTTGTTTGAAAAATACTTCGGCTATGCCGATGATGCCCGCACCCAGCGGGTGGACGCACAAACCCTCTTCAACCTTGGCTCGGGGAATAAAATGTTCACCGCGCTGGCCATAGCAAAATTGGAGGAGCAGGGCAAATTGAAATTCACGGACAAACTGACTACATGGTTCCCAGATTTTCCCAAACCGGAATGGGCGGAAAAAGTCACAGTGCACCACCTGCTCTCGCACACTTCGGGCATCCGCGAATATTGGCGACCGGAAATGGTGGCCGAAATGCGGCAATGCACCACTTGGCACCAATTATCGGCCATCATCTATAACTCGGGCTTCGATTTTGAGCCGGGGACGGAAGCCGGGTATAGCAATTCCAATTTTATCTTGCTCGGCATCATCATCGAAAAAGTGTGCGGCGAGGATTATTTTGATTTCATTCAAAAACTGATTTATGACAAGGCCGGTATGAAAAATAGCGGCACGTTTGAGTTCGACCGTCTGGCCAGACCTTTGGCCATGCCGCTCGCCCGCGACGAGGGCAAAGGCTGGAAAGAAGCCCAACACGGCAAACGCGGCTCACCTGCGGGTGGTGGCTATTCCACGGTGCGAGATATGCTGCTCTATTCCAAAAGCCTGAAAACCAACGCTTTTGTTTCGGCCGAGACCCTGAAAAACATGACGACCGACAAAGTTGCCGGGGTGAAAGACGCTTTCCCTTACGGCTATGGATTTATCCCGGAAAAAAACGGTGGCGAATTCTCTTATGGCCACGGCGGCATCGCGTCGGGCATCAACCTTGAATTCCGATATTTTCCGCGCCTCGACATCACGCTCGTGGTGTTCAGCAATCAAGACAACGGCGCATTCGACGATTTGAGGCGAAATATGACGAAGTTGATTTCGGGGGAGCGGTAGGCGTGCGAGGCTGTTCACAAGTCGTCTTACAAAAACATTTGCCCAATAAATACGTCGCGCAAAGAGCAAACATGACTCGCCACCATGCGTGTTTCGGAAAGAGATTGGGCACTACCAATAGGACAGCCTTGCTTTTTACACAGACTGCGAAATTGCCCAAACCATCTCCTCCCTCACTTGTTTCTCATTTTTCTTTTTAAAATCCCGACATTCGCAGCCGTTCAATGTGTACCGTCAATCGTGCACCGTCCACCGTAAAATAACATGAACCTACCCGAACTTTCCCTCCGCCGCCCCGTACTCGCCACCGTCATGAGCATTCTTATCGTCTTTTTCGGGGCGATTGGTTACGGCTTTCTCGGAGTGCGCGAGTACCCGGCTATTGACCCGCCGAACATCACGGTGCGCACCAACTACACCGGCGCGAATGCCGAAGTTATCGAAAGCCAAATCACCGAGCCGCTTGAAAAAGCCATCAACGGCATCGCGGGCATCCGCACTATTTCGAGCACATCGGCACTGGGCAACAGCAATATCACCGTCGAATTCGACTTGGATGTGGATCTCGAAACGGCCGCTAACGACGTGCGTGACAAAGTGAGCCAGGCATTGCGCAATTTGCCGCAGGATATTGATGCGCCGCCAGTGGTGACCAAAGCCGATGCCAGCGGCGACCCTATCATGTTTATCCCGATTCAGAGCAGCACGCGCAACATCATGGAGTTGTCGGACTATGCCGAGAATGTGATTATGGAGAAAATCCAGACTATCCCTGGCGTGTCGGCGGTCAACATTTTTGGGCAAAAAAGAACTTCTATGCGGCTGTGGATTGACCCGGCAAAACTGACGGCGTTCAATCTTACGGTGCAAGACATCCAAACCGCGCTCGACCGGGAAAACGTGGAATTGCCCGGCGGAAAGGTGCGCGGCGACGCCACCGAATTGACGGTGAAAACTTTCGGTCGTCTGCTCACAGAAGAAGATTTCAACAACATGATCGTGCGCCAAACCGCCGGGCAGACCATCCGTTTCCGCGACATCGGTGAGGCGATGGTCGGCCCAGAGATAGAAGAAACCGGTGCGCGGCGCAACCTCGTGCAGGGTGTCTCTATGGCGATTATTCCGCAGCCGGGCAGCAACTGGGTGGAAATCACCGACGAGTTTTACCGCCGTTTTGAACAAATTAAAAAAGACCTGCCCCCAGACATCATTATGAATGTGGGCATTGACAAATCGCGGTTCGTGCGCCGTGCCGTGAGCGAGGTGACGGAGACCATATTCATTGCCGTCGGGCTGGTGGTGCTCATCATTTTCCTGTTTTTCCGCAACTGGATTATCGCCTTGCGCCCTCTGGTGGACATCCCGGTTTCGCTCATCGGCGCATTTTTCCTGATGTATATTTTCGGTTTCAGCATCAATGTGTTGACGCTCCTCGCCATTGTACTGGCCACTGGTCTGGTGGTGGACGACGGTATCGTGGTGACGGAAAATATTTTCAAAAAAATGGAAGCGGGCATGGACAAATGGACGGCGGCGCGGGAAGGCACAAATGAGATTTTCTTCGCTGTCATCAGCACCTCCGTCACGCTGGCGGTGGTGTTCATTCCGGTTGTTTTCCTGCAAGGCTTCACCGGGCGTTTGTTCCGTGAGTTTGGTGTCGTGATAGCCGGGGCGGTATTGATTTCGGCATTTGTATCGCTCACGCTGACCCCGGTGCTGAACGTCAAGCTGGGCGGTTATGTGAAACACGGCTGGTTTTACAATTTCACGGAGCCATTTTTCCGGGGTATGGATAGGGTGTATGGCACAGCATTGCGTTCGTTTATGCGCTATCGTTGGACGAGTTTGGCTATTCTGGTTGGCTGCTTTGGCATGATTTGGCATTTCGGCAGCACTTTGAAAAGCGAGCTCGCGCCACTCGAAGACCGCAGCCGCGTTCGCTCCAATGTGTCCGCGCCAGAGGGGACGGATTTTGACGAAATGGAAAGCATCATTTACAATCTTTGCAAAATGACGATGGATTCGGTGCCTGAAACCGAAATGATATTTGGTGTCACCGCACCGGGCTTTGGCGCAGCCAGTACAAATTCAGGTTTTTTAAGTTTGGCCTTGACCGATCCGGACCAACGCGAGCGCAGTCAGGATGAAATTTACAACCAATTGCTTGCGATGTATCGGCGTGTGCCCGATGCGCGCGTATTCCCTACCCAAGAAGAGACTATCTCCATCGGCTTCGGGCGCGGATTGCCAGTGCAGTTTGTGTTGCAAACTTTGAATTTTGAAAAACTGAAAACGGTCGTTCCGCAGTTTCTCGAAGAAGCCCGCAAAGACCCGACTTTCTCCAATGTGGACGTGAATTTGAAATTCAACAAACCCGAATTGCAAATCACCATTGATCGCCTGAAAGCTGCCGAACTCGGTGTGAGCGTATTCGATGTCAGCTCCACATTGCAAATGGCGCTCTCCGGTCGGCGCTTCGGCTATTTCCTCAAAGACGGCAAACAATACCAAGTCATCGGTCAGGTGGATCGCGCCAACCGCGACGAGCCACTCGACCTCGCTGGCCTATATGTGCGCAACAATCGGGGCGATATGATTCAACTCGACAACATCGTGCACATGAATGAGACGAGCAATCCGCCACAACTCTACCACTACAATCGTTACAAATCAGCCACCATCAGCGCCGCGCTTTCGCCCGGGAAAACACTCAGTGAAGGTATAGAAGCAATGGAGGGTATCGCGGCAAAAGTGCTGGACGAAACTTTTGTGACCGACTTGAGCGGTGCCTCGCGCGACTTCCGCGAAAGCAGTGGCAACACCATGTTTGCGTTTCTCTTGGCGCTGGGTCTGGTCTATCTCATTTTGGCCGCGCAATTCGAAAGTTTCCGCGACCCATTCATCATCATGCTCACCGTGCCGCTGGCTATTGCAGGGGCATTTCTAACACTTTCAGTAACAGGCAATACGCTCAATATTTTCTCCCAAATCGGTATGATTATGCTCATCGGCCTTGTGACGAAAAACGGGATTCTCATTGTCGAATTTGCCAACCAAAAACGCGACGCGGGAATGTCCAAATCGCAGGCAGTTTTTGAAGCCGCTCAGGCACGTCTTCGCCCGATTCTGATGACGACGCTGGCGACCGTGTTGGGTGCATTGCCCATCGCGCTGGCATTCGGCGCGGCTTCTACGAGCCGGATTCCACTCGGCATGGTCGTGGTGGGCGGTCTGTTGTTCTCATTGCTGCTTACACTGTTTGTCATCCCGGCGGTGTACACGTTCATGAGTGGGAAACAGCGACATCACGCGCCGTGGCATGAGGAGGGTGTTGGGCAAGTTGAAAAAAAGGAAGAGAAAAAAGAAGCAGCGGCAGAGCCGGCCGAAGTGTGAGGAGGAGGAGGTTTTGGCCAAGAAAGTAGGAAAGCCCGCCCAACATTTTCTGAATGTCGGGCGGGCATTTTTTATTCCATCTTCAAAATCTTCGCGGCAAACCAACCACCATCGCTGAGTATAGAAGCAAAATAAACACCTGCGGACAATTGGCTCATTTGCAATTCAACTCCATTTTCAAAATCCGCATTCCGAACTTCCATCACTGTTTTTCCAGAAAAATCGTGCAACAAAACACGCCGAACCACAACACCGGATTGCTTCGGGCGAATGGTAACGCTCGAATAAGTCGGATTGGGAAATACTTCAAAAGGCGATGCCGACAGTTTGCCCGACGGTATTTCATGTGTGCTGACGACACAATTTGGCTGCAAACCATTTTCATTAAAAACGCCCAATTCATCGCGGATGGAGAACCAAATATTCCCACAAACGTCCGCCCGCGGCTGTTGGACAAAATTGCCCGACAGCGGTGAATTATCCACCGTAAACCTGTCCCAAACCCCAGCGGGATTGCGGCGCAACAAACCAATGTTAGAGTATGTGCCGACCCACAAATTTCCTTGAGCGTCCAAACTAATTTCCGGGTAATGCCCGTCGTTCAGCCCCGTAGAGTAAACCAGCAAATCGTCAAAAGAAGAAAGTTGGGTGCCATCAAACCGATAGATACGCCCCTGATAATCAGCAAACCAAAACCCATTGTCGGTGCCGACCATGCTCCACCCGTTTTCCAAATCAGCCGCAACCACCAATTGGAGCGAGTCGCTGCTTACCTTGTAAACGTTGCGCCCAACGGCCCATACCACACCTTGGCTGTCCGCCGCCACCTGATAGATGGTGTCATTCAGATTTTCGCCTAAAGAAAAATGGGTCAGGGAAAAACCTGACGTAGAAGTGGGTGTCACGCGCAACAAATCTCTCGTACCAGTAGCGACCCACGCATTGCCCGGTGCATCCACGGCCAGTGCGGAGCGAAAGTCATAGCCCTGTAAATTATCATTGGGCCTGTTCAAAAAAACGAACTTGAATTGTTGACCGTCGTAACGCACCAATCCGCTGTAGCCGTAGGGTAAGTACCAAATGTGGTTGTTGGGGGCAGATGCCATTCGAGTGCCATAGTGGTACTCATCACTGAAAGGCATGGGTATTTTTTGCCATTGTGCACCGTTAAAACGGTACAAAGCATCTCGTCCACCCATCCAAGTATCGCCGTCTGAAGTGTTTGTTAGTCCCCAAATCGAGTATTCTGCATCAAACTCCGTATCAAAAAGCGGGATTTCCTGTGCATCCGAATGGCCATCGGTGTGGAAGAGCCTGCCGTTTGCCAGCACCCACCAACGCCCCTGCGCGTCCTGCCGGAAAGCATGGCCGCCACCCGCATCTGGCAACCCGATTGTGTCAAGTTTGGTCTCGTCCCAGATGTCCGAGAAGGACCAACGCAGCACCCGATTGTCCGATGATCCTATCCAGGGCACATTCTCTGAGTCCACATAAAGCCACTTGAAAATGTCCGGCGATTCAAAGGCCGATTGGTATGGCACCGGATATTTGGTGATTTGCCCGTCTTTGATTTTGAACAACTTATTGCGAATGCCCGGCGTGAATTCAGCATAAGTCCATGCAAACATGGAGCCGTCGGGACTCGGATAGAGTGCTCCAACTGTGAAGTAGGAGGTGTTATTCAAAGCCTCGAATTGCGTCGGTTCGTACACCGTCCATTGGCCGTTGTGGTAGCGGCAGATATGACTGGTCTGGATACCGCCGTTGTCTTTATACAGCGCAGCCCACAAGCCACCGTTCACGTCTGTGCGAAGTTGTGGAGTCGGATATTGAAAACCACTGGGCAATGGGATAGTGGTCACTGCCCCATTTTCGATGCGGACGATGTGCGAGTTGTAAGGCGTTTTGAAAAAACCATACGCCCAAACCACGCCTTGCGGGCTGACAGTAGCGGAATACATAGAATAAAACGAGTCAGGGTAAGCGGCACTTGAAAAATTCGTCCAGCTGTCGTCAGGGTTGTGCCGCGAAATGCCGTCCACTTGATGCGGCACCCAAACCTGTCCGCTCGCATCTGCGCCCAAGCCCGCGTTGTAGTGCGCCGCCAAACCAGAGTTGAGCGAAGTGAATGGTTCGGGAATGTAGGTTTGCGCATTCACCCGGACGATGCCGTGATTGGTGCCGACCCAAATTTCGTTGCCGTTGACTTCGAGGTGTTCGGCATAGAGGCTGGCATTGTAAAATCGCCATTGTTGTTGGGCATTTGCTGGCGATAGAAAAAGAAAAATGGTGATGGATGCGAACAATCGGAAAGTTGCCATTGTCAGGTTGGTTACTTGTTCTTTTGAAAACGCCTGACCAACGTTTCGTATCCATCGGAAAGGCGCAGCACATAAACGCCTTCTGACAATTCGGTCGTATTGAGCTCAAAACCAATATTTTCAGGCATGAATTTCCCCGACAGCATAAGTCTACCGACTTGGTCAAATATTTCCCAAACCGCGTTTTCTGCCAACGGCTTTTCCAATTGAATTTTTAAAAAATCCGTGGCAGGCGAAGGGAACAGACGGATGTCGCCCACATTGTTCAGCGCAGCGGTCACTATTGGGCTGTAAGATATTGCGCCGCCAAAATCTACCTGCCGGAGGCGGTAGTAGTTGAGGCCGGGAAAAGGTTGTTGGTCGCTGAAAGCATAGTTTCTTGGCTCAAAAGAATCTCCTGCGCCTATCACGCGGCCTATTTCTGAAAATATTTGCCCGTTGGTACTGCGCTCTATGGCGAAGTACGCATTGTCGCGCTCTGTTTTTGTTTCCCAAAACAACAGTACCGTGCGTTGCTGGACAACAGCTTTCAGATAGGCGAGTTCAATCGGCAGAATACCGCCGCTGCCCACCGAAAAAGGCGAAAGGTTGGTGATGCCCGTGCGCATTCGCGTGTAAGGGTCAAATCCACCCGCCGCATCGGGCGCACTGGCATCCCAGCCGCCGCCGGTGTAATGCGAAACATAGCAGGCATTGCGGTCGAAGTTGCCGAGTTCGTCGAAGGCATTCCATTGGACCGTCATGGAGAGATTGCTGCCGCCGCTGAGGGCTTCTTCCACCAACCATGTGCGGTTGACAACGCTCTCCGTGAACGCCGGACCAGAGGTGCCATCTTCCAACACTTCATCGGCCACGCGGACAGAAAACTGGTCGGAAGTGCCTGTATTTGTGAGTGATATGGGGTTGTAAGCCGAATTGCCGACGGGGTAGTTTTTGGCGATGCCGCCGACAGGCTGTATCAAAGTGCCGATGTCGTCGGTGATAACAAATGTGCTTGCCGAGCCGCCAACTATGGCGGTGTTCACAGTCAGGTCGTTGTTGCCAAGTTGGACATAGCCGTTCGTCAAAGTCATTTGGTTGGTCACGGTGAGGTCGCGATTCAGGAAGGCCGTGCCGGATTTGTTGACCACAAAATTGCGCAGATTGATGGTTCCGCTGCCCGATATGTCTTGGCTGGCCGTGCCGTTTACCTCCAAAATGGCGCTGCCCGTGCCAGTGCCTGCGGAAAAACCGAGTGTGCCGTCCACCGTGACATCGGCAGCCACGCGCACCCCGGTTCCGGCTGAGCCGCCATTGTTGGTGAACGTGGAGCCGCTGCGGATATTCATACTTCCTTCCACCGATATCGGGCTGGCATTGGTGTTTTGAGTGTAAAGTGTCACCGTGCCAGAGCCGGTGCCGCCCACATCGAGGTTGCCCTTGATGGTAGCTGTGCCATTGCTGCCTTGAAAGCGGCTTGAGGTGGCCGTGGGATTCCAGCTGCCGTTGTTGCTTTCCACGATGAGATTGGGATAGTAGGCATCTATAGAAGAAATATTTGGGTTGGCCCCAGTGGTGACATAGCGCAAAATCCAGTTGGCTGTGGCCGGGATGGTGCTGATGCCGCCTTCGTAATTGTCTTGATAAACATTGGAAGATGAAGTGTTTGACTTCACCAACGTCCCGTCGTCGCCCATTTCCCAAGTAGCGCCACCGAGGAAATTGATGCCGTTGCCGGTGCTGGCGTTATCAATAAAAGTACCGTTCAACACAAATTCCGCTCCTGCACCGGGGTTGTTCAGGTTGATTTCAGAAGTTGTGCTGCTCAAGTTCAAAGTGCCATCCACGGTGATGCCATTGGCTGTCACGTCGCCTGTGTTGACGGTGATAGTATGGCCCGTTTGGACGATAAATACATCGTCGAGGCCGGGCGTGGGGTAGGTGGCCGAAGAGCCTGAGCCGTCGGGTTCGGTGTTCCAAATATTGGCAGTCGTAAAATTGCCGTCGCCAGTGGAATAAAAGGTCAGCGAGGAAACATCATCGTTGGTGATAGTGACCGTGTGGTTGGCTAAGGCTGAAATGGTAGCCGCACCGCTACTCACGCTCAAACCCAAAATAACGGTCTCGTCCGGCTCGCTCACGATGTCGCCGATGATGGAGACCGTCACGGATTGCGTGTTTGGATAAACATCCCCTGGCTCAAAAGTGAGGCTGGTGGTCGTGTAGTTGAAATCAACGCCAGTGGTGGCTGTTCCGCCAGTGCGCGCCACCTCAATGACCGTTGTGACGGCAGGTGCCGATTCCATTGTCACATCCACGGTGTGGTCTGTGACGCCGGTATTGCCCTCCGCCACGTCGCTGTCTGCCAAGTCGAAACCGACATTGGGCGGCGTGTCGTCATCGTCAATCGTGACTGTGTGCGCTGCCGGTGAAATGCTGGCTGTGCCGGCACCGAGCGCCAGGGTCAGGGTGAAGGTTTCGTCGTCGTAATCCGCATCGTCGTTCAGGTCAATGTCCACTGTTTGGGTGCCGTTGCCATTGAAAACCAGCGAAGTAGTATTCAGCGTGTAGTCGCCATTTTCGGCAGTGCCATTTGTTGCTGCGATATCCACTGTGACGGGCGAGCCGCCGTAGTTGCTCATCACCACGTTCACGGTATGGGCTGTTCCTTCCGTGCCGTTGCTGCTCGTGGTTTCAAAACCGACGACGGGCCCGGGAGCAACGGAGGGAACATAAATATCGTCGAACGTTGCATTGTCCGTTGCGCTAGTTGCGTGGTTCCACAGGCAGCCGAGGTATCTCAGGTCATTCCCGGTGGTGTAGGTGGTGTTGACTGTCGTTGCACCTATTTGTGTAGAGGTGTTGCGCGGGTCTGCTTGCGGAAATGCCGCGCCGTTTGATTCTGCAAACAAAGACCATTCATCCGTATTGGGGTCATAAGTCACCAAAACACTGAGGTACTCGGCTCCATAATCGCCACCGGAGATGATGTTGGTGAAATTGGAATTGGCATCCATGCCGCCAGTGAAACTTGCTAAGCGAATGGGGTCGGTGGAGCCGCTTTGCCCAATCACAACAGCATAGCCGTTCCCAAGTGTGAAGGCGCTGTTGTCAGAGCCGAGGCAAAATGCGATGCCGTAATTGCTCGCATCAAAACCACTGGGGTCAGAGCGGGTATGTCGAAAATTGAAGGCCCAACTGAGTAGGCCTGCATTGGAAGAAATGCCGTTGGTGGTATAGTTGGCCGACACATCTTGGAACACCCATTCGCGCCCGGCGGTGGTGCTTCCTGCCAGCAGGGTGTTGTTGGAGATTTGAGCGCCTGCAGTAGTGGTTTCTGTTTCTGTCCAACCATTCCCGACCGTAGTATTGTCGGCACGGGTGAAGTCGTCAAGGAGTGTGGTTTGTGCATTGGAATATTGCGCAAAAGACAATGCCGTCATCAAGAGGAGCAAGGAGAAGGGAAATCTCATGGTTTGGTATCAAAATGAGCGTCTAGAAAATAGCCCACAAAAATACAAATCCAGTTGGGGCGGCCTCATTACTTTTTTGTAAACCTTAAAGCCCCCTTGCCGCATCCCCCGTCCTCTTTCTCTCAGTTCAGGACACCGGCGTTCATCAATTCCTCGATTTCCTCTGCTTCGCTGGGTATGTTCGCAAACATATCCACTGGGCCATTGTCGGTGATGAGGATATTGTTCTCGATGCGAATACCGAGTTTTTCGTCCGGGATGTATATGCCGGGTTCGCAGGTAAACACCATGCCGGCACGGAACGGCTCATAGCGGTGCATGATGTCGTGCACATCCAATCCAAGGTGGTGGCTCGTGCCGTGCATGAAATATTTTTTGTAAGCGGGTTTTTCCTTTTCTTGCTTTTCTATGTCGTCGCGGCTGATGAGGCCGAGGCCGAGCAGTTCGCTCTCCATGATTTTGCCCACTTCTTTGTTGTATTCTTCGAGCGTGTTGCCCGGCACGAGCATGGCGCGGGCTTCTTTCAGCACATGATGGACGGCGTTGTAAACGGCGCGTTGGCGGTCGGTGAATTGGCCGTTGACCGGTATGGAACGCGTGAGGTCGGCGTTGTAGTTGGCATACTCGCAGCCAAAATCCATAAGCAGCACATCGCCATCCTGACACTGTTGGTTGTTTTCGATATAGTGCAGCACACAGGCATTTTTACCGGAACCAATAATGGGCGTGTAGCCATGCCCGGTCGCTCCACTGCGAATGAACTCGTGGATGATTTCGGCTTCTATTTCATATTCCCATACACCAGGCCGCACAAAGTCCAGCACCCGCCGAAAGGCATTGCCCGTGATGTCAATGCAGTGTTGGATGGCATCTACCTCCCATTGGCTTTTCACGGTTTGCAGCTTTTTCAAAATGGGCTGTGCACGGTATATCGTATGGGCGGGATACCGTTGTTGGATGCTCCGGGCGTAGCGCAAATCGCGGTGTTCCACCGGAGAGAGGTAGCGGTCGTTTTCGTTGATATTCAGATAGATGCCTTCAGAGAGCAGTATCATTTCGTTCAACACTTGCTCGGCCTCGTCGAGAAAATACACCTTCTGAATGCCCGATGCTTGTTGGGCTTCTTCTTTGGTGTATTTGTGGCCTTCCCACACGGCGAGGTGTTCGTTGGTGCGGCGGATGAGCAGCACTTCTTCGTGCTCTTCTTTGGGGCACCCCGGAAAAAGCAGGAGCATAGTCTCCTCTTGGTCAATGCCGCAGAGGTAGTACAGCCCCGCGTTTTGGCGGAACGGGAAATATTGGTCGCCGGAGCGCGGCATCTGGTCGTTCGAGTTGAAAATGGCGACCGTGCCGGGTTTCATTTCGCGGGTGAAGCGTTTGCGGTTGTGCTGGAAAAGTTCGGGGCTGAGCGGTTTGTACTTCATAGCGAATAGCTGCTTTTTGATTATCAAATGACCTGAAAACGAATCATCATTTTTTCAAGGCGAAAGAAGGTGAGTTTTGCCGACTTGTGCAAGTTGCTGTTTTTGGAAAATAGAAGTTTGTCAGCGTACAGCCAAGCAAGAGCGGTGAAAGGAATTTTTTAGGTGTCAAAATTTTCCCCCAATCCAAAAACACTACTTTTGCCGCGCCTCATCAACGAATCAACATTTCAACAAATCAACATTTTAAAAATGACTTTCCCAAACAATTTCAGATACACGGAAGACCACGAATGGATTCACCTCGAAGGCGGCAATGTCGCGCTCGTCGGCATCACCGATTTTGCCCAAGGCGAATTGGGCGAATTGGTTTACATCGAAGTGGAGACCGTCGGCGAAATACTGAACGCTGGTGACGTATTCGGCACCGTCGAAGCCGTGAAAACCACCAGCGACCTCCTTATGCCAGTGAAAGGCAAAGTGGTGGAGTTCAACACAGCCGTTGACGATGCACGCGGCGGCAATCCTTCGCTCATCAACGACGACCCCAACGGCGACGGCTGGATTGTCAAAATCGAGGTGTCCAACCCTTCCGACCTCGATGCGCTGATGACTGCTGCCGATTATCAAAAGCATATCGGGAAATAAATTGGTATAGGGACGGTAGTCATTTTCTTCGGGCGGGAGATATTCCATGTTTTTGAAACATGGAATATCTGGGCGCTTGAAAGAAAATATCCAATCGAGTAGCGCACGGCTTCCCACAAGTTCACTCGCTGAAAAACGCCGGTTTTCGTTTATTTTTGTGACGAAAACCGGCGTTTCCGTTTCAAGCCTCGCTCTTTGCGGCGTTACAATAACTTAATCCGTTCCTAACCTGCCGTCTCGGTACTTTTGTCGATTATTTCAAAAATCATGTTGGAAAAAGTCAAACTGAGCATCATCATCCCCACGAAAAACGAGGGCAAGTATATTGGCCACACCATCGGCCAGTTTGAGGCCTATCTCGAAAAATACAACCTCGAAATCATCATCTCCGATGCCGACAGCCGCGACGAAACGGCAGAAGAAGTGCGGCGTTGGGAGAAAAAATGTGGCAAACGGGTGAAACTTGTCACTGGCCCGGCCAAACAAAACATTGCCATCGGGCGCAACCTCGGCGCCGCCGCAGCCTCCGGCGAAATCTTTTTCCACACAGATGCCGACGTGCGGATTCCCGACAAGGACAAATTTTTCCAAAGGGTTTTGGCCAAATTTGAGCAGCCAAACATAGTGGCCGCCACCGTCCCGATATGGGTGTACCCCGAAGAATCTGGCATGATAGACAAAGCTTATCATCTGTTGATGAACAGCGTCATCCGATTGTCCTTTACGGCGGGCGTTTACTTGGCAAAAGGCGAATGCCAATTGGTGCGGCGCTCCACTTTTGAAAAAATCAACGGGTACAACGAGAAAATCGTGGCGGGCGAGGACTGCAACCTGTTTTTCCGACTGCACAAAGAAGGCCGTATCGCGTACCTCTATCGCTTGGCCGTGCATCATTCGCCCCGGCGTTTCCGCGAGTACGGTTATGCACGTTTGAGCCTCATCTACTTGCGCGAGGGACTTTCCTTGCTGTTTCGGCGAAAATCTTACATGAAAGAGTGGACGCCAGTGCGTTGACGCAGATTTTACGCGAACTGATTTCGATAAAATAGAAAGGTATGCGCTCCGCCTCCTAGTAGAGAATGCTGGGCGACCCGCCTCCGTTGAAACTTCGGCGGGTAAAAAAAAGAAGCCCGGTGCGCTTTCGCTCCGGGCTTTTCACTAAACCGTTTCTATTGTATGAAGCTACAATGACTGCCAAACGTGTGCCAAAAAGAAAAAATTTCCCCTTCTCCCGGATTTTTTTCATGCTCCTCAAATAATCTTTTGTCAAAATGTCAACACGAGACAAAAAACCCTGTTAAATATTGCTACTTAACAGGGACAAAACAAAAAACAAACACTATGAACAAAAAGTATGTGATTGGCAAGGAATGATTTGGCGGAGCAGGGGGTGTTTGGCAAAAAGAAGAAGAAAATTTTGAGAAAAAAGCCAACTCCAAGTCGTAAGGGCAAATATAAGGCAGTTTACGCGCTTTTAAATGCCGCGACATCGCATAAATTATATTTTGAAATCAAGGCCTGCACCTGAAAAAAACGCCGGAGTGCCGCCATCTTCGTCCATGACCCAACTTTTACAAAAAATCAAAAACGGCTCCCCAACTTTGCGGCTTTATAGTTGAAAATCTTACCGGATGCACTGGAAAAAATCTTGGATATGAACACACTCAAATTGTTTGGCATTCTTACCTGCGCTGTCGCGTTTTTCTGCGCGGCTTGCGGTTCCGCCGAAGAGGAAGTCAACCGCCGCGCCGCCGCTGCCCGCGCTGCACAAGCCGACAACCCGGCCTCGGCTCCCGACGGCATGGCTATCTTCCGCCAATATTGTGTCGTCTGTCACGGTGCCGATGGCAAACTCGCCCTCAATGGTGCTAAAGACCTCTCCGCCAGCACGTTGACGCCCGAAGAACGCATCAATATCATCACCAACGGCAAAAAACTGATGACACCTTTTAACGAAGTCCTCACGCCAGAGGAAATAAAAGCCGTCGCGGAATACACCCAAAAATTGGCAAGCCAGCAGTGAGCCTTTCTCCAAAAATGGACAAGAACAATTTGATTTTGGTGACAGGCGGCACGGGTTTTCTCGGCTCTTACCTCATCCGGCTTTTGGTGCAAAAAGGCTACAAAGTCCGCGCCCTGCGCCGCACCTCCAGTCCAATGGATTTGGTGTGGGATGTCGCCGACCAAGTCGAATGGGCTGAGGGCGACGTGACGGATGTGGTATCGCTAGAAGATGCCTTTCGGGGAGTGACGCACATCATGCATTGTGCCGCCATCAGTTCCTTTCATCCGCGCGATGCGGTGCGCCTCCAAAATATCAACGTGGACGGCACGGCCAATGTGGTCAACCTTGCCTTAGACTTTGGTATTCAGAAACTTATCCACGTCAGCAGCATCGCTGCGCTCGGCAGGTCGAAAGAGCGCCCACAGTTGGATGAATCCTCCAAATGGGTACAAAGCAAGGGCAACAGTCGCTACGCCGTCAGCAAATACCTGAGCGAGCAGGAGGTATGGCGTGCCCATGCCGAGGGATTGCCAGTGGCAATTGTAAATCCCGCCGTGGTTCTCGGCGGCGGTTTTTGGGATGCCGGTTCGCCGCGTTTTTTCACTCAGATTGATGCCGGGCTGAAGTTCTGGCCCATCGGTCGCGGAGGTTTTGTGGATGTGCGCGACGTGGTGCAGTTTATGTTGCATCTCCTTGAAAGCGATATATCGGGCGAGCGCTATATTTTGAATGCACAAAATGCATCTTTTAAAGAACTTTTTGGGTTGATAGCCAACGCATTGGGCACCAAACCGCCGCCCATAAAAGTGACACCGCTGCTCGCCGAAGTGGCTTGGCGCGTGGAGTGGTTGAAAGAAAAAATATTGGGCGCAGAGCCAGTGGTCACGAAGGAAAGTGCCCGCAGCAGCGTGTCGAGTTTTTATTACGACAACAAAAAATCGCTCACCGTGCCGGGTTTTCAATAC
>CAYZVM010000017.1:0-29554 GCA_964481485.1 uncultured Saprospiraceae bacterium | reverse complement strand
AATTTCCATCTCAGAAAAAAATCTCCATCTGGATATTCGCCCGTTTGAACTCCTGACTGTCCAAGCCTACCACACGAAAACCGAGTTTGAAATACAGGTTGATGGCTTGGTAGGCTTTTGTGTTTGAGTAAAGAAACACCCTTTTCGCGCCGAGTTTTTGCGCCCGCTCGAGGGCAGCCCAGCCGAGTTTTTCGCCGATTTTAAGGCCGCGCGCTTTTTCGGCCACGGTCATTTTGGCCAATTCGTATGCGCCGTTGCCAAAAGGTTGAAGCCCCACTGTCCCGATGATTTCACCATCTTTTTCTGCCAATAAAATAGCGCCACCGCCGTCAAGAAAATATTGCTGGGGCTTGCCAAGTGTCTCACGGTCAATATCTTCCACCTCGAAATCCTTGGAAATCCAAGTGAGATTCAGGCGTTCCCAAGCCTCTTGGTGGCGCGGTTCGTAGTCAACGATGCGAACAGAATTGTCGGCGCGACTAAGGGCTATACGCCGGGCAGTATCCGAAAAACTTTCCTGCGCCAGCCGCCTTTCCACTTCTTCGATGGCTCGCAGCAGCGGCGTTTCGCCCTCGCAAATTTCTTCGAGCGCGGCTTTTATCACTGCCCACACCGATTCCATTTGCGCTACCAATTCGAGCGCGAGGGGAGAGAGACTGAGCAGACGGCGGCGGCTGTCGGACTTGTCTTTCACCGAGCGTATCCACTTTTTTTGCTCCATTTCGCGCACCAATGCGATGACCGAGGGGTGCGCGTAGCCGATTTCGTTGGCCAAGTCGAGGATGCCGAGCGGCGATTTTTTGGAGAGCGTGTAAAGCACGGGCCAGAATTTCGGCTCGAACTCAATGCCGAAATGTTGGTAAATCTGTGTGCCGTCTCTGCGCAGGCTTTCAGCCAGCCTTTGGAGGCGCGTGGAAATGGCGAGATAACCCGCCGCGTCAATAATATTGGTAGCGATTTTCATGTCTGCAAAACTACGTTGTTGACTACCTAATTTGCAAATAAAAAATTTCAGAATGTGCCGTAACTGATAAATGAGTCAAAATGACAATTGCAAACGTGGAAGTCCGCGCACTTTTTTGAACGGGAAAATCTACCTTTGCGCCACTTTTTGCGAGACCTTCCAAGTTTTCAAAACTTGGAAGGTCTTAGAATGTCAATCATCGTTCATCATTTACTATTCAAGAAATGCCATATCTCTTCACCTCCGAATCCGTATCCGAAGGTCATCCCGATAAAGTGGCCGACCAAATCAGCGACGCCATTCTCGACGCATTTTTGACGCAAGACCCTGATTCCAAAGTCGCTTGCGAAACCCTCGTGACCACCGGCCTCGTAGTCGTGGCTGGCGAAGTCCGCTCCAAGGCTTATGTGGATGTGCAGGAAACTGCCCGCCGCACCATCGAAAAAATCGGCTATACGAAAGCCGAATACCAGTTCGAGGCCAAAAGTTGCGGTGTCATCAGTGCCATCCACGAACAAAGCCCCGATATCGCACAGGGTGTGGATGTGGGCAAAAAAAGCGAAGACGAGCAGGGCGCGGGCGACCAAGGCATGATGTTCGGCTACGCCACCAGCGAGACGGACAACTATATGCCGCTCGCGCTCGACCTCGCCCACCTGCTGCTGCGCGAACTCGCCGCCATCCGCAAAGAGGGCAAACAAATGAAATACCTCCGCCCCGATGCCAAAAGCCAGGTGACCATCGAGTATACCGACAAACACGTTCCAAAAAATATTGACACCATCGTCATCAGCACCCAGCACGACGATTTTGATTCGGAGAAAAAAATGCAGGAACGCATCGCTGCCGATGTGCAAAAAATCCTCATCCCGCGTGTGAAAAAGCAGCTGCCGAAGCGCGTCCAAAAACTTTTTAACCCCGACATCAAATACCACATCAACCCGACGGGCAAATTCGTCATCGGCGGGCCGCATGGCGACACGGGTCTCACGGGCCGCAAAATCATCGTGGACACTTACGGTGGCAAAGGCGCACACGGCGGCGGCGCATTCAGCGGTAAAGACCCCTCGAAGGTGGATCGCTCGGCGGCTTATGCCACCCGACATATCGCCAAAAATCTCGTGGCTTCCGGTCTTTGCAGTCAAGTTTTGGTACAGGTGGCTTATGCTATCGGTGTCGCCAAACCGGTTGGTTTGTATGTAAACACCTACGGCACCTGCAAAGTGAAAGGACTTTCGGACGGCGAAATCGCCCAGAAAATCCAGAAAATTTTTGACTTGCGCCCCGGCTCCATCGTGCGTCGTTTTGGTTTGAAAAATCCAATTTTTTCCGAAACGGCTGCTTATGGGCATTTTGGCCGCGACCCAGAAAAGAAAACCATCCAAATCGGTCTGAACGGCTCAACGAAAAAAATGGAGGTGGAGACCTTCACTTGGGAGAAGTTGGATGCGGTGAAAGATGTCAAGAAGGCGTTTGGGTTGAATTGATAGACACAGATATTGTATCAACTTACAGGCGTGCCACAGAAGATGCGGTACGCCTGTTTTGTTATCATACATCATCCAGCCCCTCTTCCTCGCCGCGTTCCAGCACTTCCGTCACCGTCCTGTCTCGGTGCATCCGGCACCAAGCACAGTCCTCCTTTCCGCAGCCGACGCTGAATTCCCGGTTTTGGATGTTGGAAAAAACGGTGCGAACCAGATTCTCCACAAAATGGATTTCTTCTCCTGAAAAACTAACTTCCGTGATGGGGAATGCGCCACGCCGGTCAGGTTCGAGCCACGAAATGGCAGTTTTGCCGACAGGCTCTGGATAGATTCTGGCGTTTTCCAATAGAATTTTATAAAAAGCCAGCTGCCGCCAATAGTCACCGCCGTGGGGTTGTTTCTCATCAGGCGGGGCGGTTTTTTTCGGGTCGGGCAGGCCGGTTTTATAGTCCACGATGCGGAGCATACCGCCGTCGAGCCATTCGATTTTGTCGAGCACGCCCGTGAGCGGCACGCCGTCGAGTTCCACACGATCCACGCGGCGCTCGGCGATGGCGCGTTTTTTCCAAAATGGCACCTGCTCCAGATGGATGCGGCGCAGGTAGTCTTTGCCGAGTGCGAAGCGTTGGGCAAAACTGTGTTCGGAGAAATAACCGCGCTGCCGCTCCATTTCTTGGCCGAACATCCGTAGAAGGTTTTCCGGCGACGGCCACTCCATTTTTTTGTGGTTTTTCATTTTTAGCAAAAACTGCTGCAACGCGCCGTGCATCGCGGTGCCAAATGCGGCGGCCTCGCTCGTCGCGCCGGGCACCTTCAGCAGGTCTTCGTAATAAAAGGCCAGCGGGCAGCGCAGGTAGCGGTTGAGCGCGGTGATGCTGAGGCTGTAATTTTTCAGCAACTCGTCCAACAAAACCGGCTCCGGCAACGTGATGACCGGCTGTTCCGGTTCGAGCAGGAGCAGGGTTTGGGTTTCGAGCAAAACGTGCTGAGGGACAATAATTTCCGTTTTTGGCAAACCTGTTTCGTCCACGAACTGGCTCTGGGTCAATGCTTTGCCGTCGTCGCCATTTTTTGGAAATGAAATATGCAGGCCGCGTTTTGCTCGCGTCATGGCGACATAAAAAAGGCGGCGACGGGCTTCCAGCGCGTCTTCTTCGCCGGAAAGCGTGAGCGTGGGCGGCAGGGCAAAGCGACCGCGATTGCTGCCGGTGCCTTTTTCCCAGGCATCGTCGGTGCAGTCAAGCAGGAAAACGTGCTCAAACTCGAGTCCTTTGGCGGAGTGGGCGGTAAGCAACTGAACACCGGGACCGCTTTCCACAGGCTGGCGGAGCGGCAGGGCGAGATTGTTGTCGTCCATGCTGTCTAACAAATCCAACAATCGCCCCAAAGAAAAACGCGGATTTCGGGCAGATTCGGCTTGCACAAAGTCATTCAGGGTATTCAATACCTGTAAGTGCAGCACTTTGTCGGGCTGGTTTAACGCCCACGAGAGCAGCCCACTTTGGGTGAAAAGGCGTTCGGTGAAGTGGGTCAAGGGCAGGTTGGGGAGGGCGGAAATCCAAGCATTCAGGTGTGTGCCAATTTCGACAAGCCTTTTTGAATCAAGCAGTTGGAGCTTTGCCAGAAAATCTGCGTCATTGAGCACCTCGCGCCAATGCCTGCTTTGCTCGGTTCTTTTTCCTACTTTTTCATAAAGCCCGTCTTCGGGTTCTTGCCCAAGTTGCCGGGATCCGGAATGACACGCGACGGCGATTTTTGCCAAATCAATCGGCGCCAACCCAAACCACGCCGCATGAAGCAGCCGAAAAAGCCGATGCTCGCCCGAAAAAGGGCGGACGGATTCTTCGTAGAGGTATTTCAGGAGTTCTCGGAATTGCTGTATCGCCGGGAGGTCGAGGATGTTCACCGGGCGTTTGGTTTGGTAGGGAATGCCCTTTTTTTCGAGCAAAGCCAGTAGCCTATTGGCCTGCCGGTGGCGAGCATAGAGGACAGCGATTTCAGCGGGGGAAATGCCGCTATTTATCAGATTTTCAATTTGTTGGACTATGTCGGCGGTTTCGTGGAGGCGGGTGGGGTATGAGGCGACACGCTCCCCCTCGTCAACCCCACCCCCGACCCCTCTCCTAAAGGAGAGGGGAGTCAGCGACAAAGTCGCAGTGCGATCTACGCCTCCCCTCCCTTTTAGGGGAGGGGTCGGGGGTGGGGTTGACGAGGGGGCGGAGGTGGGGTTGACGGCCCTCAATTTTTTCTCCAACTTCTCCTCCAACAAATTCACTGCCCGCAATTCATTCTTTTCAATCACCAATTTCGCCGCATCAAGAATCTCTTGCGTAGAGCGGTAATTTTCTTCCAAAACAATGACTTCCAATCCGTTGCGATATTTTTTATAAAACTCGCGGAGGTTTTCTAATCGCGCTCCCTGAAACTCGTAGATGCTTTGGTCGTCGTCGCCGACGATAAAAATATTGGGTACATCCCAGAAATCAAGCAGAAGGTTGAGCAAGTGGAATTGCGCGCCATTGGTGTCTTGGAATTCGTCCACGAGGATGTACTGGTAGCGCTCTTGGTAGGTGCGAAGCAGGGCCGCGTTCTTTTCAAAAGCCTTCGTTACCCAAAGGAGCATATCCTCGTACTCATAGCGCCCGGCGCGTTCGAGTGCCAGCTGGTATTTTGGATAGAGGTCGGCAGCAGCTTTGAGACGTTCGATTTTTTCGGCAACTTCCTGAATTTGAGCGGTTTTTGGGTCGCCTTTTTTGAAATTTTTGCTGTTTCGCTGATAAACAAAATCGGGATTGGAGGGCAGCCCATTCAAAAATTCGTCTGCTTTTTTCAACACAAAACCCGGTGTCCAGCCTTCTTTTTTCATGGTGGAAAAAAGGTCGCGGAGATGGTCTTCGTATTGGAACAAATCCTTTTTCCCCTCGCGGAGCGGGTGTTCGGGTGGGAGTTTTGCCAATAAGTTTCGGACGATTTCGATGCGCTCCAACTCGGTCATCGGCTCTAAGTTTCCCCTGCCGAAATGCTCCATATTTTCCTGAATCACGCGGTTGCAAAAAGCATGGAAAGTAAAAATGGGGACTCTATGTGCTTCAGGGCCAATGCGTTCGAGCAAGCGGCGGCGCATTGCATTCGCGCCAGCATCGGTGAAAGTGAGGCACAGGATGTTTTGTGCGCGGGCATCGGTAGTGAGTAGGATATTGCCGATACGGGCGGTGAGGATGTGGGTTTTCCCGGTGCCGGGTCCGGCTACGACGAGCACAGGGCCTTCCGTCGCGTCCACCGCCCGGCGCTGGGCTGGGTTGAGGGTGGCGAGGAAGGCGCGGAAAGCGTCGTTGTATTGTTGGAGCGTGTCGGTCATGTGGCTGCTGTTGCGAGGTGCGGCCACAAATTTTGATAGAAAAAATGGAATTGCGGGCAGCAATCTGCGGATGATTAGGCCGGGATGCTCTGGCAGAGTTCTACAAGCACCCCATTTGCTGACTTTGGGTGCAAAAAAGCGATGAGTTTGTTGTCGGCTCCGCGTTTGGGTTCGCGGTTGAGCGGCACGAAGCCTTCGGCTTCAAGGCGCTCGATTTCGGCGCGGATGTCGGTGACTTCAAAAGCAATATGGTGTATTCCCTCGCCGCGTTTTTCGATGAACTTGGCAATTGGGCTTTCCGGGTCGGAAGCCTCGAGGAGTTCTATTTTGCTTTCGCCAATATGGAAAAAGGAGGTGGCAACTTTCTCACTTTCAACGGTTTCCACTTTGTAGTGCGCCTCACCGAGAAGTTTGTGGAAGAGTTCGTTGCTTTCCGCCATGTTGCGGACGGCGATGCCGATGTGGTCAATGTGAATCATGATTGCGTGTTTCGACTTGCGTGTTTCGAGTTTCGGATTGCGTTCCCGATATGTGTAATCAGCAACCCGCAACCTCTAATCTATTTCTTCTTTATCCAAATCTCTTTTTCGCCCGTCAGGTTTTTGAGTGTCGCTATTTTCTCTTGCACCTCGCTCATTTTGTTGTACTGAAAACGTATGCCTACCTGATAGCCGTTTTTTTGCAAAAAGTACACATCGAAGCCTTCCTCTTTTAGCATCTGCTCCAATCGGTCGGCGTTGGCTTTTTCGCGGAGCGTGGCCACGACGAGGATACATTCACGCGAGCCTTTGGCCGCAATTTTTGATGTTTTGCTGTCTTCACGAGCAGCCTCAGTTTTTTCGGCGATGGACTCTTTCACTTTTTTGTCCAATTCCGCCTCATTTTCTACAGCGGTGGGTTTGGCTGGTTCTTCTTTTGCGATGGGTTTTTCGGCTTTTTTCGGCAGTTCATTTGTTTTGCCGGAGCCGGGCAATGGGTTGGCAGTGCGTTCTGTAATATCGGTTTCGACTGCGGCAAGCTTGTCTTGTTGGTGTCGCCACAGCCAATACCCACCAGCAAATGCACACAACAACAAGACGATACCAAGTCCAGTGGCCCAGCCAGCACCACCCGAACGGGTAGCCGCCGGAGTGTAGGGTTCCAACATAGGCGCGGGCAATTGTGTTTGTGCAGGCGGGATGGATGGGGGTGGAGCAGTCGTGGCGCTTTTTTTTATGACCGATCCAACTGCCGGAGCGGGTGGCGGTGTTTCTGGACTTTTTTCTACTTCTCGCGAACGGGCGATGGGAGAAAACTGAAGCGGCGGCAGACCAAATGACTCGGGACTGAAATTCGTGGTGTCGGGCAGAAATTGGATTTTTTGTACATAATTTTTGTACAATCTGCCGACAGCGGGCAGCGTCACGATTTCACGTTGATTGAGCAAGCCCTGTATGCTTTCCACATATTCGGCTATGGCGCGGCGGGCATCTTCGGCGGAAATGCCGTGCGTAATTGCCACGTCGTTGACCAAAATACCGTCGTCGGTGGTGAGGTTTTCGGAAAATGTCAGGGATTTTGAAGGGGGCGCAACTGTGCCGCTGATGTAGTCGGCTGTGGCTGAGGTTTTTGTGGCGGTAAATGTGCCAAAATCGGGGATGGTCAGCGTATCGTGTAGGAAAAGGAGTTTCTCTATGTGGCCGGGTATATCAAATTGCATGGTCGGGATGGTTGTGGTGTCGAAATCGGATGAGTGAGATGAGCGATTTTAAACAATTATTCTGCCAAAGTATGCGCAAAAGTACGATTTTTAATTCAGAAGGCTTTGGCACACAGTGCAATAAACGGAAAAACGGGTTTGTGCAGTATCCTTTTTAAAAATCCTCTTGGGGGGTTTGGTGTCAAAAAAACAATAAGTGCGTAATTTTGGCACGACTATAAGCAGCACAAAAAATATGAGTGAAGTCGAGAGCTTTTTTAAATCCGCATTTTCAGTAGATAACGTTATTTTCGGGTTCGATGGTGGCGATTTGAAAATCTTGCTCATCCAGCGCGGCGCGGCGCCATACAAGGGCAAATGGGCGTTGCCGGGTGATTTGGTTTATCCGAATGAGGACTTGGACACCGCCGCCGAACGGGTGTTGGAGCAGCTCACCGGATTGCGCGGGGTGTACCTTGAGCAAGTGCGGGCGTTTGGCGCAGTGAACCGCCATCCCTTGGGGCGCGTCATCACGATTGCCTATATTTCTCTTATCAAAATCAGCGATTATACGGTCACGCCCGCGTCGTTTGCGCAGTCTGCCAAATGGCACTCTATCGGGAAAGTGGGCGAACTGGCATTTGACCACAATGAGATTTTGGAAAGTTGTCTGAATCGGCTGAAGCGCAAGGTGCGCATGGCGCCCATCGGGTTTGAGTTGTTGCCGCCAAAGTTCACGCTCACGGAATTGCAACAATTGTACGAGGCCATTCTCGCGCCGCCAAAAGGCATTGACAAACGCAATTTTCGCAAAAAAATCCTCTCTACCAACCTGCTCAACGACCTCAACGAGGTGCAGGAAGGTGTGGCACATCGCCCAGCCAAATTGTACCAATTTGATAAAGAGAAGTACGAGCAATTGGTGGCAGAAGGGTACAGTTTCGACATTTAAGGAACTGTACTTTATTCCAGTACCGTTCCTGAGCCGGTTACCGCCGCACCACCACTTTTGCTACCCCGCGATGCTGACCCACCATGACTTCGAGGAAATAAACACCTGGCTCCCAATGGCGCACTGAAAAATGGAGGATGCCCCCGAAGGTTTCTCCCTCTCCAGCCAACTGGCCAAGTACGCTGAATGCGAGCCAACGAGCCGCTGCATCCGTCGGCAATTGCACCCGCACCCAATCGCTGGCAGGGTTGGGGCTGACACTCAAAAGCAGCGCAGTGGGTTCTGCTGTTTTCACCGGGGGGACTTCACAGTCCACCAGCACCGTTTTGTAAAATTCCAAACCACCACGTTTGTTGCCAACCACTAATTCGAGGATGCCATCATTGTCGAGGTCAGCCAATGCCGGGCTGCTGCGGCTGCCAACATCAATATTACCCCAAGTGAGCGAAATGGGCGTGTATGGGGCTTCGGTAGCTGTCACATTGCTGTATGCTTCCAGTTCGCCGGTGACGCTGCCAGTTATTAAGTTCAGGCCATCGGGTGTTTGCACAAAAATGGGCGCACTATAACCCTCACTCCCGGATGTGACATCAGTATCAATGCTACCAATTTTGCTGAATACGGGCTGATTGTTGAAAAGTGGCTCGAACGGAGTGCCGATGTTTTTGAAAAAATTGATGTTCCCTTGGTACTCGCCATACACGACATCTTGCAAACCGTCCCCATCCAAATCCACTATTGCCGGGGTAGAAGAAGTCGCCACATCCATATCCACCCACATAGGGTTGAAATCCTGTTGGAAAGTCATGGGGTTGTTGGGGCCAGCGGTATTTCGGTAATAAAACAACCAGCCACCCGCATTGCCCACCAAAAGGTCGAGGTCGCCGTCGCTGTCCAAATCGCCAAAAGTTGGGGCGAAATCAGAGTTATTCTGAGCATATTCCGACAAATTGAGCCAGTCGCTGTCCACCAAATTGAAACGCGGCTGGGTCGGCGTGCCAGTGTTCAGATAAAGATAAAGGCTGGCATTAGAAGAGTTGCCACTTTGCGTATTGGGTGTAAAAAAACCGCTGTTGCCCACCACCAAATCGAGCAGGCCATTGCCGTCCACATCCACGATGGCCGGGTGGCTTGACGAGCCAATGTCAATCATCTCGTCCACAAACAAGGTTTTGGTACTCAATTCAAAATGAGTGCCGGAGGTGGCGGTATTGGGGTAATACCATACAGATTTTCGGTCTTCTCCGACGGTGCTGTTGTTGGGCGACACCACCAAATCCTTTTTGCCGTCATTGTTCAAATCGAGGTAAAATGCCGCAGGAAAATTTGCCAGCATGACGGAAGTATTATACGAAGGGAAAAAGGTATCCAGCGCCGTCATCCAAGCTTGTTCGGCATTGCCGCCATTGGTAAAACCGCCCAAACACTCGAACGAAATGTTGCCCAACACCACATCTTTATCGCCGTCGTCGTCTTGGTCGTAGGTCAGCACCGTAGCACCGGGATGGCGCTCCGTGCGGTCGTCCACCGGGTCGCCCGGCCAAAAACACGGGGCGCAACAATCGGGGCTGCTGCTCAGCGTAGCAGCACAGGCCTCCAGGCCATTTTCAAAAAAACGCCCCCAGCAATCGTCCACGAGGCGAAACTGCAAACTGTCGAGGCTATAGCCCATTTCCACCGCCTGATTGCGAAAATACGAGAGGTGCGTGGTGGCGCCTGCGGCAAAAGTCACGATGTCCAAATCGCCGTCGCCGTCAATATCGTCCACCGCCGGGACGTCGGATTTTGCGATGGAAAGATTGCTCCAGAACCCCGGTTGGAATGACGGGTACCAAATGTAGCGCGGGTCGTACACCTGACCGTTGGGGCTGTTGGGGTAGTGGAACAGCACGGGCGTGAATTTCAACACGTTGTTGTCGAAGTAGCCGCGATACACCTGCATCTCCTGCGAGTTGTCTTGTGCCTGCAGGGAGGAGCAAAAAATGTCGTAAGCACCGTCTTTATTGTAGTCGCGCAGCAGCGCATAGTCGAGCAATTTTGGGAAAAAGCAGGCATACTCCGGCGCGAAAGTGTAACTCGTCTCGCCAGCAATATTCCGGTTCAAAAAGGTCAGCAACACGTCGCCAGCCCGGTCGAACAGCACCAAGTCCAAGATGCCGTCGTTGTTCAAATCGGGGGCAGAAAATTGGGGGTTGTTCAGGCCTCCGGCAAAAGGGTATTCCAACTCGACCCCATTCTGGGTAACCGGTGCGCTCAGGCGTTGAAACATCTGTTGCTGTGCGGCAATTTTATTTACAAAAAACAGGAAAAACAGGGATATAAAAATCAATGACCGCATCGTGTCAAATATTTAAGAAGTTGTTTGAGTTATTCTGCCGGAGGCAAAAAGAGTAGATTTTGGAGGCAGATAAAATCATTTTTGAAATTCATAGTGGAGCTATGGGTTGAAAAAATGATGAAATATGGCTTCAAAATATGCCTTTTTGACCCGGTGAGAATAATTCAAACAACTTCTAAGGTGAAACAAACGAACTTGCCGGGCAAAGCTACGCTGATTCCACCAACGCGCCGGGCGATAAACTGCCGTGCGTCTGTGATTGGCGAAAAACGCCCATCTATGACTTTCCCCATCCTTTATTCTGACGACTATTTTGTCGCTATCAACAAACCACGTGGCATACTCGTGCATCGCACGGGCATCAGTGAGGATAGGGTATTTGTGTTGCAACTCTTGCGCGACCAACTCGGCGGAGCGCACGTGTTCACTACCCACCGGCTGGATCGAGGCACCTCGGGCGTGTTGATTTTTGGAAAAACACAAGAGGCCGCCCGGCATCTCGGCGAACAATTCATGGGCAAAACCATCGAGAAAAAATACCTCGCTGTGGTGCGCGGCTGGACGGACGAAACCGGCACGATTGACTACCCCTTGGCCGACAAAGAAACTGGCAGGGGGCTGCTGGATGCTGTGACGCACTATACCTGTTTGGGAAAATCAGAGATAAACGCCCCCATCGGGCTGCGATACCCGACCGCCCGTTTTTCACTCGTGACAGCCGAGCCGGAGACGGGGCGCCGACACCAAATCAGGAAACATTTTGCCCACATCCACCACCCCATTATCGGCGACAAACGGCACGGCGACGTGAAACAAAATACTTATTTCAGGGAAAAATTTGGGATGACGCGAATGTTGCTCCACGCCTCGGAATTGGCGTTCCAACACCCCGTGTCCGGCCAATCGGTGCGCATCACAGCCCCGCTCGATGTGGAATTTGAACAAGCTTTGGACATCGTGGAACTGCGCACTTTTTTGCCAATGACCGATTGAGCCCGAGATGCTCCGAGGGGTAAAATGTTGGTAGCAAATCTATTAGGCTGAACCTCACAACATCCCCACAAACTCATCGAACAAGTATCGCGCATCATGCGGGCCGGGGCTAGCCTCCGGGTGGTATTGCACGCTGAACGCGGGTTTGCCTTTTAGCCGGATACCTTCCACCGTGTCGTCGTTCAGGTTGATATGCGTGGCTTCTACGATGCTGGGCGAGTCGTACACGGCTTGTTCGAGCACCCCGAACCCATGATTTTGACTGGTAATTTCGCACTTGCCGCTGCGCAAGTTTTTCACCGGATGATTTAGCCCCCGATGCCCGTGGTGCAGTTTGTAGGTGGGCAATCCGGCAGCCAGTGCGAGCAGTTGCTGACCGAGGCAGATACCAAAGAGTGGCTTTCCGTCGGCGAGCATTTGTTTCACCAAATCAACCGCATAGCCCATCGAGGCTGGGTCGCCGGGGCCATTGGAAAGGAAATAACCATCGGGGTTCCAAGCCTTTATTTCAGCAAAACCGGTTTTGGCCGGAAATACTTTCAAGTGGCAGTCACGTTCGTCGAAGCAGCGCAGGATGTTCTTTTTCACCCCAAAATCCATGACGGCGATGCGATGCTTTGCGTCTTTTTCTCCGATAGAATATGGCTCGCGGGTGGTGATGTGGCTCGAAAGTTCCAGCCCTGCCATGCCGGGCGTGGCGGCGAGCCGTTTGTTCAATTCGTCCAAATCGTCCGTTTCCGAAGAAATGATACAGTTCATGGCGCCGCGCTCGCGGATGTGCTGCACGAGCGCCCGTGTGTCCACATCGTGGATGGCCACCACGCCTTCCGCCTCGAAGTAATCTTGGATGCTGCGGTCTGCATTCAGGCGGCTGTACGGGATGTTGAAATTGCGGCACACGAAGCCCGCGATTTTGACGCTTTCGCTCTCAACTTCCTGATTTTTAATGCCATAGTTTCCGATGTGGACATTGGTGGCGACCAATACTTGCCCGGTGTAAGACGGATCCGTGAAAATTTCCTGATAGCCGGTCATGCCGGTGTTGAAGCAGATTTCGCCGGTGGTGGAGCCGATTTTTCCGGCTGCTTTGCCCGTGAAAACGGTGCCGTCTTGGAGGAGGAGGGTAGCTTTCGTCATAGTGTGAAGGGCGAGCGCAGTGAAGAGCTGAGAGACAAAAAGGCCTTCTGCCTGTACACTGCTGCCGCCAACTGTTCTTTGTTCTTTGGGCGGCAAAGGTCGGTCAAAAAGGGCGATTGTTGGAGGGGTTTGCGAGAGTTTAGGTGCATTTTTTTCAAAACCCCTGATGTTCTGAATGTTAAGTTTTTGTCTTCTGTGTAAACTTAACTTTAAATCAGCGTAAAGTCACGGATGTTTGCCGCCGTCAAATTCTAATTGATTTACACACAATCTGTATCCAAGTTTTATGAAAAAGAAAATCGAAGCCCTGCTCCGCGACGGTAGTTTGGCCGGAAATGCCCAATACGAGGCGTTGCACAAAAGCCACCAATCTGCCAAACGCGCCCTTGAACGGGCAAAAACGGCCAAGTCTGATGCCAGAACCACCTATCAGGATGCGCTCGGCAAAGACGACAAAGACCACGACCGTTTGTTTGAATTGTTGACTGCTTTCCGTCAGGCAAAATGTATGCAGCAGTTCCACCGCGCCGCTGCCAAATTGGCCAAGCACAAGTTGTACCGCTGGTTAGAGATGCACCTGAAAAATGCGGAGGTGCCGCACGAGCCGGTCAAAGTGCCAACAGCCAAAGTCAAAACCCCGAAATCTGCGTCGGGAAAAATGGCCAATAAGCAACCGGACGGCAAGGCGAAACCAGCCAAAACGGCGCAGAAAGCCGTTGCCAAACCAGCCAAAAAAGGTGGTTAACATGATTGAGATTCAGTGATTATTTGAGGTAAATTCAACTTTGAGAACCGGGTTGCGCTGTCGCAATCCGGTTTTTTTGTTGCTGAAAAATGCAAAATAGTCCCGGTTGTTTCGGAATATTCGAGCGAAAAAAATACTGAATGACATGACAACACCCTCCCTTCAGGAACAACTTTTCGAGCATATTTTGGCGCGATTCCCCCGTCGCGCCGATGCGGTGGAGACGCTCTGCGAAATCCTCAACACGACCAAAGACCCCGTGTATCGCCGTCTGCGGGGCGATACTTTTCTCTCGCCGCACGAACTGAGCACCTTGGCACTTCATTTTCGCATTTCGCTCGATGCGCTGGTGGTGGGACAGAGCGACAACGTGCTGTGCAACTTTAGCGCATTTTCCCGAAAACTGACCGATTTCACGGACTACCTGGAAGGCTTCGCCGCCGATTTTGAACAGATGCGGCGTCTGCCAAACGCTCACTTGCTGTATGCCTCGGTGGAGGTGCCTGTGTTCACGTACAGCCTTTTTCCCGAGCTCATCGGATTCAAACTTTACATCTGGGGGCGCACTACTTGGGATTTCGAGTATTTGCGCCAGCGTCCTTTTGATTTTGATTTGGTGACGCAGCCCGTCATTCGCCTCAGCCAAACGGTGCTGCGATATTATCTCGACGTGAACAGCACGGAGCTTTGGAGCGCCCATTTGGTGGACAACACGGTGGCGCAAATAGAGCACACGCTTTATTCCGGCGGCTTTCGCAACTCACAGGATGCCATTGTTTTATGTGAAAAAATGATGGACTGGGCAGCGCACATGAAAAGGATGGCAGCGGCGGGGCGAAAATTCAACATTGGCGAAAAACCGGAAAACGGCAGTGGCGCATTCAATCTCTACCACAACGAAATGGTGTACACCAATATCACCGGGTTGGTGACTTCCGACGTGGGGCGCATTGCTTATTCCGCTTTTTGCAATCCCAATTTTCTGAAAAGCACCGATGTGAGATTGTGCGACTATACCGAATCGTGGTTTGGCCACATCATCGCCAAATCGAACAGCATCAGCCGGACAGCGGAAGGAAGCCGCGAGTGGTTTTTCCGCGAACTGACGAAAAAAATCGAGCGGACGAAACAACGCATTCAACTGTACATCGAAGAAAACAGATGACAATGTGCCGTCAATTCATGTTGTAATTCACACCAAAACGTATCAATCGGCCCTGTTGCGGGTTGTAGAGCAGGTCATCTGGAGTGCCCGTAGCATCGAGTCCCGCGTAGTGCTGGTTGAAGATGTTTTGTGATTGAAAATAGACAAGAAAGTGGTTGCTCAGATATACGCGGGCCGTCACATCCCAAGAACGGAAAGTCGGGTAGCGTTCTTGAATCGTTTTTCTTTGGTATTCGTCGCGGTAAGCAACCGCTTTGCTCAACACAGAAGTCTGCCGGTTGGAGGCCAGCACCAATTGTAGTTTGTTGACCGTGAAAAAAGCGCGGAATTGAAATTGCCAGCGCGGGGCGTTGAACACATCGCTGGTGGCTGTGCGGTTTTGGCCGAGAAACTCGCGGCCACGGGCGTATTGAAAATAAAGTTCGGTGCGCCCTTTGATGACCGTTTTTCGGCGGTTGCCCGAGATGGGCACTTCTTGGTTCAAAGAACTTATCATCCCTTGAATCCCCCACATGGACATGGCGAGACCGGGCGCATTTTCGTATCCGTATCGCCAAGGTGCCACAATCCCAATTTCCTGCTGAAGAACACCGGGGCGCAACAAGCGATATGCTTTTTGAGAAAAAAGCACTGCTTCTGCACGGATATCGTCGTTGACATAACGCAATCCGGCCTCCCAAGAATTGATTTTCTCAGTAGCGTCTGCGCCTGTCGGCGATGTGCCTATCGAGCCGCCGCTCAAATCCAAGATAAAATAAGTGTTCGCTCTGGCAAACATGGAGGGTTGGCGGAATCCCGTGGCAAAATTAGCCCGCACCGACCAAGTGCTGTCAAGCCGGTACAGTGCTGCCAAACGTGGCGCAGGAACAAGCCCTTTGTTCACCAAATAATTCACCGCGCTGCCTCCGATAGCGTAAAAGCGTTTGCTGTGCCATTTCAATTGGCCGAACAAATTGCCGTCCAGATTGGTAGCAAAATTTGGGGAAAAAGGTTTGGGTTCGCCGGGAGTCGTAGAGCCGTCAATCCTCAGTTCCAGCGGCAAGTCAAAATGCGTGAGCGCCGGTGTGCCGCCGCCGCCATTCACCTGCACCCCCAAATCAAGGGAAAGGTTGGGGTTCAAAGAAGCATTCACTCGCGATTCAAAGCGCACGTCAAACCCATTGGCGACCGTGTACCGTTCGTCGGAGGCCAGTTGGTCATAAATGCTTCTCAATTTATTTTGAAGGTCGGGGTCGTTGCCGGGCGTGGACGACGATAGCGCCCGCAACATCGCCGCGCTCAGCCGGTCAAACACATAGGTCATAGTGGAAGTATTGTCCATGCGGTAGCGAATGGCCGAGAGCGTATTGTGCGTGACCCATCTGGGGCGAGTGCGGGTGAACCCCAGCGAAAAAGTTTCTGTGCGCTCGGCCAAGCGATTGGAAGGGTTGGAATACGACACAGCCAAAGGACTGATGCCCAACGCGCTGTGGTCAAAACGCGCCATGCGGTTGTACGTCAGGTGGATGCCGCGCCATGTCAGGTTGATGCCCAGCAAACGGCTTTCGTGCGAGATAGTCGCAGTTTTGGGCATACTATCGAAGGGCGGTTGTTCTGGGCGAAAATTGGGGTTGTTTATGTACAAGGAAGAATCCAAGCCAAAAGGCAAGTAGTTGTTTGCATTGAACAGGTTCCGATCATAGTAGATGTCGGTTTTTTCCCGGACGGTGCTGCTGCCATAAAGGCTGAACCTAAAAACCTTTTTGTCCTTGCCCAATTTGCCGCCAAAGGTGAGGTCGAGGCTGTTGTAGCCAAAATTCCCGAACGCCAAATCGGCTTGGGTGAAAATGGGGCGTTCCGTTTCTTTTAATATGATATTGACCACCCCGGCGCAGGCCTCGTTGCCATAAATCGCCGATGTCGGCCCATACAACACCTCAATCCGCTCTGCCTGTCTGATGGGGATTTGTGCCCCGATGGGCATGCCCAGCGCGATGCTCGGTTTCACAGGCACATCGTTGATGAGTATCTTAACGTATTGATTGCCAGAAAGCCCGCGCATGAGGAATGTCTCGCCCTCCATCGCGTTGCCGGGTTGCGACACCCGGATACCCGGCGCGGCGCGCAGCACGTCGCCGAGTGTGACATAGCCATTGCGCAGGATATCCTCTGCAGTGACGACCCACATCGTGAACGGCACCTCGTCCAAGTCCTCCGGCGAGCGGGAAGCAGAAATGACCTTTGTTTTTTGTAAATCAGGATTTTGCGCAATCAAATCTTTCTCCGTCAGCCGCTCTGGGGCAAGCAACAACGTAGTGTCGTTTTGCGCAGGAAGTAAAATGCAGGTAAAAAGGAGGGAAAAAAGGAAGTAAAATTTCACAGCAGCGGTTGTTGTTTGCCGCGAAAAGTAGGGAGTTTTTCGCCGGTGGCAAATTTCAACCTTAGCGCAAGGCCATATCAGCCGAAAAAATGGCAATTTTCTTCACTCAAAGCCCTCCACCGCAACAAGTCTATTGGATTGGAGACCTGAACTCCAACAGCCATTCCTTCTCCGCCAGCACCGGCATGGCTTTTATTTCTTGCTGCAAATCAGTGCGTTCGCTTGGCCGAGCCCGTGCCACGCGGCGCAACACAGCGGTAAAATTCAGATATCGCTCACCATAATACCCCACCTCTTTGTGCCGCCGGATGTATTTGCGCATGGCGTCAAGGTGCGTTTCTAACAAGTCGTATTCTCCCAATTCATAGAAGCATTTGGCCTGCACCGTTTTGGCCGAAAGGTTGAGCAGCACGTCGTCGAAAAGGTCTTGCTGGAGCAGGGCGAGGGCGGGGCGATAACGTTTGAGCGCATAGTCGAGCCGGGCTTGATTGAACCCGGCGGCGCTTTCGCGGTAACGCGGCTCCACCTTGTCGCGGTAGTCGCGGATGAATTGTTCGAGCCAGGCATAGCGCCGCCCGATGAGCGCCAGTGTGCCGATATTGAGGAAAGTGTAGCCCGTCACCCAATTGTTTTCGAGCAAAAGCGCCTCGCGGAGTCCGTAGTCATAAAGTTCCAATTGCGTGTCGAGCCAAGCCGTGTCGCCAGTGTTGTACCGTTTGCTGCAAAAATTGATGGCCACCAAAAGCAAATCGCGGCGGTCGGCACGAGTGAAACAAGCGGGCGCGGCCAGCAGCCCGTCGCGGAAACGGGCAAAATATTCCGATTCGGCGGGCGATTCAAGTGCTTGATATCCAGCAAACAGGATAGTCAAAAGTGGAAGATTGGCATAATCAGATTGCTGCAAGGTTTGGATAGACCAATCAAGCAGCGGGTCGGCGAGCCATGCGCTGCGTTCTTTTTGGTTGGAGCGAAAAATACAGGCTCCGCGGAGTCGGCGGGCGAGCAGCGCGACGGTTTGGCAGTGCGTGATGCGGCGGTGCAATTCGGGGTCGTGTTCGCGGTCTGTGTTGCTGCGGTGGTCGTACAAAAGTTGGTACCAACGGGCGGCCTGTTCGAAGTGCTCTGTTGTCCAATCTGCCTCTTCGGGCGGAAAAGGCGGCGGTGCTTCGGTGAGGCGGCGGAACAATTTGGTTTGTTTGCGCTCGGCGAGCAGGCCAGCCAGTCGGAGGCGAAAGTCAAAAGATTCGGCGGCGCGGGATTCGGTCACGAGGAATCGTTCGAGCAGGCGCAGCAGTTGCTCCATCTTTTTGCGGAGGCGGGCATCGTCATAGTCGGCGGCTTCGCCGAATACACTGGGGAAGGCCACGGCTTTGCTTTGTCGGGCGGTTTTTGCTCCCGGTTTTTCGCCGAGCAAATGCTCCGCCAGCCGCACCACTTCGGGCGGTGTGCCGGGATAAGGCGACCGCACAAAGTTGAGAAAAGCCTTTTTTTCGCGGATTGCGAGTGTTTTGAGCAAGTCGTGTAGAACCCCTTTTTGCACAAAATTTATTTTTAAAAACTGAAAATCAATATTTTGTAAAAAACCAATTTGCACAAAACTAAAAATTTGGATTTGTTCCAACGCGAGAAAGCGGGAACTTTTGCTGCAACAAAATCTACCGACTCATGAAAAAGTTTTTCTACTCGCTGCTTTGCCTTCTATTTCTCAATGCCGCTCATGGACAGGGCTGGGAAAAATCCTACCCGATTGGCATCGGTCTCAATTACGATGAACATTTCAGCCTAACACCCATGCCCGATGGCGGTTTTTTGATGACGGCCAATGACGTTAATCAGTCCGGCATTTATACGCTGATAAGACTTGCCCCCGACGGAACGCTTCAATCAGTGCAAAGCCAGGAAGGCCTTTTAGGCATGACGCAATGTGTGGTGAGTCCTGCCGACAACAATGGTTTCATATTTTTAGGGCGTGTCGGCGCCAATGATATGCAGTTGGCAAAAACAGATGCCAACTTGAATTTGCTCTGGACAAAACCCTTTGCCCCTGGTGCCGCTTGCCCTTTCTGCGACATGATAGTGGAGCCAACACCGGGCGGTTTGTTGATTAGTTGGAGAAATGTCGTTGAATTCAACCCGGTCACGGTGCTCAAAATTGACTTTGACGGCGACGTGGTCTGGGAAAGGACTTACAGCTATGGCGACTATGATGCCCAAACCGGGATGCGTTATTTTTTGGACATGGCTACCGACAGTCAGGGCAATATTTACTTGAGCGGCGTGGGCGGCGACCCTTATATCGCCAAAATTTCACCCAATGGTGATTCGATTTTTTTGAAATCTTATGCGCAGCCGCATTTTACATGGGGCTTTTATGATTTGGCTATGATTGATGACAACCGTTTTGTCGGCACGGATTATATCCGCATAGCGGTGATGGACAGCACCGGCGCTCTGGTCAATGTTATTCCATACGATGCGCGGCAACTTCGTGCTGCGAGTGATGGCAATTTGCTGGTGGGTACAGTTACCAATAGCAACCTGCGCATCAGCAAAATAACATTAGACGGCGAGGAGATTTGGGGGTGGCTGGTGGATAATATCCTGAACATGGGCGGCCCGTACAGCCTTTGGGCGATGCCCGACGGAGGCACTGTAAGCCTTGGGCGGATGGGCGCTATTGGGTCTTCGGTACCTTACGTTATTCGCACGGCCTCAAATGGCATCCCTTTTACTAACCGCCTTTACGGGAACGTATTTGCCGACCTCAACAGCGATTGTATCAACACACTGCCGGACGATTTACCGATACCCGGCCTCGTCGTGCAAGCAACCAACAGCACAGCCTCTCGCTACGCCACCACCGACGCTTTGGGGAATTACAGCATGGCTCTTGACACAGGAGAATACCTGCTCCGCTTCATGCCGCCGAATGATTTGTGGTTGCCCTGCGTTGACTCCATTCCATTGATTTTCAATTCGTTTTACGATACAGTGCAGCAGGACGTTGGGATGTTTTCCGAACTTAACTGTCCTTGGCCGGAGGTCGGGATGGGCATCACTTTCCTGCGGCGTTGCTCACCTTTGGCTAATCTTTATACGGTGACATATTCCAATCGCGGCAATGTGCAGGCTGATTCGGCGGTCGTGCGCGTCACACTCGACCCATTCTTGACATTGATGGGGGCTTCAATTCCCTACACCACGTTGGGCCCCAACACTTATGCTTTTTTTATCGGCAATTTGCCACCGCTCGCATCGGGGTCGTTCAGCATGACGGTTGATGTTGATTGTGAAAACACGGTGCTGGGGCAAACGCACTGCTCTTCCGCTGAAATTTCCATAGCCAATCTCTGCCCGCTGGGACTCGTCGAAGAGCCAATTATCGAGGTAGATGCCGACTGTGAAGGCGACTCGGTGCAGTTTACGCTGCGCAATGTCGGCGGCGCACCCATGCCGGGTATGGCCGAATTTATAGTCATCGAGGATTTGATAGTGATGCGCGAAGGCTCGTTCCAATTGGACATTCAGCAGGATACGCTGTTGAAATGCCCTGCCAATGGCGCTACTTTTAGGATATATGCCGGGCATGAGCCGGGCGAGTTGCCATTCTTTTCGCCGACCGCCGCCGTCGAGGGCTGCAATGGGCCAATTCAGGCAGGCGTTTTGAATATGTTCCCCGCATTATACCCGACACGATTTGTCCGAGACTGTCAGAACAACATAGGCCCTTATGACCCGAACGACAAACAAGCCGTGCCAACGGGGTACGGCCCAGAAAATTATATCGGTCAAGGTGTGCCGCTGGACTACAAAATCCGCTTTCAAAACACCGGCACCGACACGGCCGTCAACGTAGTCATCCGCGACACACTTTCCGCTTGGCTCGACCCGGCGAGCGTGCGGCCCGGTGCGGCGAGCCACCCTTACGTTTGGGCCTTGTTGGGGCAAAATGTGCTGGAGTTCAAATTTGAAAATATCATGCTGCCCGACAGCAATGTGAATCTCGAAGGGTCGCAGGGTTTTGTAAAATTTTTCATCGAACAAAAACCCAATGTCCCGTTGGAGACGGACATTTTCAACCACGCCGCCATTTACTTTGATTTCAATGCGCCGATTTTTACCAACACGACACATCATCGCGTCGGCAAAGACTTTGTGCCTACGGTGAGCAGTTGGTCGCCCGCAAACCCGCTCGTCACACTGCGAGCCTACCCAAATCCCGCTTCAGAAAGCGCAACCGTGGAACTCGGCGAGGTGTCGCCCAATGCGATATTAGACTGGACTTTATCGGACGCGACTGGCCGAATGGCGCTGCGCCAAACAACCACTGGCGGACGCTGGGATTTGCGCCGCGATGGATTGACACCGGGCATTTATTGGTTGCAAGTGCGGGAAAAGGGGAAATTAGTGGGGATTGGAAAACTGGTGATTCATTAAAAAGGCAAGGTCAATAGGGGTCATTTTCTAAAAAAGAAAATGACCCCTACCTAATTTGAACGGCTTCAATTTATTCCATCCCTTCCAAAATGCTGTCAATCTCTTTGAACGATTGCAGGTCTTTGATGACATAATAAATCGCGCCTTTCGCGATGGTTTGGAGCGCAACGCCGTAATGTTCTTGCGAAGAGAGCATGATGACCCTCACATCTTCATCGGCTTTTTTGATTTCTTGCAAGATTTCCAAACCGTTTTTCGCACCCGGCACTTCCGAATCAAGATAATAATCAAGAATGATGAAGTCTGGATTTTCACCGAGATGGGCGAGACAATCCTCGCCGGTGGCGAACGCTTTGACGGCAAACCCCTGTTCTTCCAAGTGGTCGGCCAGCATGGTGGCGTACATCTTGTCGTCGTCCACCACAAATATTTTTTTGTTTTCCATGACAAAAAGGTGTGTTTCGAGGCGAAGGTAGAAAAGTTGCGGCTTGCGACTTGCAATCTGTATTAACACTAAAAAAATTTGCAAAAAATTGGTGTTGGCTGCCGCACAAAGACGCGTTGTTTTACGAATCTTCCCGTCCGCTCCCGCACACCCCAGCGTCCGAATCCGAACACCCACCGATTTTTATCCTGCTGCTAAAAAACTGACAATCAGCCAATAACCATTCCGGCACGAGGTGTGGTGTCTAGAGTAATAAGCCGAGCATTCGCATACGCTCAAATGCTCTCATACGAAGTCAAATCTCTTTCAAATGCTGCGAAACAACCTTACCCACGCTTTCCGCGCTTTGCGCCGCGACCGCACCTACACCATCCTCAATCTCGCCGGGCTCGCTATCGGGCTGGCTGCCGCCATGCTCGTGCTGCTCTGGGTGCAGGACGAACTCACGTTCGACCGTTCGCACAAGCAGGGCAAAAACATCGCCCGTGTGCTGACCAATTGGGATTTTGGCGGCGAACGCCAGTGGACCGAAGTTACGCCAGCGGGTCTGGTGCCTGCTGCCAAAGCCGAGCTGCCCGAAGTGCAAGAGGCCGTGCGCACTTGGCGTTTTTACACAGGCACCTTCCAAATTGGCGCGACTATGCTCGAAGCGGAAAAGGCCCTGATTGTGGATAAAGCGTTTTTCGAGGTGTTCGATTTCCCCATTCTGCGGAGCGATGGCAGCGCCCCGCTCAGCACGCCCAACGGTATTTTATTGACCGAAACGCAGGCCCGCAAGTTTTTCGCCGATGCCGACCCTCTGGGCAAAACGTTGCGTTTCAACGACAAAGTTGACCTCGTGGTGACGGGTATTTTGAAAGACCCGCCTTCCAATTCAAGCATCCAATTTTCCTGCATAATGCCTTGGGAACCAATCGCCAATCAACTCGTGCGAGACCCCAAAAATGCCTTTCACTGGGGCAATATGAGTTACACCTCGTGGTTGTTGCTGCGCCCGGAAGCCGACCGGGAGGCAGTGGCGCACAAACTCGCCGCACTCGTGGCCCGGCACCGCACCAAGCCCGACGACGGCCAATTTTGGTACGCGTTGCAGCCCTTGCAACAAGTCTATCTCGATTCAGGGATGTTGTCGTGGGACGAAGGAACTGGCAACCGAAAAACCATCGCCGTCTTTGGGCTAATAGGACTGCTCGTGCTGGGCATCGCTTGCATCAATTACGTCAATCTTGCCACTGCCCGCGCCTCCACCCGCGCCAAAGAGGTCGGGGTGCGCAAAGCCATCGGGGCAGGAAAAGGCGAATTGTTCGCGCAGTTTTTGGCTGAATCAGGGCTGCTTATTCTCGTAGCGACCGGGCTTGCCATGCTGCTCGCCATGGGTTTTTTGCCAATGTTCAATGAATTGTCCGGCAAAAATTTCAGCAACGAGCAATTTTTCCAGCCAGGCGTTCTGCGCGTGGTGGCGGCTACGGCGGTCTTGGCTTTGCTGTTGGCCGGCATTTACCCGGCACTGATGTTGACGCGCTTCAATGCAGTAGCCGTTTTGAAAGGGCAAATTTTCAGTTTTGGGAAATCAGGGAGCAGTACCGGCACCGTTTTGCGAAAAACGCTCGTGACCAGCCAGTTCGTTTTTTCATTAATACTGATTGCCAGTGCGTTGATTATCAGCAAACAAATGGCGTATGTGCGGGAAGCAAAACTTGGCTACGAGCGCCAAAACGTGATTTTCATGGCCCTGTATGGCAAAGAAGTACCCGCTTCGGTGGTCAAAAACGAGCTCGCGGGCAAGCCTGGCGTTGCCGCAGTATCTGTGAGCGACAACAACATCGTCGGCATCGGCTCGCAGAACGGCGGCATGGACTGGGAGGGCAAACCCGAGGGTAAGGAAATGCCGGTTTGGCAAATTGGCACGGACACAGATTTTCAGTCCTTCTTTGGGTTGGAATTGGCGGAAGGGCGTTGGTTCCGCCCCGAACTGAACGGCTGGGACACCACTTCTTTTATCATCAACGAAGCCGCCGTCCGCGAAATGGGCCTACATGAAGGCGCTGCTGGCAAATGGGTTGATTTCAACGGAACAAAAGGAACGATAGCGGGCGTGGTCAAAGACTTCAACTTCCGCTCCCTGCACGAGGCCGTGGAGCCGCTCATTATGTATCAAAACCCCGAATGGCTCGATGCTTTTTATGTAAAAACCGCACCCGGCAAAACGCAGGAGGCCATCGCATCCATGCAAGCCATTGCCGAAAAATTCAACCCTGGCAAAGTGTTCAAATACAAGTTTCTCGATGAAGAATACGACGCGCTGTACAAAACCGAGGCCCGCACCGGGGCGCTGTTCAACCGATTTGCGGGCTTGGCGGTGCTGATTTCTTGCCTCGGCTTGCTTGGTTTGGCGACATTCGCTGCGCAGCACCGCGCCAAAGAAATCGGCATCCGAAAAGTGCTGGGTGCTTCCGTCGCTTCGGTGGTCGGTTTGTTGGCAAAAGATTTCTTGACACTGGTCGTGCTGGCCATCATCATCGCCTCGCCGATTGCGTACTGGGCGATGAGCACTTGGCTGAAAGATTTCGCCTATCGCATTGATATTCAATGGTGGATGTTTGCAGCAGCAGGAGCAGCGGCCATTGTGATTGCGTTTTTGACGGTGGGTTTTCAAAGCGTGAAAGCGGCACTGGCGAATCCCGTCAAATCACTGCGGAGCGAGTGAGGTTCGCCGCAGAGGTGCAGAGTATTTATTTTCAATAATTCCGCGTCTCCTGCACCTCTGCGGTGAAGTCAAACTAACCTTGTCGGTTATTTAACTGCCGCAAAAAAACACAAGCCACCTCTTACATTTTAGGACAATACCCATATTTTTGAGTCGTCGCCAAAAACTGCCCGCGCTTTCGCGGGGATAAGCTGGCGGAAGGGTTGGGTGTCCACTGGCGAAATATCCGCACTTTTGACAAAAGGTTTGTAGTCAAGAGTTGCGGCAAACAGTTGTTCGCTGTAACCATAAAATACGAAAAATGAAATTCAAATTTAGAAATATCCCTTTACTGATTTTAGTTTCAATATTTACTTCTTGTAACGGACAAGTTAAAGATGAAAAGTTATCCGTTGAGAAAGTTTCAGAAGTAATCAAAATTTCTCTTCCTAAAAACGGATTTTCAAATGGCTATGTTGACAAAGACGGTACGCTTTGGTTCACAAGTAACGGTAGTGGTATTTACCATTTTGACGGAAAAACATTTAAGAATTATACTATGAAGGACGGATTGAGTAGTAATCAAGTCTTTTCAATTGTTTCTGACCATAAAAATAATATATGGTTTGGGACTCAATACGGTTTAGTCAAATACAACAGACAACAATTTGAACATATACCTCTACCATACCAAGACACCACAACAGGTTGGATTAGTACGGTGTACCCCACTCTAAGTCCCAATGCTGCTTATGCTTTAGCAACCGATAACAACAACAATTTATGGATTGGAACTGGAGGGGCTGGAACTTATTGCTATGATGGGAAAATATTCAAATCATATTTAACCGAAATCGGACAAAAACAAGAAGATAGTTTGTACCATAATTGGATTCCTTTTATAAGAAAAGATAACAAAGGAAATATGTGGTTTGCATCAATGACTCACGGAGGAGTTAATCAATTTGATGGTGAAGTATTTACACAATATTTGATAAAGGATGGATTAAGTGATAGCCAAGTACGAACTATCTACTGCGACAAATCTGGAAAGATATGGATGGGCTTTAACGGGAATAGAAATAGCGGATTAACCGTTTATGATGGAAAATCATTCAAAACCTATTCTGTTGAGGACGGCTTATGCAATAAGCGAATACGAGCAATTTTTGAAGATAAAAATGGTAATCTTTGGCTTGGTGCTGACTTGGTTAACTTATGCCTTTTTGATGGTGAAAAGTTTTCTGAATTCAACTACAACGGACAGACATTTTCTGAAATCCTTTTCATCTTTGGTGATTTAGAAGATAATATTTGGTTTGGGGGAGCAAATGGAATTTGGAAATACGACGGAGAAATAGTTACAGATATGACAAGAAAGAATAAATAAAAGGCAACAGCGAACAATGCATGGTCGCCTATGCTGCCCAAGCCCAACGCTCAAAGCCAACGCAGCCGCAAACAGCGCAGATGCAACCGTTCACCCCCTACCGCCGCATCATCACCCGCATCCTCGGCCCACCGCCGCCCGGCCCACCAAAACTGCTCAAGGAATATGTCAGCCGCACCATGCCGTAGCGACCCAGCGACGCAACGCGCTCATCTTCAACGTAGTTCAGGTTGGCCGTGCGGCTGATGCCCACATTGCGGTTGAGCAGGTCGCGCACGACGAGTGAGAGTTCGAGGCGTTTGTTTTTCATCAAAAACTTAGAAACAGTGGCATTCCAAATTGGCACTGCTTGGTCGTAACCTTCGCCGAGACCGTTGTTCACCCGCACGTTGAGCGAGGTGTTGATGGTAAAATTGAGCGGCAGTTGCACGTCCAATTCGCCATTGTAATCCTGCGTCAGATATTCCTGATTGAAAGCCTTATCGAGCGAGTAGCGCGTCTGGTTCCAAGTCAACTCGACCCCGGCGTTGAAGTTGAGCCATTCGGCGGGCGTGTAATCCCACGACAGGGATTGGGTGAGGGCGATGCCGCTGGTGAAGTTTTCGCGGCTGTTGATAAAGTTTTGGCCGCGATTGAAACCCGCTTCTGTGCGCAGGTTGAATCGGCTGTCGAGTTTTTTCCACGGCAGCCCGAATGCGAACGTGCCATTGAGCCGGTAATTGGCATCCGTATTCACCGGGCGGTAGCGGCGCACAAAGTTCGAATCCACCGATTGCGCGTTCACGATGCGGTCTTGGGTGTAGGTGAAAAACACGCCCGAAAAGAAACTGCGCATGGTTTCGGGGCTGAAAGAACCGTAGTTCAACTGCGCGTTGTGGGCATATTCGGGGCGCAAACCGGGGTTGCCCTCGGTGATATTGAGCGGGTCGCTCACATCCGGCACCGGCTGGAGTTGCTGCACACTCGGCGCATTGATGTTGGTGGTGTAGTTGAGGCGCACATTGCGACTCGGCGCGAACTGATATTGGAAGTCCATGCGCGGCAGCAGGTGTTTGAAATCCTGACGTACCGCCGTGCCTTGCCCCGCCGTCACCTCGCCTTCGAGCGTGGCCGATTGCGCGTCCATGCCCACGCTGCCGTTCCACGATTTGCGGTTCAGCCGCAGCCCCACGCCGCCCCGGTGGTAGCCAAAAGTATTGGTGAAAGCATTGGAAAGCAATGCGTTATAGTTGCGCTCGCCGCTCAGCACGTCGTACACATCCTTGTCGGCGGTGTTGTCCGTTTGGGAATAACCGTAGTTCAATTCGAGGTAGCGGCGTTTGCCGAGCGGCTCGGTGTAGGTGGCTTTTGCGCCCCAATTCACGATGTCGTTTTTGAAAAACTGGTTTTGGGCGACGGTGTCAATTCGATTGTTCGGGCCACCGTCGCTGCGGAATATGTTTTCCGAAAAACTGTTGCTCTCAGAGTCGTTGTTGTTCAATCCAAAATTGACATTCGTGCTGAATGTGCGACCTTTTTTGGGGAATTTGTGGCGGTACAGCACGTTGCTGGCCCAATTGGAGCTGGTGGCGTCGGATTGGTAATTCCGGCTGCCTTCGTTTTGCGCGGCGCCGTCGGGGCCGAGGGTTTGGGAAAACGAGTTGGAAGTGGCGGTGCGCTCGGTGTAGGTGAACGCCGACGTAACTTGAATGGAATTGAACGAGTCAATTTTTTGCTCCAGCGTGGTGTTTATCCGGTGGTTGTCCGTGAGGTTTTCCTCGTTCGATGTGTTGAAAGTTGTAAAATTTCCAGTAGGCAAAAACGACTGGCGCGTGGCGTTGCGCTCGAAGAGTTTGTCGGCGTTGCTGTAAAAATAGCTGGCGTTGAGGTCGGATTTTTTGCCAAATTCTTGGTTGAAATTCAGCCCACCCGCCCAAGTGCGCAAGAAGCCTTCGTTGTCGCCGAAATTGAGCGGGATAGCGTTGTCGCCGTCCGTGTTGAATTCGAGGGTCACGCGGCCACCGCCGCCGCCCATCATCTGGCGCATAGCCCCAGAAAAAGCCATATAGTCGTCAATGGAAAAACCGGCCTGGTTCACGTTGTTGCCCATGCCGAGCACCGAGATTTGTTGTTTGGGTTTGAAACGGTTGAGGCTTAGGTTGTTCTCGTATCGCAAGTCGCCGGGCTTGTCGGCACCCGCGCCGCCGGCCACGCGGCCAAACCAGCCGTTTTTCTTGTCTTCTTTCAAATCGAGGTTGATGGTTTTTTCGCGTTGGCCGTCGTCAATGCCGCTGAACACGGCTTGGTCGGATTTTTTATCGTACACCTGCACCTTGTTGACGGCGTCGGCGGGCAGGTTTTTGGTGGCGAGTTTGGGGTCGTTGCCGAAGAATTTTTTGCCGTCCACCAGCACATTTTTCACCGTCTCGCCCTGCGCCCGCACCGTGCCGTCGCGCGCCACCTCCACGCCGGGCAGTTTTTTGAGCAAATCTTCCACCACCGCGTTGTCCTTTACTTTGAACGACCCGGCGTTGAATTCTATCGTGTCTTGTTTGATGGTCACGGGGTTGGCTTGGCCGGTAATCTCTACTGCGTCAAGCAGTTGCGATTTGAGTTGCATGGACAAAATGCCGAGGTCAACCACCGTTTCCGCGCCTTCGAGTTGCACCGTTTTTTGAAAATTTTGATAGCCTAAATAGGTGCAGCGCAACAAATACATGCCCGCCGATTGATTTTTGAACTCGAACGAACCGTCTTCGCCCGTGCGGGCGAATGCCAATAAAGAACTGTCTGCCGGGGAAAGCAGCATCACCGTGCCACCCGCCAACGGTGCGGACGCGGTGTCCACGACGGTGCCGCGCAGGTCATATTTTTGGGAAAAAAGGAAGAAAGGAAAAAGAAGGAAAAAAGGGAAACTGCAGAATTTAAAAGGGAAACGGCAAAACCGCAAAACCGCAGAACCGCAAAATTTAAAAGGAAAAAGGGAAAAAGAAAAGGGGAAACCGCAAAACCGCAAAACCGCAGAACCGCAAAATTTAAAAGGAAAAAGAGAAAAGAAGAAAAGATGTGTTTTCATAACTTAATCTGCATAGCCAAAAATGAAAAGTGCGTGACCTCAAAATGTCGGCACAAAAGTACCGGGCGCATTTTCGGAAGCAGGTTAACTGACCTTGAAGGAAGGTTAAAAAAGGTTAATCGAGCAAAATGCTACATTTTTTAACCGAAACATAATCTCGGCTTAAAATTGGCCCTCATACCTTCGCCGCGCTGATTTTTTCGTTTAGGTAAGTCTACAAAATTGTTTTGGTTTGACCGAAAAGCCCGCAAAGTGCGCTAAGTTCTTAAAAATCAATTTTTTGCGCCCTTAGCGATTTTAGCGCTTAATATTACACACCCTCACCGTTCTTGCACAATGGGTATCGCACATAACATCAATGAGAA